>NZ_JARDJH010000048.1:0-30661 GCF_039907755.1 Pseudarthrobacter sp. CC12 | reverse complement strand
CAAGCCCCACTCCACCCGGAGGTCTTCTTCATGTCACCAAACCACGCCGGGCGTCACTAACGTCTGTGGTCAATACAACTAGGCGGCTGCCGAATCCGCGAAGCCCCCTTGCCGAAAGCGGCCAGGGGCCGCCGCGTTGTCATTTTCTCCCGCGCCGCCGCACCTGCGGCCCCTTTGGCGCACCCTTTGGAAGGCTTTGCTGTGAACACCTCATTCCGCCGTACCCTCAAGACCCTGGCCGCCGCCGCTGCCGCCGCGGGCATCGTTGCCGCGGGCGCCACCGCCGCGTCCGCCCACGTCAGCGTGACCCCGGACGATACCGGCGCCGACGGCTATTCCCACCTCACGTTCAATGTCCCCAACGAGTCCCCGACGGCCAAAACCACCAAGCTCGAGGTCACGCTGCCAACCGACACTCCCTTCACCTCCGTCTCCGTCAAGCCCGTGGAGGGATGGACCGCCCAGGTGGTCACCGGCGAGCTGCCCAAGCCCGTCACCGTGTCCGGCAGCACGGTCACCAAGGCGCCCACCTCCGTGGTCTGGACTGCCGACGAAGCCCACCAGTTGGGCCAAAACCAGTACCAGGCGTTCTCGTTGTCCGTGGGCCGGCTTCCCGCCGCGGGCACCAGGGTCACCCTGAAGGCAGCCCAGACCTACACGGACGGCAGCGTGGTGAAGTGGGACGAGGAGAGCGCCGAGGGGCAGCCGGAACCCAAGCATCCCGCCCCCTCCTTCGTCACAACGGCCGACGACGGGGCTGCCGCCGCCGCAGCGCCGGCGTCGCCCAGTGCCGAGGCAGTGACCCGGACGGCCCAGGAGTCCAGCGACGCAACGTCCGTGTGGGGCGTGGTGCTGGGGGCAGCAGGACTGGTGCTCGGCGCAGCGGCCCTGGGCGTGGCAGTTGCCGGCCGCCGTACCCGGACCGCCGGAAAGTAGGGCGATACATGAAGACATCGTCGCCCCGCCACAGGACGGCCTGGCCGGCACGCATGCTGCTGCCGTTGGCCACCGCCGCGCTCCTGCTGGTCTTTTCCGCGCCGGCGCAGGCGCATGATGCCCTGGAGTCCAGCAACCCGGCCAACGGGTCCACGGTCAGCGCAATGCCCGCCAAGGTCGAGCTGACGTTCGACCACACGCCCATTGCCATCAACTCGATTGTCCGGGTGGAGGACGCCACCGGAGCCGACCAGGCGGACGGGCCGGTGCAGATCGTTGACAACCAGGTCAGCCAGCCGGTCAAGCCTGGCGCCCCGCAGGGCAAGTACACGGTGGTCTGGCGGGTGGTCTCCTCGGACGGCCATCCCATCGAGGGGACGTTCACCTTCACCGCCGGCGGCCCGAATTCCGCACCGCCGGCGGCGCCGGCGGCCAGCCCCGCGTCAGCCGACCCAGGGGTTCCGGGGCCGCTGGTGGTTGCGGGGACAGTTGGCGCCGTCCTGGTGATCGGCCTGGTGGTGGCCGGACTGCTGGTCAGGCGCCGGCTGCGGAACCCGGAGGACGAGGAGTAGGAATGGCCGGCCGCCGGCACGGTCCAACCCACAGTTGCGGCCGTGCCGGCGGCCCCTCGGCTTTTAGCGCGTGCAGCGTTAGGGTGGCCTTGCCCGGCCCACAGCCCTACACACCAGGAGTCCCCATGCCCAAGCCCACCTTCGCCAACGGCGATCCCTGCTGGATCGACCTCATGACGTCCAATCCGGAAAAGTCCCGCGAGTTCTACACCGCGCTGTTCGGCTGGACCTACGAGGAGGGCGACCAGGAGAAGTACGGCGGCTACATCACGGCGTTCGCCAACGGTGCGATGGTGGCCGGGATGATGAAGAACGACGCCGGCTCCGGGTACCCGGACGTGTGGACCACGTACCTGCGGGTGGAGGATATCCAGGCGACGGCGGACGCGGCCGTGGCGGCAGGCGGCCAGGTGTTGATGGGGCCCATGGAGGTCCCCGAGCAGGGACACATGGCGATGCTGGGGGATGCGGGCGGCGCCGCGATCGGCGCGTGGCAGTTCGGCGGCCATACCGGGTTCCAGTCCACGGGCGAACCCGGCACCCCCTACTGGCATGAACTCCACGCCCGCGAGTACGCGGCGTCGGTGAAGTTCTACCAGGACGTTTTCGGCTGGGATACGGACGTCATGAGTGACACCGAGGACTTCCGCTACACCACGCTGGGATCCGGGCGCGACTCACGGGCCGGAATCATGGACGCCTCCCATTTCCTGCCCGAAGGGGTGCCGGCCAACTGGCAGACCTACTTCGCCGTTGAAAACACCGACGCCGGGGTGGAGATCGCCACGTCCCTGGGCGGGCAGGTGGTCTATCCCGCCGAGGACACCCCGTTCGGCCGCATCGCAGCCCTCACGGACCCCACCGGTGCGCTGTTCCGGATCGCCCAGCGGTAGGTTCCGGGTTTCCATCGGTCCGGCTGGGTAAGGTCTGTCCATGATCCAGGCCGCGGCCGTGTCCGCGTTGACGTCCTACCACTGGCTGGGGATTCCCATCGCCGCCGCGGGTGCCGTCCTGCTCGCCCTGGGAACCCTGTTCCAGCACCGGGCCGTGGAAGACCAGCCGGCCGCCGCGGGACGTGAGGCCGGCAGCATGGGCGGCGGGCGGCTCCAGGCCCTGGTCCGCAAACCGGCGTGGCTGGCCGGGACGGCGATGCTGGGCGCTGCGATCCTGCTCCAGCTCACCAGCCTGCGGTTTTCGCCCCTGATCGTGGTGCAGCCCATTGGGGCAATCGCTCTGGTGGTCACTACCCTAGCCACCGCCCGGATGACCCGCAGGTCCCCCGGCCGGCGGGCCCTCACCGCCGTCGCCCTCTGCGTCGGCGGGGTGGGCGTGTTCGTGGCCGTGGCGGCGTTCTCCGCTGCGGACGTGGAAATCAGTGACCGGCACCTCGTGACCATCCTGATCGTTCTTGCCGTGGTCCTGGCCTGCGTCGCCGTGGCATATGCATTGTGGCGGCACCGCTCCGGCGCCGTGGTGTTCACCGCCGGCGCCGGGATTTTGTTCGGGTTCGTCGCGGCGTTGGCCAAGACCGTGATTGCCAGGCTCTTCCAGGGCGACTTCGAGTGGCTGTCGCTGACCTGTTTGGCGGGGCTGGTCATCGCGGCCCTGGCCGGCAGCTTCCTGGTCCAGAACGCCCACACCCGGGGAACGCCCGAACTCGTGGTGGCCGGGCTGACCGTGATCGATCCGCTGGTGGCCGTGGCCATCGGCGTCAGCATCCTGGGCGAGGCTGCCTCCGCCCCGCCGCTGGCGATCGTCCTGTTCCTCCTGTCAGGCGCCACCGCGGTGGCCGGGGTCATCCTGCTGGCCACGGTCAAGGCACCGGCCGAACCAGGGGTCAAGCGGTAACACCGCCCAAGGCCTTATTCGTGCTCGCGGATGTATTCCTCGGGGCTGACGTCCTGGGGCGCTATCCCTCCGGCGTGCTCGGATTCGAAGATGGCGAACGCCAGGCCCAGCCGGTGCCGCAGTTCCAGGGACGCGTGCTGCCGGAAGTCGGTCAGGCCTTCGCGTTCCTCTTCCGCCATATGGTCGCCGTTGGCTTCGTTGACCTTTGCCAGCGCCGCCCACCAGTCGGCTGTACCCGTCGGGTGCCGGTCCACGTCGCTGATGGCGTCCCGGATCTCGTTGTGGTCGTGGATGGCGTCGGTGGTCTCGTCTTCGGCGGAGTCCTTTCCGCCGGCTCCCTTCCCCAGTTCCAGCAGCTCCGGGTAGAAGAGTTCCTCTTCCGCCTTGGCGTGGACTTCCAGCAGGATGCGCATCCGCTTCCATACCGCGTCCAGGCTGGACGTTTCGCTGGCATGCATTTCATCAAGCAAGGCGAACAGGCGCCGCTGCTCGTGGTGGTCGTTCAAAATCACTTCAACGATGTCCATGGGGGTCCTCTCGGCGGGGTGGTGGCTACGGACTACTCCTTACCCCCACCGGCCCGTCTTTCACCGGCACACCCTGCAAGCGAAGGATTCCCAGCGGATTCCCAGCAAATAACCACCGGGCAGGGCCAACCGGTGGGTACGGCTTCATTAGGCCCGTGACACGAATCCAAGAGGAGACAAAAGACATGGAAGCGTTGCCCCTGGTGGTCCTGCTCCTGATTTTCGCCGGCGCCGCGGCGGTGATCTGGGTAGCCGGGATCCAGCTGTCAAAGCAGACGGACATCCTCGATGACCGACTGCACCTGGGGTCGGCGCTGGGCGGGCTGATCCTGCTGGCCATTGCCACCAACCTGCCGGAGATCGCCATCACGGTCAGCGCGGCCGCGGCCAACAACATCGGCGTGGCCGTGGGCAACATCCTGGGCGGCATCGCCATCCAAACAGTGGTGCTGGTGATCCTGGACGTGTTCGGAACCAAGGGCACGGAGCCGCTCAGCTACAAGGCAGCATCCCTGACCCTGGTCATCGAGGCCGTCACGGTCGTCGCCGTGCTGGGCGTGGTGATTGCCGGCAGCCAAATGCCGGGCTCGCTCGTGGCCTTCCACCTGACCCCTGCCGCGGTGCTGATCGCCGTGATCTGGATCCTCGGGTTGATCCTGGTCCAACGCTCCCAAAAGGGCCTGCCGTGGCACCAGCAGGGCGACGCCCCCGGCGGCCAGGACCAGCCCAAAGGCCACTCCAAGAAAAAGTCCACCGACCAGAACCGCCACATCAGCACGGGCAAGTCAGCCCTGATCTTCACCGTCGCAGCCCTGGCAACCCTGGCCGCCGGCGTCGTCCTGGAGCGCAGCGGGGACGCAATCGCCGGGCACATCGGCCTCTCCGGGGTCCTCTTCGGCGCCACCTTCCTGGCCCTGGCAACGTCCCTGCCGGAAATCTCCACCGGCCTGGCATCGGTCAAGCAGGGCGACTACAAGCTGGCGTTCAGCGACATCTTCGGCGGCAACGCTTTCCTCCCCGTCCTGTTCCTGGTGGCGGTCCTCATCACCGGCAAACCGGTGCTGCCGCAGGCCCAGGCCACGGATATCTACCTCACTGCCCTGGCCATCCTGCTGACCCTCACCTACCTCCTGGGCCTGCTCTTCCGCCCGAAAAAGAAGCGCTTGGGCATGGGGACAGACTCACTGGTGGTCCTGGTCCTGTACCTGGTGGGCGTGGCCGGCCTGTTCGCCGTCGCCACCATGTCCTGACCGCCGGATCCAGCGTCGAATCCAAGGCCGTGCAGCACGGGCCCGGACCGGTCCAGAAGGGTTGCTGTTACGAACAGTTGGTAGGTACGGCCGAATCAGGCCAGTGCAGGAGCGTTCGGAAGGTGCAGCCATGAGTCCACGAAGCAGTCCGCGAGCACACAACAGGGGACGGCTGCGGATTACGGCCCTGACAACGTTCCTGGCCCTGGTCTTGTCCGGCTGCGCCGCGGCCGGCGCCGGAAACCCGCCGGCCGAAGGACCTTCAGCCAGTCCGTCCGCTTCGCCGCAGGCAACTGCCGGTGCTGCGGCGGACGGCCCCCCGCCGGCCGCAACCATGGTGTGCGGCGACGAAACCAGGACGAATATCGTCAAGGCCCTGTCCCTTCCATCCGAGCCTCCCACCACGGACTCCTGGGCGGACAAGCTCTACACCTGCACCTATTCACTCCCCTTCGGGCACCTGCTGCTCTCGGTCAAGGAAACGCCCGATCCGGCAGCTGCCCGCACCTTCTTTGACGGGCTGCAGCAGCAGGCGGCCGGGGCTGCCCCGATCGAGGGGCTGGCAAACCTGGGGTTCCCCGCGTTCCAGACGCCTACCTCCGCGGTCTTCACGAAGGACAATTTTGTCCTGACGGTGGACGCGGCAGCCCTCCCAGCTACGTTGGGCCCCCACGACGTTTCCCGTGACGCGTTCGCGTACCAGATAGCCACCGCCGTACTGGCCTGCTGGTCCGAATAACCAGGTAGGGGCAGATAAGCGCCCACCCTCCCCATCCGTGACGGGAAGCACAGCGAATCATCAGTGTCACAGTCATGGGCGGACCCATCAGGGGAGCGTCCATTTCCAATGGAGGAAATGTCATGAAGAAATCCGCTTTCCTGGTTGCCCCGGTTCTTGCCCTGGGCGCCTTCGCAATCTCCACCAGCCCGGCCCTTGCCGCCGACAACGCCACCATGTACCAGGCGAACCTCGCCGCGATCAACGGCAGCAATGCCTCCGGAACCGTCATGGTCACCGTCAACGGTGACCAGGCAACCGTCACGGAGAAGGTCTCCGGACTCGCTGCCATGTTCAACGGAAACCCGTACCCGCACGTGCAGCACATCCACATCGGTGCCAAGGGGATGTGCCCTGACATGTCCGCCGACACCAACAAAGACGGTGTCATCAGCACCACCGAAGGCGCACCTGCCTACGGCGGCATCGGCGCCACCCTCTCCACCAGCGGGGACACCAGCCCCGCAGCCGGAACGGACCTGAAGGTCGCAGGCATGGGCGCCTCCTATACCTACAACCGGACTTTCACCCTGGACGCCAAGACTGCTGATTCGCTCAAGGCCGGAACCGCCGTCGTCGTGGTCCACGGCCTGGATCCGGCCACCCTGCCCGAGGCAGCGCAGAAGGCTCCCAGCGACCTGGTGCCCTCCCTGCCCCTGGCCGCCACCTCCCCGGCATTGTGCGGCTCCCTGAAGGCCATGCCCGCCGGAGCCCCCGGCACCGGCATCACCACCCCGGCTCCGGCCGGACCTGACCTTGGCCTCCTCGCTGCCGGCGGTGGCCTGGTCCTCGCAGCCGGCGGTGCGTACGCACTCCGCCGCAAGATGGCCGCCTAGGCCCAGAGGACAGCGGGAACAAGCAGGGACCTGATGGGACCCCGGAACAGCAGCCGCCGCGGACGCGTCATCGCGTCCGCGGCAGCCGCCCTGCTCCTGGCCGGCGGCATCACCACCATCGGCCTCGGCCTCCACGCCGAACCCTCAGGCACGGGGGGACCCGCAGCAGCGTCCAGCCGACCAGCCGCAGCGCTGCCCGCGGACACCGGCGCTTCAGGGCCGGCGTCCCCAACAGGGCCGCCCCCCGCTGCGCCGGTACAGCCAGTCCCGTCGGCCGCGGCCACTCCTGCTTCTCCGGATGCCCCGCTGCCCGCCTCCGTCCCGGTGCGTGTGGAGGTGCCCTCCATCGGAGTGGACGCGGCTGTGGCTCCGGTGGGAAAGCAAGCGAACGGGGAAGTCCAGACGCCCTCGGGGGAACCGGGGTCTCCTGCGGGCTGGTACCAGGATTTGCCCACTCCGGGCCAGATGGGCTCCGCGGTGATCCTGGGCCACGTCAACAGCACCACCAGCGACATTGGACTGTTCTACCGGCTTCACGAACTCACCGCGGGCCAGACCATCACCATTACCCGCGCGGACCACACCGCCGCGGTCTTCACCGTGGACCGGGTTGATATCTACCACAAATCAACGTTCCCAACAGTGAAGGTTTACCAGAACGCAGACCGCCCCGAGGTACGCCTGATCACGTGCGGGGGCTACGACCCGGCCACGAGGGAGTACCTCGACAACACCGTTGTCTACGCGCATCTGGTCTCCAGCCACCCCGCGTAATTCGCAGCCGCTCCCGGCCCCGGCCGAAACCGGCCACTCATCCCCGAGAGGGAACATCATGAAGTCGATACTCACTAAGCGCGCGGCCCTGGCCCTGATCGGCGCCGCCATTATCTTCGGGGCCAGCGCGTGTGGAACCAGCGGAGGAGGGCCCGCCGCCGCACCGGAGACGCCGGCCTCCACGCCCGCATCCACGGCCGGCATGGGGGGCTCGCCCATGGCATCCCCCAGCGGAACCACGATGGCGGAACACGGGTCCACCGGAGCGAACCCAAGCCTGACCATCCATATCAAGTCCTTCGCCTACACCGGGCCGGACAGCGTCCCCGCCGGCGGGAGTGTGACGGTCATGAATATGGACAACGAAGCCCACACCGTGACCGCTGACGACGGCTCCTTCAACGTCGTGGCCAAACCCGGGACCAGCACCACCTTCACCGCCCCCGCCACGGCGGGAAGCTACCCCTACCACTGCACATACCACTCCAACATGCACGGAACGCTGACAGTCAAGTAGCGGGTCAGCCTACGGGCACCCGGTTCTGGGACCGCCGGATCCGGTACTCACGCCAGGTGATCCACACAATGAAGATGTCGAACGCGGTCAGGAGCACCATGCCCCAGGTGAACTCCACCGAGATCCGGTACACCTGGTACACGATGAACACCAGCAGGAAGGCGATCATCCAGGGGTAGGCCCACAGCTTCTCCCGCAGGACCGCCCACACCAGGACGATCTTCACCACGCCGTGCAGGAGGAGATAGACGGCGCCAAACAACGACGCCGGCCCCGAAAGGTTGGCGGCCAGGTGCACCAAGGCATTGGCCACGAAGTCCCGCGGATCCTGGGCGAGTTCGTGCTGGGTGAGGAACCGGACCAGGTCGTTGATCTGCGCGGGCGTGACCAGCAGCAGGAGGACGCCGCCGATCAGTTCCAGGACCCCGTCCAGGCCCTTGAGGATGAGGGAGACGCGGAAGGTCCTGTCCAGCAGGGCCGTTCCCTGGCGCGTGTTTTCCATTGGATATTCCCTTCGCAGAACCCGTGCAGTGTATTCCCCGGACATCGCGCGGCACCCCACAAGCAGACCACGCGCCGGGCCGCCCCGGCATCCAGCATTTCCCCAGCATCGGCTCCTATAGTGATCCCGAGCCGGTCCACGCCGTCCAGCGGGGAGGCACGCGCAAAATTGGAAGGACACACCGTGGTGAACCCATCAATCCCGTCTATGAAAACCCGCATCGGCGTCGGAGCCGCAGCCCTCCTGGCCGCCGGTGCCATGGCCGTTGCAGGCGTGGGCGCCGCGTCCGCCTCCCCCAGCCCAACAGCGACCGCCTCCGCCCCCGCCACCGGCCAGGCCAAAGCGGCGAAAAGCGCCGGCGGCCTGCAGGCGTTCCTGGGCATCAACGCGGACAGCCCCCAGGCTGTTGGGGACCGTGCCGCGAAGGCAGCCGAAGCCCTGGTCAACCACCCGCAGCTCTTCGCCAAGCTGCCCGCCGCCCTCCAGGCCGACGTCACCACGCTCAAGGACGCCCCGGCGGCGGACCGGGTGAAGGACGCCTACAAGATCAAGACCACCGCCCTTTCCGGCGGCTACGGTCCCGAGGTCCAGAAGCGCGCCGAAGCGTTGGAGAAGACCGTCACCGGCGTGGCCGGCCTGCGGCAAGAGCTGCGGACCGCGTTCAGCTCGGGCAACCCGGGGGCAGGGCTCCAGAAGGTGGCCGACCAGCTCATCGCCCATCCGAAGCTGTTCGCCAAGCTCCCCGCGAACCTCCAGGCTGACCTGACCACGCTCAAGAATGCAGCCCCCGCGGACCTGGACGCCCAGGCCAACAAGATCAAGGACACCGCACTGAACGGCGGCTACGGCCCCAAGGTGCAGAAGATGGCCGAGGCGCTGCAGAAGAAGGCGGCAACGCCCAGCACGTAACGCGCCGGCCAGCCGTCGGGACGCGTGCGACGGCGGCGCGGACGGTGCCAGGTCCGGCGGGCGTGGGCAGTGGGCGGGGTTCGTTGTGCTACCGCCGCGGGGCAGGGATATGAGCGCATGATGTTCCCATGAGAAGGATCATCTGGTGCCTGGCGGCGGCCGTCATCATCACGCTTGCGTTCGGGAGCGTGTACGTCGCGCTCCAGCAGATCGGCCGCCACATGGCCAACACGGCGCCGGCTGCCGCCGCCGCGGCGCGGCTTCAACAGCCGGGGGCTGATACGGTGGCGGGGCCGCGGCTGGAACTGTCCCCTGACAGTGGCGTGTTCCTGATCGTTTACGGGGACACCAACAGCCCGCTCTTCTCTACCGTGGTCCTGCACGGAGCCATGCCCGTGGTACCGGACGGGGTGCTCGACACGGCGCGGGCGGCGGGCAGCGACACGGTGACGTGGCAGCCTGAGCCTGGTTTGCGGATGGCGATCGTGGCGAAACAGGCGGCAGGGAACGTTGTGGTGGCCGGCCAGTCGCTGGCACCCTTCGAGGCCAGCGACCGCATGACCCAGATGTTCCTGGCAGCGGGGTGGCTGGGCAGCCTGTTGGTCCTGGCGGGGGCCTTCGGTGCGGCAGGGCTGGTGGAACGCAGGCAAGGCAAAGAACCGGGAAAGTAGGGGCTGGATACCGTGTCCAAGGGCTTTTCGGAGCCAGCCGTCAGGACGTTTGCGACGCCGCGGCGGACGGATCCAGGTCGGCGAGCGTGAGCGGGTGGGCAGGTTGGTCCGGGAACGGGAGGGGGCAGCTAACCGCCAGGTCCGGGGCAACGTGCACCAGCTCCCCCGCCGCCAGGGGGCGCCAGCCGGGGTTGTGGTTCATGGGTTCGGTGGCGAAGAGGACGGACCGGGCACCGGAGAGTTCGGTGCTTCGGGTGTGGATCCGGTGGCTCCGCGCATCCAGCGGCGCCACCGGAGCCGGCTCTACTGAAGGGTCCCGTTCCAGCATGAACAGCGGGTGGGTGGCCGGGTAGCGGAGTGCCCAGAGATCGCTCGCGGTGGTCACGATCAGGTTCAGCGCCAGGACCGGAAGCTCCGCGGCCACCCATTCCACCGCGCGCACTATCCCTTCGGCCACGTCCCCGCCGGCCCGGCGGCTCTCCGCGGTGATGAGGGCGAAGAGCCGTTCGCTGTCGGTTTGCCCCTGCACCAACCCGGACACCCCAAAACCGGCAAGCCGCGCGTCGAGCCGGTCCAGCCCGTGGAACGCCCCGTTGTGCGCGAACAGCCGCCCCTCCTGCTCGAACGGGTGCGTATTCACCAGGGTGTGGGCGCCGGTGCTGGCATACCGGACGTGGGCCAGGAAGGTGGTGCTCACCAGCTGCCGGGCCTCCCGGGCGAAGGCGTGGTCCTCCCATGCGGCGAGCGGCCGTTTGCTGACCCGCGCGCCGCCGTCGGCCGCAAACGTGCCGATCCCCGCGCCGTCGGGCTCCCGCCTGCTCTGCTCAGCCAGGCTGTCCGGGGCATCCAGGAGCCAGAAGGTGGCGCGGACGGGCCGGGACCCGGCGTGCAGCCCGAACAACCGGCACATTGCCGCTCCTTCAGCGCCCCAGGGCCGCCAGCACTACGGCAACAGTTCCCACAGCCAGGAACGCCAGGCCGACGTAGGACGTCGCCCTCAGCCGGCGGCGGCGCAGCTCCCTGCGTGAGTAGCGCGCATCGTAACTTCCCCCATATTTACCCATGGCCACAGATTAGGAATGCAAGCTCAACGTTTCCTCAAGATGGAAACATGTGACTGCCAATTTCTATCCGATGAACAACTCCAGCTGGTCCGTGGTCCGCTGGCCGGCGTAGGTAATCCTGCGAAGGTACTTCGCAGCGAGCCCCGGCAACGCGCCGGCTGGATCGGATCCGCTGGCCGCGCGGCGGAGGTCCTCCTCAAGGTCAAGCGCAATCCCGGCCAGCTGCATGGCCCCCACCATCTGCGCCGACGTCCGGAGACTCAAAACGGCTGCCATCGCGCCCCTGCCGTCACCGCTGGTCAGGGTGCTGCGGATCTTCTCGATTCTAGGCGGCATCTGATCGATGAAGTCCCGGACGAATACCTTCCAGATGCCGTCGTCATAATCCGTTTCGGCCCGCAACAGTGCCAGGACGGAGTCATCCAGCACGGGCAGGTTAGGGCTTTCCTCCTGGTTCACGGCTCCCGCAGCGCCCCTTGCGCCTAAGGTTTCCCTTCCATACACATGCTCCCCCTTGCAAGTACGTTTCCGAACCAAGTTCGACGCTACGCGCTGGGCGTAGGAGGGCGCACGAGTAGGGGGTACTCAAGTTTCCGGGTGCAGGACGCTTAGTGGTGGAAGGCTTCCTTCTGCTGCTCTTCCGGCATGGGCCCGGCCAGGGCATCCAGGTACGCCACTTCCTTTTGGAGGTCGGCCAGGAAGCTGGCGGCGAGGTCGCGGGTGAACCCGTTCCGGACCACGATCCGCTGCACGGTGATGTCACTGAGGCCGTCCGGCAGCGGGTAGGCCGGGACCAGCCAGCCGTTCATGCGGAGGCGCTCGGAGAGGTGGTGCAGGTTCCAGTTCCTGGTGTGGCCGTCGGTGAGCTGCCAGGCGAAGACGGGGATGTCGGACCCGTCGCTCCAGAGGGTGAAGGCGTCCATGGCGCCGATCTCGTGGGAGAGGTAGAGGGCCACGTCGCGGCAGCTTGCCTGCACGGACCGGTAGCCGGCGAAGCCCAGCCGGAGGAACAGGTAGTACTGCAGCAGCACCTGGGCGCCGGGCCGGGAGAAGTTCAGGGCGAAGGTGGGCATGTCCCCGCCCAGGTAGCTGACGTGGAACACCAGGTCCTCGGGCAGGGCGTCAGCGTCCCGCCACACGATCCAGCCCAGGCCGGGGTACACCAGCCCGTACTTGTGCCCGGAGGTGTTGATGGAGGCCACCCTGGGGAGTCGGAAGTCCCACACGAGCTCGGGCTGCAGGAACGGGGCAACCATGGCCCCGGACGCGCCGTCCACGTGGATGGGGATGTCCAGCCCGGTGTCCGCCTGGATGGCGTCCAGCGCGGCGGCGATCTGCTCCACGGCTTCGTAGGCGCCGGTGTAGGTGACGCCCATGATGGCCACCACGCCGATGGTGTTCTCATCCACGTAGCGTTCCAGGCCGTGTCCGTCCAGGGCGGGGTGCTCGGCGGACACGGGCACGTAGCGGGCTTCCACTTCGAAGTAGTTGCAGAACTTTTCCCAGCACACCTGCACGGCCGAGCTGAGGACGATGTTGGGTGAGTCGGTGGGCTTCTTGGCGGCACGACGGCGGCGTTGCCACCGGCGCTTGAGCGCCAGCCCGCCGAGCATGCACGCCTCGGAGGAACCCACGGTGGAGGTGCCGACGGCGGCGGCCGGGTCCGGGGCGTTCCACAGGTCCGCGAGGATGCGCCAGCACCGGGTTTCGATCAGCGCCGTCTGCGGGTACTCGTCCTTGTCGATCATGTTCTTGTCGAACGTTTCGGCGTACAGCTGGGAGGCTTCGCGCTCCATCCAGGTCCCCACGAACGTGGCCAGGTTCAGGCGGGCGTTGCCGTCCAGCATCACTTCGTCGTGGACCACCTGGTAGGCGGTGCCGGGCAGGGATTCGCCGTCCGGGATGGTGAAACGCGGGAAGATGGTGGACTCCCCCGGCCGGCTGAACAGGGGGTTCAGCTCCACGCTCGATTCGGGTTCATGCCGTTCGCTCCGGTGTGACCTGGTCATGTCCGCTTCCTTCGCCCGTCGTCGCGGCAGGCAGGTGCCTGCCGCTGCACTTCCGCTGTTGCCAGCACTCCGTATTATTCATGCACCGGCTGGGAACGGCACTCAGGGAAGCGGGCGCGCGTGTTTCCAGTGCAGCGAAGTCATTGTTGTGCGACGCAGCCGACTGCGAAGCGCACACAGCGGTAGTTGACCAGGAACGCGTACCCGTCGAGGGTAGTTTCGGAGTTCGACGCTGCCACCCCTGCATACTCTGGCGGCATTGACAACATGTCGGTGGCCACTTGGGTGAGCCCGGTCGTCGGGACGAACCGATGGTTGCTGTCCCAAAAGATCGGAAATGCGCCGGCTTGTACGGGACGCACCAAGGTTTTGCCGTCGTCCGTCCTTATCGTGCCGGAGGCCCCGACCTGGGCTGCAATTGCCCCTGCTGCGACCGCGTCTGCGTAACGTTGCCTTGCCGTCTGGCCATGCCGGTAGCCGAGATTGGCTTCGAGAGTCCCGAAGAGGAACGTCCGTAGGCCGGAGACGCGGCTGGTTTCGCACGCAAGGGGGGTGCAGGACGGGATGCCATAACCGGTGGTGTCCCATAGCTGTTCAAGGTGGGTTGCTGTCCCGTCGGGGGTGGCCCCGTTCATGCCAAGCGAAACCAGGAAGGGGTAGGAATGGTTCGGATCGTCGTATTTGGACAGGGTTTGGAGTGCCTGGGTGGACTGCAGGAACGCATCTCCCCGTCCCGCCAACAGGAACGCCGCCACCCCCATCAAACAGACCTTGCTGCTGTACGGGTAGGAGCCGGGTCTCTCTGGGAGCGCATGGTCGCAGTCGGCGTAGACGTCCTCGTCGCCGGACGCTACGAAGGGAAGCCCATCCGGGAGGTCCTTACCGGCGCCGAATACCGTGGCGCGAATATCGAGGCCCGGTTGAAAACCATTGGACCGCAGGAAGCCAGCCAACTGGCGTGCACGCACGGCATCGCCTCGTTGGGAAGCGTAGAGATAAGCCTCCTGCGTTGCGTGGCGGACGGTGTAGCGGAAGCTGCTGAGCAGGGTGCGGTCCGTGGTCGGGAAGGTGCGATGTACCGGGGCCGTACTGCCTCCGGAGTCGTAAGTGGCCAGGAGTTCGTTCCCGAGCCACAGCTGTGCGGTGGCGCCGGAACCCGCAAGTTGCGGGTCCTCCAGCGTGACGCTGAACTGCTGCGGGGCCGCAGCCCAATCCACCGCCACAGTGACACGGAAGGTCTCCTGTTGTGACGGGGCGGTGAATCCGACGGTATAGCTTTCGGTGGTTTCGCTGCTGATACCTGGTTTGATGGATGTAGCGCCAGAGCATTGCGGCAGGCAGTCGCCGGCACGGCCTTCTCCCAGCAGGACCCATTGGTCCTGCGCGGGGAAGTAGACACGCAGGGGTAAGCCGTAGGTCTCGCTTTGGACCGCTTGGTCATCCGGGAGCCGTTTATATAACCCGTCGAGGTAACCCTCAGCCAGCGCGATTGACGCGTTTACCTCCGGTAGCGATGGCCCTGGCACGGATGGCGGCGTGGGGTTCGCCGTGTGTCCGGCGACCAAGACGGGAACGAGGAGCGCTCCGAGCACAATGCTTAGAAGTGGAACCCGGACCGGCCTCCGGCGCTGCGGTGACCGGCCGGGTGGGGCTTTAGGCATCCGCACGGTGTTCAGGAAGCATCTGGGGCCGTTGCTGCACACCGGTGGGTGGCCCGACGGCGGTACAACCAGTGGTCGCAGACGAGGAACCTTCCCACCATGAGGATGCCGATGGCCGCTGCCGTGGCGATCACGTAAGAATTCCCGACGGACGCCTGCAGGACGCCAGCGATGGGAAGCTGGGCAAGCAACGCAGCGCAGCTAAGCGCCCAGAACGGCAGAAGCCGAAGTGCCCGTCCTTGCTTGCCCCGCCTGAATACCCAGCGTTCGGTCAGGAGGAAGTTCCATGCGATTGCCACTTGGGTGGAAATGACCGCGCTGATCACTTCCCCACCGACCGCCAGGCTGTCAAACGGGACAGCCAGCAGTATGACCAATGCCAACAGGTTGACTGCGAGCCCGCTGACTCCCACTGCGGCGAACTTGGCAAGCCGCCGAAGCTGGAGGGCGTCTACCACGAGAACCTTGCCCTCCGGAGTGCAGGGGCGGCTGGCTATTGGGCGCAATCCTACGGGCGCGTTCACAACGGGTTGCGGCGTCGGAAGGAGGGTAGGGATGATGCGGTGCCAGGCACCTGTAACGGGGCTCTCAATTAGGACCTGCGGACGATAGGCGCGGGCGGCGGGTAGGGCAGCCGAAACTTTTCGGAGCCACGGCGTCTTAATCGGATTACTCAAAGTCAAGTTCCTTGATGTCCATGTCCCACCTCAGCGGGCACCAATTCACCACTCCGGTTTTCGGCCCCAGCCAAACGAAAGAAGCAGTGACCCCTAGGGTTCAGGGCGAAGGTGGTGGCGACAACCGACCCGTGTACCTGTTTTTTTGGACAATGGACTCTTGGTTCACCCCCAACTACCCGCACCGATCCTGTTACCGTCCCGCAGCGCGGACGGCACTTGGGCGAACGCTCACAATCGTGAGGGCGCAATGTGGAAGGCCGAGATAATGTTCGGCCCGGAATTCCGGGGTTTACGGACCCGCGACCCTATTCGGAGGAGCCCTGCCGCGAGACTTTGTCCAGCATGTAAGTAGCCACCCCCGTGGACCGCCACCTGTTATCGGGCTGAAGTCAGGGTGAGGCAAAAAGTGGAAATTGTTACGGCAAGTACTTGCTTGCAGTGGGGTATTGCGCGCGTACCCGTCTGGCACGGATGCGGTGCCGGCACGCTCCGCGGCACAAAAAGGTGCCGCCGCCTCAAATTTGGGGGATGATGAGGCGGCGGCACTGCATCCAAGGTACCCCCGGGGCGGGACGGCCCAACCGGGATTGGGGCCTCAGGCCGGAAACCTTGACGATTTTTTTACGCCCGCGTTTCGCGCAGCGCACACCCCGCATAGGCGCTGCCGCGTCTGCCCGTTCGGCTCAGTCCAAACTGGCGGAACGCCGGATGCTGACGATCCGGACGGCAACTCCTGCCATGACGAGAAAGACTCCGACGGCCATGAGGGTCCAGACGGGGACGGAGTCCGCGTCGATGTTTTTGTAGCAAACAGCGGCCGCGCCGATGCCGGCCTTTTGCAGGCCTATCAGTTCAGCCGCATGGCTCTCGCGCAGCAGCGGGCTGCCGCAGAGGGGACCCGATGGCTGCAGTCCGATGACGAAACCCAGGATGTACACGTCCAGCCCGGCAGCAACAATCCACATCCACATCCGCCGCCGCCACGGTCCTTTGTCGCGGACCTTGATGGTCTTGGCCGGGGAATCTTGCATCGCCATGGTTCGAGCATAATCCCAGCCGGCACCAGCTTTCCGTCCGGCAGCGCCCAAGACCGGCCCTTCGCCACGAAGCGTGGCTATTGCCCGGAGCCGGAAGCGCCGTTGAGGTAGTGGTACCTGTCGTAACAGTCACGGGAGCAAAATTCCGCAGAGGGAGTGTGCGGAAGCACCTGGCCGCAAAACCTGCATTTTGGCTCAGGTCGAAAAATCCTAAACACGGTCTTCAGCATGGATGAAGGCTAGGCGCCTGCCCGCCAAATTTGACCAGTAACCGATACTTGAATTTTCCAGGCCGGATACCTGCCAGCAGGGCGGCGCTGTCGGTGTTCATGCAGGTCAGAGTGCATGGACCGGCTTCAGGTGCCCGGGCCTTGACCTACCTTCTCAGCCCTGCTGCCCGAACTTCTGCAGGCTGAGCGAGCGGCTCCTGATCCCCTCGATGTGGCTGTTCATCGCTGCCGTCGCCGCCGCAGGATCCCCGGCCTTGAAGGCATCGATGATGGCCTGGTGCTCCTGCACCGTGTGGTCGCCGCTCATGTCGTTGTGCACCATGAGCCGGAACCGCTGGATGTGCCCCTCGATGGAGCCGTAGGCGCGGAGCAGGAATTCGTTGTCGGTGGCCTCCACGATGCGCCGGTGGAAGTTTTCGTCCGCCTGCCAGTAGGCCCGGTAGCCCGCGAAGGTGTCGCCCCCGTGGCGGGACGCCTCAAGGTCGCGGTGGAACTTTTCCAGGTCCGCCACCAGCTCCTCGGTGGAGTTGGTGCAGGCAATGCTGGTGCACGCAGGCTCCAGGATCTGCCGGGATGTCAGGAGCGCCGCGACGTCGCTGGCTGTCGGTTCGGGGGCCACCTTGTAACCACGCAGGGCTTCGCGCCGGACCATGCCGGTGGTTTCCAGACGCGCCAGGGCTTCCCGGACCGGCGTGGAGGACACCTTGAAGCGCTTGGCCAGCCCGTCGATGCTCAGCGGCGAGCCCGTGGAGATCTTGTCATCCAGCAACAGGGACAGGATGGCCTCGAACACCTGGTCAACCAGCATGGGCCGGCCGGGGATGAGTACTTCTTCTTCAGGCGAAGCGGCGTTCATTTCGGAATCCTATGCGAAGTATCGGTCAACGAAGGCAGCACCAGAGGCGCCTCCGTCACAAAACAATGACCGCGAAAAAGGTGTTGGCGGAAAATCGTGCATGATGTACGGTACATGATACCGGACAGCGAAGTGATCTGTACCACAGCAGCTGTTGCCCTTCAGGGGTTGGAGGGCCAAGGCCCCCAGCCCCTCCTCCCCCAACTCCGAAGGCGTATAGATGATTCAGTTTCGATCGATGTTGGTGACCGCGGCCGCAGTATCCATGGCGAGCCTCCTTCTCTCCGGGTGCTCCAACCCCGGGATGTCCTCTTCCGCCCAGTCCGATGCCCCCAAACCCTCCAGCTCCGCAGAGGCCGTCAAAGTCGACGAAGCCGCCGCGGCAGCGCTCCCCAAGGACGCAAAGGACAAGGGAACCCTGACCGTCACCATGAGCCAGAGCTCCCCTCCCCTGCACTTCATGGCCGCGGACGGCACCACCATCCAGGGCATTGACCCCGAGATCGCCATGGCCCTGGGCCAGACGCTGGGCCTGAAGACGGAGGTCAAGAGCGGACCGTTTGACGGCATCATCCCCGGCATTTCCGCCGGGAAGTTCGACATGGCCATCTCCCAGATGTCCCCCTCCACCGAGCGCATGAAGGTCCTCGACTTCGTGGACTACTACCAGTCCGGCAGCGGCATCGGCGTGGCCCCGGGCAACCCGCAGAAGCTCACGATCGATACCCTTTGCGGCAAGCGCGTGGGCGTGCTGAAGGGTTCCTTCCAGGACCTCAAGCGGCTGCCCGCCCTGTCCAAGGCCTGCACAGACGCCGGCAACCCGGCCATTGAAGCGATGACCTACCCGGACATGCAGGCCCCCAACCTGGCCCTGACCGCAGGCCGCATTGACGCCGTCTACATCGACGGACCCACCCTTGGCTACGCCATCAAGCAGGGCGGCCAGATTGAACTGCTCGGCGAGAAGGACGTCTCCCCCGTCAGCATCGGCTTCAAGAAGGGCGCTGGCATGGAAAAGGCCATCGAGCTGGGCATGGAGTCGCTGGCCAAGAGCGGCAAGTACAAGGAGATCCTGGACAAGTGGGGTGTAGGCAGCGGTGCAATCTCTGACTTCGCCTTCAACAAAGCGCAGTAGCCCCATGGCCAACACAGCCACGGAACCCGACGCCAAGGCACCGGCCGGCGACGGCCTGGACCGGCAGCTCCTGATGGGACGTCCGCACCAGCGCCACGGAGGGTTGTGGCTCACGGCGGCGATCGTCCTGGTTGCGATCTTCCTGGTGGGCTACTCCCTGGTCACCAACCCGCGCTTCGAGTGGAACATCGTCTTCGGCTGGTTCACCTCGGAGCGGCTGTTCACCGGGCTCCTGCGCACGCTGGGACTGACGGCCATCTCCATGGCCGTGGGAATCGTCGTCGGCGTCCTGCTGGCGCTTGCCCGGCTGGCGCCCAACGCCATTGTGGCCGGGACCGCCGCGTTCTTGGTGTGGCTGTTCCGCGGGGTGCCGGTCTTTGTCCAGCTGCTTTTCTGGGGCTTCATCGCCGCCATCTACCCGCGCATCGCGGTGGGCATTCCGTTCGGGCCGGAGTTCTTCTCGGTGGACGCCAACGTGCTGATCACCCCGTTCATGGCGGCCATCCTGGGCCTGGGCCTGAATGAAGGCGCCTACATGTCGGAAATCGTCAGGGCAGGGCTCCTGAGCGTGAACCGCGGGCAGACGGAGGCGGCCACGGCCCTGGGCATGCGGCGGTTCGCCATCCTGTCCCGGGTTGTGCTGCCCCAGGCGATGAAGATCATCATCCCGCCCACCGGCAACCAGACCATTTCCATGCTGAAGACCACCTCCCTGGTGAGCGTCCTGGCCTTCCCCGAACTGCTGTACTCCGCGCAGCTGGTGTACAGCGCCAACTTCAAGACCATCCCGCTGCTCATTGCCGCGAGCATGTGGTACCTGCTGGTGACCAGCATCCTAAGCCTGGGGCAGTACTTCATTGAGCGGCATTTCAACCGCGGCGGCATCACGCCGGGCCGCGGCATCCGGCGCCGCAAAGCCAAACCGGTAAGCCCCGGCATCACCCCAAAGGAGGTCCAGCCATGAGCACAGTGATGATCGAGGCCCAGGGCGTCACCAAGAGCTTCGGCGACCTGGAAGTCCTAAAAGGCATCGACCTCACCGTCCCCAAGGGCAGCGTCACCTGCATCATCGGGCCGTCAGGTTCCGGCAAGTCGACGTTCCTGCGCTGCATCAACCAGCTGGAAACGCTCGACGGCGGGTACATCCTCGTGGAGGGACAGCCGGTTGGCGTGAAGGTCAGGAAAGGCCGGCTGCACGCGCAGAACAACGCCGAGGCGGCGAGGATGCGCGAGAACATCGGCATGGTCTTCCAGAGCTTCAACCTCTTTCCCCACATGACGGTGCTGGAGAACATCTGCGAGGCGCCGGTCCGGGTGAAGAAGGAGAACCGGAAGGCCGTCCAGGACCGGGCCCGGGTCCTCCTGGAGCGGGTGGGCCTGTCCGAAAAGGTCCACGCATACCCGGCGTCCCTGTCCGGTGGACAGCAGCAGCGCGTGGCCATCGCCAGGGCACTGGCCATGGAGCCGCGGCTGATGCTGTTCGACGAGCCCACGTCGGCCCTGGACCCGGAGCTGGTGGGCGAGGTCCTGGACGTGATGCGCAAACTCGCGGACGGCGGCATGACCATGATCGTGGTCACCCATGAGATCGGCTTCGCCCGCGAAGTGGGCGACCACCTCATCTTCATGGACGGCGGCGGCATCGTGGAGCAGGGCGACCCCCGGACGGTCCTGCGCGAACCCCGGCATGAACGCACCAAACAATTCCTGGCGAAAGTCATCTAGCCCAAAGCATTGGAGCAGGACCCTTGAGAAACAAATGGATTGTCAGCATCGATGACTACCGCAAAGCGTCCCGGAAACAGCTTCCCAGGATGATTTCGGACTACCTGGAGGGCGGCGCGCTGGACGAGACCACCATGCGCGCCAACGAGGACCGGTTCGATGCCCTGATGCTCCGCCAGCGGTCAATGGTGGACCTCCGGGGCCTGGACACGTCCGCCACGGTTCTGGGCCATGACCTGGCGATGCCGCTGATGGTGGCGCCGATGGGCATGCTCACCATCTTCCACCCGGGTTCGGATCCTGCCGTTGCCAGGGCCGCGGTACGGGCCGGGTCCATCTTCATCCACAGCGCGTGGGCCGGCTGCTCGCTGGAGGAGGTGGCCAAGGTGGCGCCCAACAACCTGTGGGCGCAGATCGCGTTCTGGAAGGACCCGCTGGAGACTGCCAGCTACGTGAACCGGGCCCGGGCCGTGGGGGTGGAGACCCTGGTGGTGGCAGGTGACGTGGGTTCATCGAGCAAGCGGGAACGGGACCTGCACCACGGACTGTCCATGCCGCCGCGCCCGCCGGTGGCGGACTACTTCAATGCCGCCACCCGCCCGGCCTGGCTGTGGCGCTGGCTCACCGGCCGGAAGATGACCTACGGGAACTACCAGATCAACGGCCGCCCGCTGCGCATGGACGAGATGAACAACTGGATGGCGACCAACAAGAACCCGGGCGCCACCTGGGAGGACTTCGCCAGGCTCCGCTCCGAGTGGAAGGGCAACCTGGTGATCAAGGGCATCATGGACGCCGAGGACGCGGCCCGGGCCGTGGACGAGGGCGCGGACGGCATCTTCGTCTCCAACCACGGCGGCCGGCAGTTCGACTCCCAGCCCGCCACCATCGACGTGCTGCCGTCCATCGTGGACGCGGTGGGCGGCCGGGCGGAGATCTACCTCGACGGCGGCATCCGGCGCGGGCACGACATCGTCAAGGCAGTGGCGCTGGGAGCCAAGGCAGCACTGGCCGGGCGCCCATTCGCCTACGCCCTTGCCACTGGCGGGGAGCCGGCGGTGAACCGGGTGTTCGGAATCCTCCAGGACGAGCTCAAGGGGGCCATGGGGTTCGTGGGCAAGTCATCCGTTGCCGACCTGGACAGCAGCATCTTTGCTCGGCAGGCACAGGCGGCGCCGGCTGAGAGTGTGCTCGTGTAAGTCATCTGCCACTGCCGCCCGTTATAAAGAAGATGCCCGCCCCGTTCAGGGGCGGGCATCTTCTGTTTGGCAAAACTAGGAAGTACGACGGCGGCCAGCGCCTTTCCGCGTTGGTTCACCTTCAGACCAGGTCTTCGAAGCTGTCCTCGCCCGGGCGCTAGGTCCTCCAGCGTCCGTCCGGGAACCCACTGAGTTCGGCGATCTCGACGAAGATCTCTTCTTTGGCGGGGTGGATAACCAGGGCACCTGTGTTGATGCGGATCCATTACCCGTGGATTCGCTGGTGGCGGTGACAGCGCCGGGGCTCAGCCGGCGGAGGGCATCGGCGTAGCCAGGCTCCGGTTCACGCCACGAACGGCCATCCTGGTGAAGGATGGGCCACACGTAGCAGTTCAAGGCCACAGGGCCGGGCACGGAGTCACTGTCGAACCGCAGCTGGACGTAGTCGTTGAGCACGAACTCGACTGAATACATCCGCAGGCCCACCAGCCGTGACCGCAACTCGTTCGGAACATACTGTTTCCTGCTCTGCTCTATCCACCCCTCCTGTCGTGAAACGACTCTAAGGAAGGGCTGCACCGGGTAGCCGTAGGCGCGGCTGCCGCACGCACCCGGTGCGCGAGGCGCTAATTGATGAGGTACGAGTCCGCAGGACAAGATGTTTGTGGTGCCACGATTCGCATACTGACCCGGTTAGTGCCACTGGCGGAAACCGGCGCTAGGGTACGAAATTATGCTTGTGTTGTTGACAGTGCGCATACATCCCGATCAGGATGCTAGTCCGAAGAGCTTCTTCCGGCGAGCCGTAAAAAGTCACGGTAGCCGGGAACCTTGAGCCCCTGGGGAAAGTGCTCGCGCCGATACTGCCAACTCTCTAGACAGGCCCGAGAACAAAACACGGGAGGAGGGGTACGCCGGAGCGCCACTCCGCAAAACCGGCACTTAGGCCCCAGCCCTATCATTCGAATCACGGTCCGCAACATGCATGCAGGCTATTGGCAAGATTGGGCGCCGTTACCCGTATGAAGTACCTGTCTTTATCTAGACCGCTACCTGCCATCAGCACGAAGGGCCTGACGTCGGTAACCTCAGGAGGCAACTCGACCCGATGCGAAGCCGAGTTCTTGCTATCGGTACCCATCCACTATGGCAGCAGCGATCTCCTTGTAAGCCCGCCGTGTCTCGGGCTTGAGCACATCCAGTGTTACCAGGTCGCCGTCGGCAACGCCGCGGTCGTGCGGCACCGCAATAAGCTCTCGGCAGATACCGGCCAAATGCTCCTCGATGGCGGTCTTGTCCACGCGGGAGGACACCTCGTCCTTATCCGTAATGACCACGATCGCGTTGCGGGCCAGGTCCTCATACCCGTGGCTGGCCAGCCAGTGCAGGGTGCTGCGGGCGCGCTTAGCGCCCGACACTGCGTAGCCGGCAGCGATGACGAGGTTGTCGGCGGACTGCAAGATCCCACTCATGGCGTTATGCGTTACTCCAGTGCCGCAGTCGGTTAACACCACCGAGTAGTAGCTTGAGATGAGCCTGCGGATCCGGCGGTACTCCTCCGCCGTCAGCGAGTCCGAGACCTCCGGGTCCTGCTCCCCCGCAATCAGGTGCAACCTTCCGGCGTGGTGCATAAACCGGGCAAGCGAGGTCAGCGAGTCAATGGAGTCGATGTTCTCCAACAGATCCGTTATGGTTCGTGGCGAAGACTGCTGGTAAATCCCCTCTCCCAGCGCGCGTTCCACCAAGTCGCCTGAGTCAGGGTTGGCGTCGATGGCACAGGGCGCATCGCCGCGGTATTCAGCCAGGGTGAGTCCCACACCCACGGTGGTGGAGGTCTTGCCGATGCCGCCCTTGAGGCTCAGGATCGCGGTGTTGTAACTGCCCTGGAGCTGTCGGGATATGCGGCGCCCCAGTTCTTCCTCCTTGCGCTGCCTGGGTCCCGGCCCAAGATTCCACGCGCCGCCGGTCAGGTTGTACAACGCACCGCGGAAGCCGCCGACGGGCCGAGGCTTCTGTTCCTTGACGAAAAGACCGGGCGAGCTGATGAAGTCCGGCATGGGTGCCTCTGCAATCGTGTCGGCCACGGTGGGCCGGCTCCGGCGGAAGGAGGGCACTTCGGCAGGAGCGTTCGACGGCGGCACGGCAGCATAAGAATCCAGGTCACCAATGCCGGAACCAGCAGGAGGCACTGAGGCATTCGGCGCAGCAGCAGGCCGCCCGGGAGCAGGAGTCACAGAAGAGGCAGGAGACACTGGCCCAGCAGGCGAAGCCGAAGGTGCGCGTGACGGCTTGGTGGCGTCGGCTGCCGCGGCTGCCTCCGCCCAGGAGCTGCGGCGCATGACCGGCTTCCCGGCGTCGTTCGGGTTGGAAGGGGGCGTTACGGTTGGCATGGTTCCTGTCCAGGCATCCTGAACTGAGCCGCCGGCACGACGAAGGTCGCGGCGTCGGCGCAGCTGTGGCTGCCCTGCATCTTCTGCTGGGGCGCCTGCAGTTTGATCAGCCGGATCTGGCATGTCTGTCCCCCCGACGTTTCGGCAAACGGTTCTGCGGCACTGGTTCAATCAGTAAGTCTAGGGGGTCTGGCAGGAGGTCCTGCCCAGTATCCGCTGGTCAGTGGTGAATGAGCGCGGCTGAGACCACGGCTGCAGTGATCACTAGGAGAACGGCAAGGATGGCATAGCCCACCCACTTAGGTCGGGCTTTGTGGGGGTTGATATCCACATACGGCATGGTCAGCGTTGCTTACCCTCGGGCGCTAATACGGGTGTGACCCGGACGGGGATGCGGACTGCGCGACGCTTAAGCCGCAGCATCTGGTACAGAACGGCAAAGGGAATCAGTAGAGTGCCCAGCAGCACACTCAGCGCAAGGGCGTAGTCAGTTAAGGCCACATCAATCTCCATTGGTCATAAGCATCCTTACTGCTTATGACCTAAGCATGTGACAGAACGATTGACAAGTCACGTCAATGAGCTTGAACACCGAAGTTTGGCCAGTGGGCGTTGACCGGGTGCGGGAACCAAGCTCTGGTTTGCTCAGCATGTCCGTTCGCGCTGGAGAACAACGACCCGGAATGTCGCTTCAGCGGTCGATAGCCATCAGAACTACGACAGCGGGTAGCTGCGGCGAGCACGGCCAGTTCCACATAAGGCAGAACCCGTAGCCTCCGTTTGCGGGCGTCCTGCCGCCCGCACTAAACGTCGCAGGTTCCCGCATGCTTGCGCATGCTCAGAAGGTCTAGAAGTAGCCTCACGCTCCGTCAAAGCGGACCTTTTGTTACGGCGCATTCTGGCTACTGCGCCAGTTCTCCTGCAATCGTCTGATGAACCAGCGGGACTGCTCCGGCCCGTAAGGCAGGACAGGAATGGCTTTTGTGGCGTCGTTAGGGGTGTCACGAATGGACTGGCGCGCCTGCCGGACAGCAGTAGTCATGGTGTTGGCCATTGTCTGGACAAACTGGTCGCTACACGGCGTCCCATGACCTGGTATCAAGTACTCGTACCGGTGCCTGAGTGCCGAGATGTGCCGCAGCACATCGGCCCACTCCTCCGGGTAGGAGTCTTCGAACGACGGGTGAGCACCCTTCTCCACCAAGTCGCCAACGTACAGAGTGGTTGGGGTGCCCACCAAGAGGTCGCCATCCGTGTGACCGCGGCCAAGGTAGAACAGGGTTACAGTCAAGCCGCCAAGATCCACCAGGACCGGTTGGTCTTTGACGATGGCGTTGGGTGCCACGAGTTCAACGTTCTTACCCTCCCCGGCGGACATCTCCGGCTCCAGCGTTGCAACGTGCCGGCGTTGCAGGTCCCCCCGCTGGTCGATCTCATGGGCGCAGTTCTGGTGCGCCCAGAACTCAGTTGCGCCAGCTTCGGCAAACACAGCGTTGCCGAAGAAGTGGTCGTAGTGGGCGTGGGAATTGACGACGACGAGGGGCAGTGTCGTCTTTTCCCGGACCGCATTCAGGATCAGACGCCCTTGGCGTGGACCGCACCCGGTGTCAATGACCATGGCACGTTCAGACCCGACGATCAGGCCCGTATTAAGCAAAGACCCCTCTGTAACCAGTAAGTAGTTGTCCGTACCGACTTCGAGCCATTTCAACATTGATTCTGCATACCTCCGGCGAGCAATTGGATTCCCTCTGGCCTCGATTGTACCCACGGGGATCTCCAAGAAACCGACAGGCGGGGGCTCGGCCCAGTGAACAGACGGCATGCAAATTCCATGCACGACATCGCCTCTCTGCAAGTCCGACTGCTACGGGAACTAGCTACTGAGGCGTTCGTGGTCCAAACTAGACAGCGGAAATGGGGCGATGATTCTCGAGCTGCCGGGCCGGAACACCACCCCAGACCTCGCCCGCAGGAACGTCCTTAGTGACAACGGCATTTGCGCCGATAATCGCGCCTGCACCGATCTTCCGCCCCTCAGGCCCGATCATGATCACAGCCCCCGTGGACAATATGGCACCGTCACCAATCACTGTCTCCCCGATCTCCCCCGAACGGATAGCACGTCCAATTGTTACCCCGTGGTATATCGTCACGTTGTCTCCAATGGACACTTTCGGGTAGATCACGAGGCCTATGCCGCGATGAACTATCTCGACATTCTTGCCGAACTTGACCTGAGGCGGAATGTCACAGCCGTAAAGGTAGAAGACCTCGCGGACTATACGACGAAGACCAGGAGTGTTCCGAAATGGCAGCAGCTTTGTGATAAGACCCATGGCCGTAATCTTAGGGCGTGGGCGCCATAAGAAATACCAACATCTGCGCCGGCGATGTTCCTATTAGCTCCGTGTTCCCCGCGAATCCAACACCACAATCAGTCGCCCCGACCTTTCGTATCCTTCGGTTGCAATATGACAGAGTCGAGAAACGCCTGGTCGCAGCTGATAACGGACGTGTCAACCGGCCGCCCGGATGGAGCCTTCCTCCATTTGGCTAAGGATTGAGTCCCGAGGACTTCGTGTTTGAAGGCGGGCGCCAATTAGTTCCGGGCCACAACCAAATAATCCCTCATGGCACCCGCACCTACGTCATCCAACTTCTGAAGGGTTCCAAGTCGGGAGCCAGACTTACCATCTCAGCTGGGCGGGCAGGTATCCGAATGAGCCCAAGCCCGCCCAATCGTTTCGTCCGCTGCCGTCGCCGGTAGCACGAGATGTGAAATTAACATTACAGCGGTCGTAATGCAAAAATACGCATTCACGTAGGCTCAGAGGACCGCACCCCAAGGCGGAGGCACTATAAACAAGCTTCGGGTCCGACCTCGTCACGGCCCGCCCCGCGGCCTTGGTTCGTAAGGGCCGACTGGAAACCAGCAGGTTGATTAGGCTGTTCAGTCTCGATGCGACCGGGGGTGCACTACAGCCCGCCTACCCCGTTCATCCTTCAAAATCCTGTCAAAGTCACTATCTCCGTCACTGGCTCCATACAGTGACTGAGACTTAGGTGTTCTACGGGCCCCATACTGAACGTCTTCGATACTGGAAGATGATCCATAACTGTAATATCCATATGCATAGGCATCCGGGCCCTTGATCGGGATTCTATTCAATACGATTCCCAGCACGGAAGCATCAACCATTTCCAGCATCGTCAAAGACTTTTGGAGGTCTTGTGCTCGCAGTTTCTGCGATCCTGCCACAACGATGATTCCACCGACATGCTGCGAGAGGACGGCAGCATCTGTAACGGGGAGCAGAGGCGGGGCATCTATGATGATCATGTCGAACGATTGTTCCAAGCGCGCAATAAGTTGCTTCATGGGCGCCGAGCCGAGCAATTCGCTCGGATTAGGTGGGATTCGACCCGACGTAAGAACGAAGAGATTATCACTCCCCCAAGGCTGTAGTACGTCGTTTACATCCGCCTCTCCCACGAGCAATGTAGTCAGTCCGACATTTCGATCCAGACCCAAGTATTCACTGACCATCGGCCGGCGCAAATCGGCATCTATCAAACAAACCGATTGTCCTGCTTGAGCTACTGCAATAGCCAAGTTAGTGGCAGTTGTGCTCTTGCCCTCGCCTGGTAATGATGACGTGATAAGTACAGTCTGGGCTCGGCCGGAAAAATTAGCGAACTGGAGATTCGTCCGAAGTTGACGAAATGATTCGGCGCGAGGACTTTGTGGTGCCGCTTGCGTAAGAAGCGGCTTTTTTGTGGCGTCATGGTCAAAGGCAATGCCCCCGAGGAGGGGGGCATCGGTTACCCTGCGCAAGTCTGCTTCCCCACGGATGCGGTTGTCCATTGCAGCTCTTAGAATGGCTCCTCCGATGCCTAATGCAAGTCCCGCCAAAAGCCCCAGAAGGAGGTTAAGGCGCGTATTCGGCGCAGAGGGACTAGTTGGTGCGCTGGCAGGTTTAATGATGGACAGGCTAACCGGCGAAGTACCGCCGGCTTTGGGCTGCTCCAAATGATCCACAGCCTTGATGAGGCTTGAGGCAACCGCCTGTGCCAGGGCCGCGGACTGGACCGGCGAACTATCGGATACAGAGATGTTTATCAGTACAGTATTGGGATCGGTGCTCGCCGTTACTCTCCCAGATAACTCCTCGGGCGTGACTGTTAGGCCCAAAGCGTCTATCGCGGGTTGCAAGACAATCGGCGAGTCGACCGTTTTCACGTAAGACTGAACACGCGCTTGGCTAAAAGTGTTTCCTTGCTGCAGCTCCTGAATCGATCCCGATCCTTGAATAGCGACAAAAAGTTGCGTTTCCGCCGTATACGAAGGCTTAGTCAGGACAGAGGCACTGCCCCCGATTAGAACGCCCGCAAGGGACACTGAAACAACTAAAATCCAGCTGCGGCGTAGGATTCGGAAGTAGTCACGTAAGTCCAAGCCGGGGTCCCCCTGTTTCGTTCGCTGCGGCCGCCGAGTGGCTGGCAACAGAACAGCGATATTCGTGCGGTCCTGCTCATTGTACTGTCACCAGCTAGCTGGCACGCGAACGAAGCCTGCTGCCTCCGAAGCACGCCGAGCCTTCAGGAAGCGTTGGCTACATATTAATTGGTCGGTAGGTGACCACCTCTCCACGAGGGTCCCGACATTTGAGACATGCCTTTGGCAGTGTCGACCCCGTGAAGGCTTGCAGTTGGAGCAGGCTGGTTACTGGAGACTGCTATGTCCGGGTACCTGGAGTGGGAATCTTAGTGCTAGGGAGGGGACGACGTTTAGTAACAATGCTCCACGGTTCGCTTCATAAGTGACTGTGTGTCCTGAGGGCCAGGGTAGGCCGACCTGAACTCGCTGATAGCGCGGTTCCTGCATAAGTTACCAACCTAGTTGCGTCCCCCCATATAAGGAAAATACATCGAAGGCGGCGACTGCTCTCTGCATGTTGCTGGCACGGTCATCGTTAGTTGAGATATCCGATGCCGAACCGTATAACCCAGGAGGGGGCCGGATACATCTGCAGTGAAGCCGCGAACCAACTAGACTTGATCCATGACTAACTGGGTGTCTACGTGGTTTTATACGCAATCAAAGAGAGAGGGCGGTAGGTACGCCCAGGTACGTGGGGACTCGTCTACAGAGAAATTCAGGGACGTTTACCGTCGGTGCGTCGGAGTGTTTTTCCTGTCGGCTCGGAAGGCAAATCCTGATGCCGAGTTAGTTCTCTACCTTAATACTCCTTGGGATAGACACAGCAGCAAAGTGGGGGCGGAGGTCTGGCTCCTGTTACAGCAGCTAAATGTCAACGTCGAGGTCATTGATTACGGGCACCGACCGCCCGATTCTTTCGCTCAATCATGGCAGAACCAGTTCTTCGTGTTAGACGTTCTATCCGACCTTGAGAAAAAAGTACGCCGAAGTGATGCATGGGTCGTTCTAGATAGCGATATCGTGTGGTCCACCCAATCAACCTCAAGCATGTGGAACACGTTACAAGAGCGAGGAACATCTACTTATACCGTTGGATATGCGCCTTCGAAGCAAGTAAACGGAATGTCCCTTGAGTCCCTGACTTCTTTAGCCGAAAGTGCCGGATTAGTTCTACAGGACCGTCTCGATTACTCAGGAGGTGAGTTCGTTGGGGGAAACGGATCTTCAATCACCGATCTTGTCACCCGATCTCATGCAATATGGTCAGTACTAATGGAGCAGCATGAAGCGGACAACAGTATTCAGTTTGAAGAAGCACACTTGCTGAGTGTCGCGTATGCTGTGCTGGGTGTGTCACCAGGAGGGATGAACTCCTATGTGCGGAGGCTGTGGACTCAGCCGTTCAAATATCAGAATGTTACCACCGAAGATGTTGAACTAACTCTTTGGCATGTGCCAGCCGAAAAAAAGTACGGAATCCGGCGTCTATATAGGCTCGCCCCAAAGACTCACCAGCCCATTCTTGAAATGGATTATTCGCACTGGATAATTCAGTGCCGAAAGCAGCTCGGTATCCCGCGGAATTCACTCTTTAAGGTTGCACGCGACACTGCTCGTGCAATTCAATATAGAGGTGTGGCAGAGTTTGCCAGATTAAGACCGTAAGCCGACGCCGACCTCAACAAGCATTAGCCGGCAGATGACAAGAAGTAGCAGTTCGTCCCCTTAGAGCCAGCGTCGCTCGTCCAGCGACAAATCCCTGCTTGACCAACCCGAGTTGCAGTGGGAGAAGGGGCTTATGGTTTCCGCGGTTCTGGCGTCGGGGCCAACGGCCCGGTGAGGACCCGGCTGCCTGCTTCCTGCCATCCAGGATGTTCCGGCATTTATCACTCACTCCTAATGCCCCAAAGCCACCGCAGGGCCGTAGTCGAACTGGTCCTGGCCTATGGCTACGTCCTCGCGCTATATCCCGGAACTCAGAACAGCACGGACATGATTCGAAGCGTGAATACTATTTTGAGCTCAAATGTACACGATGGCAGATAGCTTTTGTTGGAACTGCTGGTCTGGGTAGTTGGTACTGGGGTTCCGGGAAATTGGTACCGGCCCTT
>NZ_JARDJH010000047.1:0-31585 GCF_039907755.1 Pseudarthrobacter sp. CC12 | reverse complement strand
ATCGAATATGAAACAATCAACCGGACCGCGCTCACAGCGGCCTAAGACCCCGAGTCAACAAAAGCCGGGGCAGTCCCAAGAGCTTTCAGCCAGGGGTCGTTTTTGAATGGATCTCGCACTTGGTTCCATCGCTGTACGTCGCCGCGTTGCTCGATCTCCTTTTGAAGAATCTGCCGAATCGAACTCACTGACGCTAGGAACGCGTTGAGGTTGTATCTGAACGCGCGGGGATCGTGGTATTCGGCTTCCAAGCGACGGTGCGCAGTGAACGTTTCCATCAAGCGGTCTTCTGACTGCGGCAAAGGGCATTCGATTTTTTCTTGAACAAGCTGGCAGGAGACCATGCCGAATGATATCCGGATTGGGCGGCAGGAGAGCATATGGCTTCGTGGGTTGGCGCTTGACCATTTGGTTTGATGCACAACTGCGGTTTCTTAGCCTCCCGTGAGGCGCGGCGAGCAATGGATCGCGAGACATCAGCAATCAATTGGGCGCGGGAGCTTTCCAGTGACGAAGTGCGTGCCATCGCTGTACCCCATGACGAGGATGTCTGGTGATCCGGATGGCCCCGACACGCAGCGCAGGGCATTGACGTAACTCAGCCCTCACGGCGCGCCTTCAGGGAACTCCCTTAGGGCAAATCCTCCAGTTGTTGGTGGCGGAGCTGGTGAGCGGACGGTAGATTGACCGCCAAGTGTGCAGCTGAAATGGGGGCTTCTGTGCAGTTGGTGGCGTACCTGAACGGTGAGCGGATCGACGCCACGGAAATGGCTCATGCCCCTTGGCGGGCCCTGGTGAACGATCCCCTCTACGAGACCCTTATGCTGCTGGAGTGCGGACTGCGGGCCAGTAGGGTCACACGCAAGGGCCGGCAGTTTTTCAAGCACTATCCAGAGGTCGAATGCGACATTGAGCATAAGTCGGAGTCCGACCAGCATCTGGCGATGAAACGGGCTTTGAAGGACAGGATCGACGCAGCTCCTGGCTGGCACGCCGAGGTCGAACACGCGCACCCGGAACGGGTATGGATTGCCGACGTCATGGCTACTCACATCTCCGGCAAGAGACTTGCATTCGAGGTCCAACTGTCAGCGCAGAGCGAGGATGAGTACGTCTTCCGATCAGAGCGCTACTTGGATGATGGCATCGGTCCCGTGTGGATAGTCCCTGACAACCTTGACTGGTTCCGTGTGAAGCTGCCGATGATCGTCACGGGCTTCGGCAAGAGCAGCCCCCTACCCGCGATGCCGGCGGCACTCATGGAAACGCTCACGTACCAGCCGCTGGCCCGCAACATAGCGCGGGTCGGCGTCGTCGTTGACCATGTCCTGCATCCGTCGTTCCACTGGGGGCATGGAACGCCAAGGCAGCAAAAAGAGGAACTTGCGCGCCAGGAAATGAAGCGTGCAAAGGATGCAGCCGCCGCGGCCTTGAAAGCTAGCGCCGATTCGGAGGCAAAAAGGCTTGCCGATGAAGAGAGCGTCCGCCGGAATGCTGAGCGCGACGCATTGTTCGTGGAGCATGCCGCCGCCCCCGACATCAACGAGACGCCAGCCGTTGCCGCCGGAATGAATATCTGGGCGAGCGTTGTCCAGTGCGTCGGGTTAGGCCATCCGATGCTGATCTGGCGATTGCTTGAGCCGCCGATTCGGATCGACCTCCGCCCTTACAGGCCGGGTCCGGAGAACTTCCAGCACGTCCGCGCATCGGTGGCTGCATGGCTGGAGGCTCAAGACCGTGGCCTGGCCGAGGCAAGCATAGTGCGCCTTAAGGGCACCGAAAGGCGGCACGGGTTCGCCTGTCCGGACTGCAAGGAAGTTATTCAGGGACGATGGGTGGCCGAACTCCCACACACGAAATGGGCCCTAATAGCGGCGGGCAGTCCCAGCCGCTCTAGCCAAACCCTGCCGGCCTGGGAGGCGCATCACCGAAAGCAGGCAACCAGGGCGGGAGCAACAACGGAAAAGCCCCCTCCCGCGGGGCGACTTCAGCTCAGTTACGACGAGGCTGATCCCCGGTTCATCGGACCAAAGCGCAAACCATTCTGGATATCGGAGGCCCGGGACGCAAAGGAGATTGCGGATCGACAGGCGGCAAAAGACGCACGTGCGGCGCGCTTGCAAGCGATTAGGGACAACCCACGCTACCGCGCCAGCCCCAATGGGTTCCGCTTCGAGTGCTTAGACTGCGGCGGAATGTTCGAGGACGATAAGGAAGGCATACACGCCGACGGGGGCTGCCGTATTCCTGGTGCCCGAGCATTTAGCTGGCGATAAACATGAAGGTGTCATGCAAGCCCGAGCAGCTGGCCCCCGGTAGTGTCAGTCCATGATCAACGAAGATGCACCCCTGCCTGATGACATTTTCGCGAAATTGCCAGGTTCCTCCGCAGTACTGAACCACGAAGTATCAGTGGATATCGACCGCTGGAAACGCGAGCTCACCGCACGCGAGCTACCACCCGCTCAGGGGAAACTCGCAGGCGCTGGACGTACATCAGTGACGCGGAAGGACGTGTTCGACCTTGGCGATCAGACCCCGACAGTCGAAAACGCCTTCCAATTGTTCTACTACTCTCTTGCTTGGGGATTGGGTACACGCGCCCCCCGGCTCCACCAGCGGCTGGACGGACTAGCCGCTCACCAGAAGAAGGCAGGACAACGTCTCGTAACAGCCTGGACGTTGGTTCAAGACGGGGCGCCTCCACGAGAGGCTTATCGCACCCTGACCACCGACAAAGGCGCTGGACGAATCCCATGGTTTGGGCCAGCGTTCTCCACCAAATTCCTCTACTTCGCCCAAGGCTGGCTGTGACAGGTTTGGATGGCCCCGGTAGGACGGGTATATCTGGCCCCACCAGCGGTTGTTGGAGCTTTATCCGCAAAGAGCGGTAACTCCAGGACCTGCAATGTGACAGTCAAAACCCAAGCCGCAATTGCAGTAGACGTTCTCTGAAGGACGAGAGCTTGGTGAGACTTGACATCTAAATCTATATAGCTAGATTTCTTCTATGGACAACTTGGGACGCGTTACGCCGGCAACAGCGCTGGTCCTTGAAGTTCTGCTTTCGGTCGAGAAGGTCTGGGGACTCCAGATCATCAAAGACGTGGGCAAGAAGCCCGGCACTGTCTATCCGATCCTCGACCGGCTTGAGGCGGCGGGTTGGGTCCAGGGTGAATGGGATTCAACGGAGGAGCGCAAGGGACCGCGCAGGCGCTACTACCGCTTGGTCGCGGAGGCCCGCCCATTGGCGAACGAGTACGTCAATGCGCAACGGGCAAAGGTTTCGCCGCCTGCATCGCGACCGTCGCCGGCTATGAAGGAGGGCCAGTGGTGCGTGACGTGAGGCAAACCGAGACCCTCCTGGCCCTATGCGTATTGCTGACGCCTCGGCATCTCCGGGCTGTTCGAGAGGAGCAGTGGAGAGCCGATCTGCGGGACGGACCGCGGCTGGGTATCTCGCAACCATCTCTGATCTTTGGGGCGGTCTGTTCATCCATTACTGCCAGGTTTTACGAATTGCTGTACCGCTGCAGCATGCTGCTGTCGCGTTTCACAAAGGGGGAAAATATGAAGCTGGTACTAGGCATGGTCGGCGCGGCCGTGGTTCTCATGGGCGGTGCGGTCGCCGGGATTCAGGCGAGTACGAAAGCGGAACCGGCGGCAGCGCCTTCGAGCATGGCGGACACAAGTCATCCTGAGTGCTATGACGCCGCAAAGATGAATGACCCTAACGATTTCTGCTATCAGACCATCGGGCCCTGGAACAGCAGGCTTCTCACTGTCGATGAAGTCCGTACGGCCGTAAGCCTGGAACAGATGATCAGCGCAGGCAGGCCTGCTGAGGAAATCCGCCGCTACTACCCGGAATATCAGCCAACCGCCAAGTAGGCCCTACATTCAGAGCTACCTGGCCGAGTTGAAGGCGTTGAAGCCAATGGTTCCTTGCAGCCATTTGCGTCCGTGGATGCCTATCAGACGCGGGATTGTTGCGTTGAAAGTTGGCACTAAGAGCTTGAGTCCAACCTCAAAGTTTTGAAGCCGCCTCTGCTGTCGTTGGGCAGGACCCTGGTCCTGAATGTGCGATGGTTTGCTTGGCCCCCACGCTAGCCTGTGGCTTGTTGGGCGATCGTGTGGGCGAGGCGGTATGAGTCGGTGCCGGTTTCGATTATGGCGCCGTTGAAGGTCAGCCGGTCAACGATCGCGGCACATAAGCGAGGATCTGTGAAGGTTTTGGTCCAGCCGGAGAACGATTCGTTTGAGGCGATGGCGATGGAGTTTTTCTCCTCCCGTTCGGTGAGGACCTGGAAGAGGAGTTCGGCGCCGCGGCGGTCCAGCTCCATGTATCCGAGTTCGTCGATGCACAGCAGGTCCACGCGCCCGTAGCGGGCGATGGTCTTTGCCAAGACTTTCTCGTCGGCGGCTTCGACGAGTTCGTTTACGAGCCGGGTGGCGAGGGTGTATTTGACCCTGTAGCCCGTCTCGGCGGCGGCAGTGCCGAGTCCGATGAGCAGGTGGGATTTGCCGGTTCCGGAGTCTCCGATGAGGCAAAGGGGTTGTCCTTTGCGGATCCAGTCCCCGGTGGCCAGGGTGTGGATGGTGGCGGGGTTGATGTTCGGGTTTGCATCGAAATCGAAGTCCCCGAGCCATTTGTCCCGGGGAAAGTTTGCGGCTTTCACGCGGCGGATCGAGGAGCGCCGGTCCCTGTCGTCGCACTCGGCCAGCAACAGCTCGGCCAGGAAGCCCTGGTAGGAGAGTTGTTCCTTCCCGGCGACGGTCAGGGCTTCGTCGAGGGCCGCGCGGATGGTGGGCAGGCGAAGCCGACGGCAGGCCTGGTCCACGGCGGCGACCGCTGCCTGCTCGGTCAGGCCGCGCCTCCGGCGCAGGGTCGGGGTGATGGTGGTGGCCGGTGCGGTGGGGCTCATGAGATGTTCTCCTTCGACGCGGTTCCTGCAGGGTGTTCGGAACGTTTGGCCAGCAGCTCGTCATAGGCATTGACCGAGGGCAGGGGCCGGCTGTCAGGCGGGAGCCCGGCAATGACGGCGGCGGGGTCCATGAGTCGGCGCTGGGTGAGACTGACAACCCGTTGCACTTTCTCTTCAGCATGAGCACCGGAATGACGGTCGGAACTGGCCCCACCCCGGAAAGAGATCGTGGCGTGTCTGCGGGCTTCGACCGCGACGACGTCGGCGCTGACCGCGCCCACTACCAGCGCCGCGGTGATCCCTGCATGGATGTCTCCGGCATCCATGGACCGGTGGAGGAGCAGGACGTCGATCAGTTCGCGGGTCCCGTCGGCGTCACCGTTGACCCGGCGGGAGGCGGCCCAGAAGGCTTCGTGGGCGGACGTGAACGCCCCGGACTCCCGTGCCCGGGCCAACGCGGTGGAGCCAGGCAAAGCGCCGGGCTTGGTCTTGAGGACCTCCAGGTAATGGTCCAGCTGGACCGACTGCGCGCCTTTGGCAACGATCCGCTGATGCCTGGCCGCCACCGCGCGGCCGTCGAACACTACAAGCTCCGATGCCCGCAGCGAGACCCGGACTCTTCTGCCAATGAACCGCGCCGGAACGGAGTACTTCACCATCCGCACCGTGATCATCGAGGACCTATCAACTCGAGGGGTCAGCACCAGACCCGGATCAAACTCATCCGCCGGCAACGGGGCCAGGAACGGCCGTTCAATCTCGAAGTCCTGACCGATGGTGCGGATCCTGTCATTGATGCGCCGCCCGTCGTCCTGAGCTTCCCATTCGCGAATGCGGTCGTTGAGCTCGTCCAGGGATTGAGCGACAGGCATAGGCGAGAGTCTGTTGCGCCGAAACCAGCCAACCTCTCCTTCAACCCCGCCCTTTTCATGGGCACCTGCGATGCCGGACTGGCAATAGAAGGGATCGAAGCCGTAGAACGAACGGAACAACACCCACCGCTCGTTCTCCCGACGCTGCCGGCCCTGCCCGAACACCACCGCCGTGACCGCGCTGGTGAGATTGTCATAGCGGATGTGTTTGGTCGGGATGCCACCAAGAACGTTGAAGGCCTCGATGTGGCCCTCGAGAAAGGCTTCCTGGGCCTGAGTCGGGTAGATCCGGTGGATGGCCCTGCCCGAATGCGATAGCCGGAAGATGAACATGTGACACTTCGTCTTCACACCGTTCAGCACGACATAGACCTCGCCGAAGTCCACCTCGGCCTCGGCGCCCGGCGCGTGTTCCTGCGGAACAAACACCTCAACTCGGCGGCCGGCCTCCACATCAATCTGGGCCCGCCGGACCCTTACGTAATCACGCACTGTGGAATACGAGAGCTCCTGGGCACTTTGCTCTTCGATGAGCCGGGCCAGAATCCTGCGGGCGGTATGACGCTGCTTCCGCGGCGCCGTCATATCCTCGATCAGCATCGCATCGATCGCGCCCTTGAACGGTTCCAGCCTCCAGGACACCCCTTGTCTCTGTTTGCGCTCCGGAGGGGCAGCTGAATCCAGTGCCTGCCTCACCGTTCTTCTATGGACTCCGTGCCGGACCGCCAACGCACGAACCGACAGGCCCTCAACCCGGGCGTCCCTTCGGATCCGCGCGAACAACTCCACTCTCGACTCCATCCAGACCAACCTTCCGCCGCATCCATCCACTGATGAATCCAACGTTGAAGGTGGGGCCACAAATAACCGTCACAAGGTGCCCGGCGAGTCACGAAGTGGGGCCAGATATACCCGTCCTACCGGGGCCATCCAAACCTGTCACAGCCAGGCTTCATCGGGGCATCCGCAGGACGCCGGATCACCCGCTGTGCCTCCGCTGTCCGAAGACCTATCCATCTCCGTGCGCTCTGGGCCTGGTCCTGACTACGAGCACGGGACAGGCGGCGTGGTGGAGTACCTGCGTGGACACGGATCCGAGCAGCAGCCCGGTGAATCCTCCGTGCCCTCGGGAACCAACGACCAGCAGGTCGGCGTCCATAGAAGCATTTATAAGGACGGTGACTGTGGGCCCTTGGACGACGTCACCGGTGACGTCGACACCTTCGGTGTCTGCCCCCTTCAATGTGTCCGTCTGCATTCCCCGGGCGGTCGGCTCGAAAATGTTGCTATCCCAGATCATCGCTTCCATACCGGCCGCCTCGGGAGGATACTCCCAAGCGGTTACTGCCCGTACCTGTCCGTGGCGGAGACGGGCCTCGGTGACGGCCCATTCGACAGCGAACCGTGATTCCGCAGAGCCGTCCACCCCGACCACGATCCTGAATCCCTCTCCGTCGCCCATGATCTCCGCCGTCCGTTGAGGTCCCGCCTGACTGGTTGCCATCAGTCTCCCATACAGGCTTCAGCGGCAAGGTACCTGATGAAAATGGCAGTTAAGGAAAGGTGCCAGGCCGCAGGCCAGGCTCCCGGTGACGGGCGATGTGAGGGGTTTCCCGGTCAGGGCCAGCCTCTTCCGTGCCGCGGACTGAAGCATGACCGGCGTTATCGGCGAGTGGTTCGTCGGCCCTGTCAGTGCCCCGTTGTCCCGGCGCTCATCGGGCCCAAAGCATGCCTCTGAGCATGTCAAGTATCGCGCTCGTGCCCGCTCCCAGCGTCGACGACTCGCGTTCCACCGCGGTTTCTTCCTCCTGCGTAGGGTCCTGCCTCTGTTGTCCGGTGCCTTTCCGCTGGTACAACGGAATTGTGGTGATACGGCTGACCTCGGCTATGTTGACCGTACCGGTGAAGACCGGCCCCGCAGACCATGCGATGACGGGCGTCAGCAGGAACCCGCTTTCGAAAAGGGCGATCGCGGGGAGAATGCCCAGGATGTGCACACTGCCCGGGTCCAATGCGGTTTCCTCACGGGCCTCGCGGAGCGCCGTAGCGGCCGGACCGTGGTCGCCGGGTTCGGCAGCGCCGCCCGGGAAGACCAGCTGTCCCGGGTAGTTGGTTAGATCGGATGCCCGTTCAGTGAGGAGCACGGACGGGCCGTGCGGGCTGTCTGTGAGAAGCACAAGCACTGCAGCCTGTTTAAGTGTGACCGGGTTTGGCTGGCGGTTCGGTTCTGGACGATCATGTCCGGTCAGCCGGGCCAACGTGTCGGCCCATGGCGGCCGCACGGACGGGACGCGGCTCGGCCTTGTCCGGTCGGAGTCGGAGTCGGAGTCGGAGTCGAGCCATTGAAGTTGTCCGGTTTGGACGCGCAGCAGCCCCACTCCGGGAGCGGAGTTGGCCGGTTGCATCAGCCGGGTCAACTGCCCAAAACCCGGATGACCGAACAGCGCCCGGGCAGGACGGTGGACCGTCAGGTCGGCTGGTCCGGAGAAATCTGCTGGGTTGTTTGCTACCGCCACGAAGGCCTGGCCGGATCCTACAAGGTTCGCCACCGGGCCGCCAAAGGCAACGAGGGTATCGCTCATCGCCGGTACCAGCAGGAGGTTGACGCCCGACTCGGCAAGAGCATGCACGGCGTGGGGATTGAGCAGGTCCCGACAGATTGCCAGTACCAGATGCCATCCGTCGTCACTGACATGAACCCGTAGCTGCGGCCAGCCTTGGGGTTGGATATCTTCGTTGACCGGCCGGTCGGCCGGGGAGTGCTTGTCGTGGGTCAACGGGGCAGGCACGCCGCGGAGGTAGGCGGTGGCCGTGTTACGCCGCCGCGGCGACCCGTCGTGCTCGTCGTCGTGATGGTAGCTGCCTGCGACCAGCATCCTGGGGCCGCCGGTCCGGCAGGTCCAGCTCTGCAGCCGGGCGGCTAGGGACTCGGTAACGCACAGCTCGGGCAGGACAACAATGCTCGCGCCGTTTGCGACTGCTGCATGGACCAGCCGGTCTATCTCCTGATGCTGTTTGTCTTCATCTTTCGGGCGGATCGGGAAGGTCCGCCCGCTGGCGTCCGCCGGGAAGTGGAACTCAGCCAGAGTGCGGTTGGGATGGCAGGTTGCCACGATGGTGTCGGGACCAAGGATCCCGCTGAGCTCGCGGGCGAGACTGTAGTCGAAGATGACCTGGAACTGTGTGGCCCATTCTCCGGCAAGCCGGACATGACGGGTTTCATCCAGACGGTTGGCCAGCCGCCACGGCGGGGAGGTGGCGGTCAGCGCGGTCACATGTCGGAGGTCTGGACTGTCCAGTGGGATGGGATCACCAACGCCTGGCTGGTAGGGGCTCCGTCGGCGGAAGGATTCGCGGAAGCTATGGCAGTACTGTTCATCCAGGAGTTCGGCCAGTAGCCGTGCGACAACGACGGCGGGCAGGCCCTCGTCTGCGGTCAGCGCCGCCGCCAGGGCAGCGGCAACCTGAGGGCGCAGCTCGGATTCGGTTGATGTGGTGGGCATCAGGGCCCTGACGCCGGCTGTGATCAGATCGGCCTTAGCGCGGCAGCCGGCATCCTGGATCCGCTCCTGCAGTATGGGATGCTCGTCCCGGCACAGCTGCAGCAGATGTGTGAGGACGACCAGTGGCTCTCTCTCGGCGGCGATGGCTGCCTGGATGGACGCCACCCGTTGTGGTAGCGACGATGGCCGGGCAACGCAGGCGGCACAATCCGTCATGGTTGCAGACGTAGTCCTCCCTTGGACCTTGGCCGCCCCGGGAGCGCTCTCCGTCACGAGGGCGATTCTTCCGGTGTCCTTCGCTTCCCCATCCCAGCCTCGATCCTTCACGATGCATCCTTCGCTGTTGCAGTTTCATGTCGCTGAGACTGACAGGCATGGATTGGCGGTGGAGGCATTCGGGCCGAGCCCGCCAGGAGTATGGATGCGCAGCAGGATCCGGTCTGGCGGCCGGAATCTTGACTCCTCATCGAGGTGATCCCCCCGCACCCCGTGAAGTCCAGACCAGATAAGCGCCAAGCGCACCGCCAGCGCCCAGCCCGGCGCGCATTAGTGGTCTCTCCCAACTGCCCCAACGTTCCTTATCCCCCGCCGTCAGAGCCCCGACACCTCCGATCAGCGCCGCAGCAATCATGCCTGCTACCAGGCGGTTGCCGATGCGTTCCATCCGCCCGACCAGGGGTTCGAGCTCCGCGGCCCGTAAATGGACTTCCATGCCTCCTGTGTCAAGGGTATCCACGACGCGACGAAGTAATTCCGGCAGGTCCGCGGCCAGTTCCGCTGCGTCAGCACCGGCTGCGGCTATCCGCGCGGCCAACGCCTGCGGCGCGAAGCGGGCGAACATCATCTTTCTCGCGTACGGGGCAAGTACCACGCTCAGATTAAAGCCGGGATCCAGTTCAACTCCGATGCCTTCAGCCATGATCATCATCTTCAGGAGCTTCGCCAGTTCCTGAGGCATCTGCAGGTGATAGTTGCGCATCAGCGCGACCGCTTGGGTGATCAGCCGACCGATTTCGATCTGACGTAGTTGGCGGCCTTCGTAGAGGGCAATAAACCGGGTGACGTCCGAGCGCAGCCGGCTTCGGTCCACGGGCTGTCGGGTTACGGAAAGGTTCAGCAAAGCGGAGCCGACACGGGCCGGGTCGCTTCGGACCAATGCAGTCAGCAGGACACCGAGTTGGTCGCGCAGCTTGTCGTTCACCTCGCCGACCATGCCGAAGTCGATGAGACCTATGCGGCCGCCGGGTTCGATGAACAGGTTGCCTGGATGCGGATCGGCATGGAAAAACCCGTCTTCGAAGACCATTTTGACTGCTGTGCCCGCGGACCGGACAGCCAGCGCAGCACGGTCGATCCCTGCGCGGTCCAGGGCCGCGAGATCATTGACTTTCATCCCCACGATCCGCTCCAGCGTCAGCACCCGGGATGTAGTTGTCTCCCAAAAAACGCGCGGAATGTGAACTTCGGGATCGGCGGCAAAGTTGTGGGCGAATCGCTCCGCATTCCGCCCTTCCTGCAGATAGTCGAGTTCTGCCCTCAGAGTCTGTGCAAACTCCGCGGCTATGCCGGGGAGATTGTAGTCAGCCGCCGCTTCCCACCGGCGGCTGATCTGGACCGCGAGGTTCTGCAGAATATCCAGGTCCGCCTCGATCATGGGAATGACGTCGGGCCGCCGGACTTTTACCACGACGGGTGTTCCGTCGTGAAGAGTTGCTGCATGGGCTTGGCCGATAGACGCACTCGCCAAGGGTTCGAGGGTGAAGTCCGCAAACACCTCTTCCGGCTCGGCCCCGAGCTCGTCGCGGATAAGCTGACGGATCGTTGGGCCTGGCACGGGCGGGGCGCCGTCCTGGAGTTTGGCCAGCTCCGACTGATACTGAGGCGGCAAGAGGTCAGGGCGGGTGGAGAGGAGTTGGCCGAGCTTGATGAACGTCGGTCCCAAATCCTCGAAGGCCAACCGCAAGTGCTCCGGATTCGTGTAGGGCTCGGCTCTTCGTTCATGGCCTATGAGCCCCAGGTGGAACGGGACCCACCGCTCGAGTCCGGTGATGCCCACGAGGAATCCCAGCCCGTGCCGGGCCAGGACCTCGCTGATTTCCTGATAGCGGTGCATACGTATGTTCGGTGTCATTGTCCGTTCTGATTTCTGCGTGATCTGGGAGTCTTCGAAGTGGAAGGCCGTCCCGCGCGTTCCTGCACGCCTTGCCCGTCCATGCAGCGTGCCGTGGTCTACTGTCTCCGGACGTTTTCAGGCCTTTGCGGGGCGGGCTGTCTTCGCGGCAGCACAAGGACAACCATGGACACGATAACCAGGACCATGCCCGCCAAGCTCCAACTGCTTTGGCGTTCACCCAACACAACCATGGACAACAGGATGCCGAAGACCGGAACCAGGAAGGTCCATGCCGTGACCGCGTCCAGGCGGCACTGCCGGACTTCTGTGAACCAGCCGAGAAAGGCCGCAGCGGTACCCACGAGGGAAACGTACAGGATAATGCCGATGAAGCGCACACCCCAGTTGATGACCGGCGCCCCCTCTGTCAGCACGGCGATGACGGCAAGAATTGCGCCACCGATCAGGAAATGCCAGGCAATCACCTGCAGGACATCGGCTTTCACCTGCCTCGAAATCAACGTCCCTGCGGTGACCGCAAGAGCCGCCGTGATTGACAGCCACGCACCGGTGCCGGTCCCGCTGGGCAGGGCAACTGCCAGTAGCCCGGCGAAGCCTGTCCCCATTGCTGCCAGCGTTCGCGCCGACACGCGCTCCTTGTATATCCACCAGGCCGGAAGCACTATGAGCAAGGGCTGTGCATTGGCCAGGACGGAGGCGGCTCCAGTGGATAGACCGGCCAGACCGCCGAACATGGCACTGAAAGCCAGGGTGACATTGACAATTCCCATCACGGCTATCAGGGCCCAGGTCCGTGCCCCGCGCGGCGTCGGTTCCCGCCGGAATACCGCAACTGCGAGAAGCACTGCGCCGGCTATGAGCGCACGCAACGCGGCAAACCACAGGAGCGGGGCGTCCTTCAGACCGATACTGATCGCCAGAAAGCACGAGCCCCAGGCAAAGGTAATCCACAGCATCCGTATGGGGTTGGGCCGCCGGAGGTCTCCGACCTGTCCGGCACTTACTACTGTCGGGGGTATGCGCACAGCAGCTCCTTCATCGGCGGGACACCGGAGAGTCTTTCGGCCGGCACAGCCATCGGCTTGGCCTCTTCTTGTTTATTAGGCAGATCCGGCGAAGTGGTCAGGGCTGTTGGTTCGACGAGGCGGCCAGCGCTCATGAGTTGTCCTGAACGGCGCCGGGAGAAAGCCTCTCGGGCCGCTGATCCGGTGCACCGCGTGCCCGGTCCTGGAAGTTGAGAATACGCACAGCGAGGCTCAGCGAGACGGCCAGGATGGTTCCGCTGGCGGCCGTCCATAAGCCAGTGGCAGGGGCAGGGGCCGCAGCGAGAGCGCCCGTTAATGAACCTGCCGACAAAACTGCGGCAGTGACCAGCATCCAAAATGCCCGCCGTGCCCGCCGGCCCGCGAGAGGAAGTGTTGGTGGCGTGCGCATGCTCATGCCCCCAGATGTTCTTTGACCGGAAGGAACAATATGAGAAGCGTGAGCGTCAGGATGCTCAGCAACAGCACAAGACCGGCGGCGATCGAAACGGGGCGCCGTCGCCACAGCCGGTACCGGCTCCGGTCCACAAAGGGAACCGCGGCCAGGAAGAGGAAAAACGCGATCTCAGCAAAAAGGATGGCGGGCAGACCGAACCAGTCCTCCAGTGTGTAGAGCCACCAAAAATTCCACGGAGGCCTGGTCACTTCGATTCCGGCGACCGGTGTCGCACCCACCGGAGGTGGAAGGAAAACCGCCAGGATCCCAAGCACGCCGGCCAGCACCAGACCGAACGCGCCGATGCGGCGCAGGTGATGGGTGAAGGGTTCGGTCGGTTCCGCAGCCGCGGCCTGTTCCCCTGAGACATCGGCCGGCAGGGAAGGGTGCGGAGAGATTTTGTGGCGTTTTACCAGAAGCCCGTGCAGAGTCATGAGGACGAGGATGGTCCCTGGAAGGATCACCACGTGCGCGCCGTAGATCCGCACGAGGATTGAGACTTGATTAGCGAACTCGGCGGAAAACCAGAACCCTGCCCCGCCGAGCAGATTCCCGATCTCAACGTTGTGGCCCAGCGCTTCAAAGCCCTCTTGGTCCCACTTCAGGACCGTTCCTGTGAACAGGGCGAGGGTTATCAGTGCGAAAAGTGCGACGCCGATAAGCCAGTTTCCTTCGCGCGGGCGTTTGAATGAGCCTGTAACGAAGACCCTGATCAGGTGCAGGGCCGCGGTGACATACATTGCTTGGGAGGCCCAAAAGTGCAGCCCCCGCAGAACGCTTCCGCCCCAGACGTCGTTGACGATGCCGCGGACCGATTGGTTAGCCGTTTCCGGTGTGGGGCTGTAGAACTGGACCAGCAGAATGCCGCTCAGCAGCAGGATTCCGAAGGCTGCTGCTGTCACACCCCCCAGGCTCCAGGCCAGGGAGTTCGCGTGTTCGGGGACGCCGTACCCCAGGGCGCCGATGCCGAGGCGTTCATCGATCACATCCATCAGGCGCCGGAACCGACCAGGGCGCGGGGCATGTGCCGGGGTTTGGCCGCCGAGGCGTGCCGTTTCATCGTTCATGTCAGATTCACCGCTCCTTCCGGCGTGACCGCTCATGTTTTGGTGGCAGATCCTGGCGTCTGTGCTTCCAGGCAAGCAGCAACCGGAGTTCCTGGACGTTTTCGGCCGGGCGGAACATGTATGCCAGCACCAGTCCCGTGAGAATCGCCAGCATGGAGACAGTCAGAATCCCCCAGTCCGCTCCGGTCAGGCCACTGCGGGGCGGGAGCGGGTCAAGGAGAACTGTTGTCCCGGTCTCCTCGCCGGTCGCGGGCTTCAAAGTGCTGAGGGCCACCGTGATGGACTCCTGCAGAAGGGCACGTCCCTGGGTTGAATTTCCCGCCTGGAGGGCGGCCTTGGCCTGCTCGAGTTCAGCCCGGGATACCCCGTCCTGGTCCGGCGCGGCGAGGGCCGCGTCGATTTTCTCCAGGGCGGGCCCGATGTTCCCCGGATCGTGGACGAGGTGCCCCAGCGCCTGTTGAACCAATAGATACCCCTCTGAGGAAGGGTCTCCCTCATGTGCAGACGCCAGCGGGGCCGCTGGAACTCCTCCGACGAGGAAGAAGCAGGCCAGCAGGACAGCTGCGCATGTTCTTGCGGCAAAGAGCGACCGCGACACTGGATGTCTGGTGTCGCGGTCGCCGGATCTTCCAGATCCGGGTTTCGTTCGCATGGATGGCTCCCAACATGGATGATTCCTGCATTGAGTGCGCCTGACCGGGTCCCCGCAAGCCCCAGCCATGGCTACTGAGGTTGGTCAGTGCCGCCCTGAATACGCGGTACGCCTTTGTTCTTGCTCGACCGGGGGATGAAACCTGGGACCAGGCGGGCGTAGGCGAGGTATTCCTCGCCGAATTCGGCCACCATTGTTTTTTCCTCCCGGCGGGCGAGCCGATGGTAAACAACTAGCAGAATCGGGAACATGATCAGGGTCAGGAGGGTCGGCCATTGGAGCAGGAAACCAAACATGATGGTCAGGAACCCCAGGTACTGCGGGTGGCGGAGGCGGGCATAGATACCAGTGACAGCCAGCCGGTGTTCCCGTTGGGCGGCATATAGAACCTGCCATGCGCGATAAAGCAGGATGAAACCGGCTGCTATGAGCACATTGCTCAGCAGGTGCAGAGGATTCAGGTGGGGGTCCCACTGCCACCCCATGAGGTCCTGCCAGAGATGTCCTGAATTGTGGGTCAGGAGGTTCAGGTTCGGGAACTGGCTTCCCAGCCAGCCGGAGAGGAAGTAGATGGTCAGCGGGAAGCCGTACATCTCCGTGAACAGCGCGACGATGAATGCGGCGAAGCCGCCGAAAGCCCGCCAGTCGAGGCTCGTTTTCGGTTTGACGAAACTGAAGGCAAAGATGATGAATATTGCAGAGTTCAGAATCACCAGGAACCACAGGTTGTACCCGAAGTCAGTTGACATTGCCCGAACTCCGTCCTGCAGTTCCGTCGGGGCTGCCTCCGTGGCCTCCGTGGCCGCCGTGGCCGCCGTGGCCGCCGTGGCCGAACAGGTGCATCGCCATCATCCCCACCACGAACACGTAGGGTAGTGCGTCCAGCACGTGCAGCCAGTGATTGGTCAAAAGGTAGAAGACGGCGATGATGATCAGGACAGTCAGCCCGCCACGCAGATACAGGGCACTGCGGTCCTGAACGGGCTGCACGGGAGGCGGCGTCCCGGGCTGGCCGCCGGCCGGATGCTGGTGGTCGTGGTTCATGGCTGGCCTCCCGGCATGAAGGGCAGATGTTCGGCGAGGAAGTCCTGCCTCATGCCCAGCGTTGAGTCGGTCATCGTCATCGATGTCACTGCGTCCGGGGCGGATCCGGCCAGGGCGCGGATGGCGTCGATGGTTTCGGGTACGACGATGGCCTCGTTGTAGACCTGGTACGTCAGGTAGGCCTCATCCCCGTCGACGGTGACCAGTTCCTCCCAGACGGCGACTTCCCACATGTCTCCGCGGGGCCGGCCAAGATCCTTCATCAGTTCGATGGTCGAGTTCAGCGCGACCAGTCCGTCAGCCATCCGGATGAAGGCTATCCGGGGTGCGGCACGAAGCGCTGCGAGGACCTCCTCCCGGCTGGCGGCCCGGGTGAGCTGGAGTGTCCAGTAGTGGTTATGGGTCTGGGTGTGGGCGCCCTTGGCTGCAATCGTGACGACGTCCAGATCGGGCAGGACGGTCCTGGCGTCCGGGCCCTGGTGGGACGGTATTTTCGGTTCCGGGACCATGGTGTTCATGATCCCGCCAAGATGTGATTCCCAGGGGTCGGTGGCACGGCGGATGAGGACTCCGCGGGCCTTGGCCAGCAGGCCTGCATCCCGTAGGGCCCCGAGTACCCTGACGATGCTGGTCGTGTTGCAGGAGACGACACGGGTCATGTCCCGGCCCAGTGCGCTGTCGTAGTTGGCCTGCGCTACGAATGAATGCCCTGTGGTGTCGTGGGATTCACCGCCCTGCAGGATGACTTTCACCCCTGACGCCCGGTAGCGGGGCAGGTTGCCGGCCGCCACATGTTTGGGGGTCGCATCGACGACGACGTCCGCTTGGACCAGCAGGTCCTCCAGGTCTCCGGAAATACTCAGGCCTGCCTGGCCCATGGCGTCCCGGGCTTCGGCGGTGGCTGCGAACAGGGGAAAGCGTCCCGCGGCGGAGCGGATCCGCCAGTCGGTGATGATGTCGGCGACGCCGATCAGTTCCATGTCCGGCTGCAGCTGGACGGCGTCCGCTACCCGTTTGCCGATGACTCCGTATCCGTTGACGGCCACTTTGGTCTTATTCATTGGTATGCCTTCCCACTTGCGGTTGCGTTGTTTTGTCGACGGAGGTTCTCAGCCCCGAGGATTCCTGTTTTCTTCGGTGCCTGGAGAAGTCCATTTCATCCCCGCCGGCGAGCTGTTGATAGAGTCCTTCGACGCCTATCCGCACAGGGGGTGCGCTGCAGGGCTGCAGATGAACCCGCAGCGTTTCCGCGCTCAGGGACACATCGATGCGGTGGCCCCTGTAGAGGACCTGGAACCCGGCACTTCCCAGCCGGGCCGGGAGCCGGGGAGAAAAGGTCAGCGCGTGGGCCTCTGTCTGAAGGCCGGCGAAAGCCCTGCTGATGATGTCGACGGTCCCGGACATCGCGCCGAGATGGATCCCTTCCCGGGTGGTTCCACCCTGAGTGTCGTCCAGATCGGCGACCAGGGCTTCACGGAAGACCTGCCAGGCCCGGGATTCGTCAATCCGTGCCAGTACCGAGGCGTGCACCACCCGGCTGAGGGTTGATCCGTTGGCGGTCCGGGCCAGGTAGTACTCCACGGTGCGCTCCAGATCTGGCTCGGTGAACGGGTAGCCGAGCCGGTGCAGCTGCCCGATCACCCCCGCTGGCCCCAACAGGTAGATCAGCATCAGGACGTCGGCCTGCTTGGCGAGTTTGTACCGGTTGGTGGCGTCGTTTTCGGCTTCGAGGATCAGATCGAGCCGCCCGACATTGCCGTATATTGTGCGATACCGCCCCCAATCAAGCTCCGCCAGGTCTTCATAACCGTCGAACTGGCTGAGGACTCCGTCGGCATGGAACGGCACGGCGAGCCGGCGGCTGAGCCGGGACCAGCGGCTGATCTCCTCCGCCGTGACCTGCAGCCGTCCGGTGAGGTCATCGCCGGGATGGCCTGCGAGTTCTGCCAGCACATCGGCGGCGCGTTCACACAGCCAGGAGAGCAACACATTGGTGTACGCGTTGTCACGCAGGCCGGTCCCGGGCGTCTCCGGGTACCCGTCGTGATACTCGTCAGGTCCCATCACCCCCGAAATGTGGAACCTGTCTCCTGCCGGATCATAGTCGGCCAGCGAGGCGAACATCCTGGTCACTTCGATGATCAGTTCCCCGCCGCGGGCCGCCAGCCAGTCCCGGTCCCCCGTGGCCTGGAAATGCTGCCACGCGTTGTACGCGACGGCGAGTCCGACGTGGCGCTGGCGGCTGGAGTTGTCCGGCATCCAGCGGGCGGACCGGGCGTTGTAGAGCTGGCGGGGCGTCTCCTCCCGACCGTCGCTGCCGCTCTGCCAGGGGAAGAGCGCCCCCCGGAGTCCCTGGGTGCGTGCAGCGTCACGGGCAGCATCCAGCCGGCGCCAGCGGTACTCCAGCAGGGCCCGGCTGACGTCCGGGAGCCGGAGACCGATCACGGGGAAGACGAACAGTTCGTCCCAGAAGACGTGCCCGCGGTACCCTTCCCCGTGCAGGCCACGGGCCGGCACGCCGGCATCGAGGGCTGCAGTATGCACCGAGATGGTCTGCAGCAGGTGGAACACATGCAGGTTGAGCACCAGCCGGGACTGCCGGTCGCCGTCGAGGCTGGTTCCGAACAGCTCCCACAGTCGCCGCCAGGCCGCTTCGTGGTCTTTGAGCAGTGCGGTGAAGCCGCCGTCAGCGCGGGAAAGCGCTGTCAGGGCCGCGGCCTCGGGCGAGGAAATTGCTCCGTCGCGGGAGGTTGCCAGCGACGCGGTCCTGGTTATGGTCGCGGGTTCTCCGTCGGTCAGCCGGAGGTCGAACTGTCGCTGGTAGCGTCCGCCGTCGCTCCCGGCGTCCCGGGGTGTTGCCGGCGTGGCGCCGTCGAACACCGTCCGGACGGCCAGGGCGATGCGTATCCTGCTCTGGCTGGTCTGGACGGCGCACAGGACGGTGCTGCTGTCCGTTTCGGTGAATTCAGGATCGGTCAGGTGCCGTTGCCCGGTGCCGGCATAGTCGCGGACATTCGTGTTGGCCACCAGGGCATCTATTCCTTCCCGGATGCCCACGGTCCCGTTAAAACCGTGGGCTGTCAGAGTAGTCTCCAGTGCCGCCAGATGGGGATCGTGCATGGAGACCAGCCGACGCTGCACGACGGTGAGCTGTTCCCCGTCCGGGCCGGTCAGGGTTGCGTGGCGAATCAACAGGCCCCGGCGCAGGTCGAGCTCGCTTCGCTCATCGCTGACCTGAATATCCCCGGTGGACCACCACGGCCCGTCGCCGATGCGTACATCCAAGGGCAGCCAGTTGGGGACGTTGACCAGATGCTCTTCTTCCAGATCGCGGCCGTGGATGGTGCTTGTCGTCCGGTTATAGACGCCGGCAAGATAGGTCCCGGGATAGTGGACGCCGTCGTCAGCGCGTTCCGGCCGGGTGCCCCGTGTTGCCATGTACCCGTTGCCAAGAGCGGTCAACGCTTCCCGGTGGCCTTCGTGGGCAGGGTCGAACCCTTCGTAGACCAGCGCCCACGGATCGATGCGTGAAGCCCCCAGATCAAGCTCAGAGACATCGCCGAGAACAATGTCAGCGCCGGCGAGTTCCAGCTGTTCCCGATGCCCGGCGCGGTCGATGCCGACGACCAGTCCGAAGCCGCCGCGGCGTCCTGCCTGGACACCGGCGGCGGCATCCTCGATAACCGCTGCGCGGCGCGGTGCCACGCCAAGCCGGCGCAGCGCCTCGAGGAACATGGCAGGGTCGGGTTTGCCCGGCAGGCCCTGTCCGGCGACGACTTCTCCGTCGATGATGACGTCGAATGCGGTGTCAACGCCGGCAGCGGCCAACAAGGCCCGGGCGTTTCGGCTGGCGGTGACCAGGCCCACGGGGATGCCTGCGGCACGCAGGCGGGCCAACAGGGCCGTGGTTCCGGGGTAGGCTTGGACGCCATCGCGCGTCACGGCCTGGAGGAACAGGTCGTTTTTGCGGGCGCCGAGCCCATGGACGGACCAGACGTCCGGCCCGTCGGCCGGGCTGCCGGCCGGCAGCCCGGCGCCGCGGGAGGCGAGGAAGGCAGTGACTCCGTCTTCGCGCTGCCGGCCGTCGACATACTGCCTGTAATCCGTATTCTCGTCGAACGGATCCCTCCTGGGGCTCCCGGTGAGCCTGGGATCCTGAAGAACCGAGTCGAAGAGCTGCTTCCAGGCCGCCGCGTGGACGACGGCGGTCTGGGTAACAACCCCGTCCATGTCGAACAGTACCGCCTGATACGGCAATGCCGGCCCATGTCCGGATGCAGTGGAGGGGCCGGGGCCGCCGCCCGAGTGGACCTCCGTCATGCTATTCCGGTTCCGCTACTTCATCAGCGTGGCTGGTGACGGGGCCCGGCGCGGACGTCCACTCCCAGTTCCGGACTTCCGGCATGTCTTCACCATGGGTGCGGATGTACTGACGGTGCTCGATGAGCCTGTTCTTGAGTTCCTCGCGCACGTGCGCCGAAACGTCTTTTAGCCTGGGCACCCGGTCGATGACGTCGATGGCCAGGTTGAACCGGTCGAGTTGGTTGAGCACGCACATATCGAACGGGGTCGTGGTGGTGCCCTCCTCCTTGTAGCCGCGGACATGGATGTTGTCGTGGTTCGTCCGGCGGTACGTCAGCCGGTGGATCAGCCATGGGTAGCCGTGGTAGGCGAAGATCACCGGTTTCTCGGTGGTGAACAAGGCATCAAAGTCCCGACCGGTGAGGCCATGGGGATGTTCCGTGTCATCCTGCAAACGCATGAGGTCAACAACGTTGACCACGCGGATCTTCAGATCCGGAAACCGGCCGCGGAGGATGTCCACGGCGGCGAGGGTTTCCATCGTTGGCACGTCCCCAGCGCAGCCCATGACGACGTCGGGTTCCCCGTCCGCGTCCGAACTCGCCCAGTCCCAGATGCCGATGCCTTTGGTGCAGTGCACGATCGCCTGATGCATGTCAAGGTACTGCAGTTGGGGCTGCTTGCCGGCGACAATGACGTTGACGTACTGACGGCTACGCAGGCAGTGGTCGGCCACTGAGAGCAGAGTGTTGGCGTCCGGCGGCAGGTAGACGCGGATAACGTCGGTCTTCTTGTTGATCACATGATCGATGAACCCCGGGTCCTGGTGCGAGAACCCGTTGTTGTCCTGCCGCCACACATGGGAGGTCAGCAGGTAGTTCAGGGAAGCGACAGGCCGGCGCCATGGGATGTCGTTGGTCGTGGTCAGCCACTTGGCGTGCTGGTTAAACATCGAGTCGACGATGTGGATGAACGCCTCGTAGCAGGAAAAAAATCCATGCCGGCCGGAGAGCAGGTAGCCTTCCAGCCAGCCCTGGCAGGTGTGTTCGGAGAGGATTTCCATAACCCGCCCGTTCCGGGCGAGATGGTCATCCTCGGGAACAGTCCGGGCATTCCAGGCCCGCTCGGTCGCGTCGAATAGGGCGCCGAGCCGGTTGGAGTTGTTTTCGTCCGGGGCGAAGACCCGGAAATTGTCCATGTTCGCAGCCATGATGTCCCGCAGAAACGTGCCCAGGACCCGGGTCGATTCCACCGCCCCGGTGCCGGGATGGGCCACGGGCACGGCATAGCCGGCGAAGTCTGGCATACGCAGGTCGCGCAGCAACAGCCCACCGTTCGCGTGCGGGTTCGCGCTCATGCGCCGCTCCCCCGCCGGATGCAACCCGCCGACCGCCGCCACCGGAGCACCCGCGTCGTCGAAGAGCTCCTCGGGCCGGTAACTGCGCAGCCACTGCTCCAATACGGCACGATGGCTGTCGTTTTCCCGGGCCTGGGTGAAGGGCACCTGGTGCGAACGCCAGCTTCCCTCCACCTTCAGCCCGTCCACTTCAGCCGGTCCCGTCCAGCCCTTGGGAGAGCGCAGGACGATCATGGGCCAGCGGGGCCGTTCCGTCCGGCCGTCCTCCCGGGCAGCGCGCTTAATCTCAAGAATCTCGTTCAGGCAGGCGTCCAGGGTCCGGGCGAAGTCCTGATGCATTTGTTCCGGATCCGAGCCTTCGACGTAATACGGTGTGTGGCCGTATCCGCGCAGCAGCGAGTCCAGTTCGTCATGGCTGATCCGGTCCAGGACGGTGGGGTTGGCGATTTTGTAACCGTTCAGGTGCAGGATCGGCAGGACGGTGCCGTCCCGGCCGGGGTTCACGAACTTGTTCGAGTGCCAGCTCGCAGCCAGCGGGCCCGTCTCGGCCTCCCCGTCACCGATGACTGCCGCCACGATGAGGTCCGGGTTATCGAACGCTGCGCCGTAGGCGTGCGAGAGCGCGTATCCGAGTTCCCCGCCCTCGTGGATGGACCCCGGTGTCTCCGGGGCCACATGGCTGGGGATGCCGCCGGGAAAGGAGAACTGGCGGAACAGCCGCTTCATCCCTGCCAGGTCCCGGGAAATGTCCGGGTACGTTTCGCTGTAGGTACCTTCCAGCCAGGCCGACGCCACCGGGCCCGGTCCGCCGTGCCCGGGGCCCATGATGTAGATCATGTCCAGGTCCCGGTCCATGATGGCCCGGTTCAGGTGGGCGTAAATGAAATTCAGGCCGGGGGTGGTGCCCCAGTGCCCCAGCAGCCGCGGCTTGATGTGCTCGGGGCGCAGCGGTTCGCGCAGCAGCGGGTTGTCCATGAGGTAGATCTGTCCTACTGACAGATAGTTTGCCGCCCGCCACCAGGCATTGATGCGGTCAAGCTGGGCCGGGCTGAGGACAGATTCCTCGATACGTGTAGATCGGGGGTCGTTCATTGGAAGTCCTGCCTTTCGTGCTGTCACAAGCAACGGGGACGGTGCCTGCCCAATGAGACTGGGTCTCAGAAGGCAGGGCACAGCTCATTGTGTTTCCTTCAATGCGCGGACGAACGGGGCTTTGCCGAGGGTAGTTCGTTCGAGGTGTTCGGTGATGTGCACTTCTACGTCCGTGGCTGCTGCGCCGGCTTTCTTGAGCGCTGCTGTTACTGCGGTGCGGACGTTTTCTGTGGAGGCTCCCGGGGCGAGGCCGGCGAGGAGCACACGGACTTTAGTCGGTTCCTGGATGACCTGCCATCCGTTGTATCCGGCTTCGTCGAGGATGTGGTGGAAGACGATTGGGTGGATGTGGATGGTGCCTTGTTCCCCTGGTAGGTGGAGGACGTCTTCGAGGCGGCCTTCGATGTCTTGGAGCACAGTGAAGGAGCGGCCGCAGGGGCACCCCCGCCCGCCGAGTTTGATGGTGTCGGACATTTCGTAGCGGATGAGTGGGAGGGTCCGGGAAAACAGGACTGTGACGAGGAGTTTCGCGCCGGTTGTTCCGTTTGGGACGGGGTTTCCTGCCGTGTCTACGGGCTCGATGATGAGCAGGTCTTCGTAGACGTGACGGTTCCGGTAGGTGCAGGGGGATGCGATCCCTGCCGTTTCGGTGGCGGCGTAGACATCGAATGGTTTACTTCCCCAGGCGGCTTCCAGTTCGGCTGCTGCATGGGGGCTGAGGACCTCGGATGCGGACATGACGCCTTGCGGAGCGATGCGTAGGCGGCCGGCACGCTGCTCGGCGGCGAGGGGTTTGAGTGCTGAGGCGTAGCCGACCAGGATCCTGGGTTGGAACCCGTTCAGCGCAGCGACCGTCTCTTCCATGGGGGCGGTGACGTCCAGGCGGAGGGCGGGGACGATTCTGGAGCGCAGGGATGCTCCAACGACGGCGGACTGGTGGGTGGGGATGCGGGAGCTGACGAGCGCCATTTTCAGGGGCCTGGTAATGCCGGCGGAGATCCCGGCCCAGTCGTTGGCCCGGGCGTAGGAGGCCAGGACGGTCGCCCATTCGGTGCGGTTCCAGACAAAGGTTCCGCGCCGGCCTGTGGTGCCGGCTGTTGCCGCGGCCCACCATTTGCCCTGCCAGGGCAGCCCCGGATCCCCTCCGGCCTGGGTGAGGGCCCGTAGATGGTTTTCGAGGTCAGCGAGCCTGAGGTCCGGTGTGGTGAGGGCCTCGTCGAAGTGCTCCATCAGGTCAGCTTTCGTGACGGGCGGCAGCTGGTCCAACGGGGCGTTGTGGAGGCCTGCGTGGTGGTGCCGGTAGAACTCGGAGCCGGCGTAGGCCGCCCGGCGGAGTTCTTGGAGGGCGTGTTCCTGGTGGGCTGTGATGTGGGCGTCGTCCCAGTGGTCCCTTTGTCGCCACGCGGCGCGCAGGAACAGTACCTGGGCGATGAGGCTTGGGTCCATGGGCGGGTTGCCTATCGGGTGCCCGCCGGGGCCAGCGGCCGGGTTTCATGGGTGGTGGTGGCTTCGGGTGTTTCCGGGCGGGGCAGCCGGAGCCGTTTGAGCAGGAGGGCGTTGACGGCGACGAGGAAGCTGGATCCGGACATCGACAGGGCCGCGATTTCGGGGCTGAGGGCGATCCCGGCGAAGGCGAAAACTCCTGCCGCGATGGGCAGGGCTATCGCGTTGTATCCGACGGCCCAGCCCAGGTTCTGGCGCATTTTGCGCAGGGTGCCTTTGCCGATCCGCAGCGCGATGGGCACATCGAGCGGGTCCGAGCGCATGAGGACGACGTCGGCGGTTTCGATGGCCACGTCGGTGCCGGCGCCGATCGCGATACCGAGGTCGGCCTGGGCCAGGGCCGGCGCGTCGTTCACGCCGTCACCGACCATGGCGACTTTCTTCCCGGCCTGTTGAAGTTCGGCGATTTTCGCTGATTTGTCGCCGGGAAGCACTTCGGCGATGACGGTGTCGATGCCGAGCTGGCCGGCGATCCTGCGGCCGGTGGCTTCGTTGTCGCCCGTGAGCATCACGACTTCAATTCCGGCCTCGTGCAGGGCAGCGACCGCCGCGGCGGCAGTCTCCCTCGCGGCATCTGCCATGGCGATCACCGCAGCAGGCCGGCCGTCCACGGCGACGAGCACGGCGGTCCGTCCGGTGCCGGCGAGTTCCTCGCGCACCTGCGCCAGGGGTCCGAGGTCGATGCCTTCATCGACCATGAGTTTGCGGTTCCCGACCAGGACCCGGTGTCCGTCCACGGTCGCTCCGGCGCCGTGGCCGGGAACATTAAGGAACTCCGTCGCCGCAAGCTCGGGTACGCCCTGCGCCTGGGCATGGCGGACCACTGCGGCGGCCAGGGGGTGTTCGGATTCCTTTTCCACGGCGGCGACCAGTGCCAGCAGGGTGTTTTTGTCGATGCCTTCGACGACGACGTCGGTGACTTCGGGCTCGCCCTTGGTCAGGGTGCCGGTTTTGTCCATCACGACGGTGTCGATCCGGGCGGAGACTTCCAGGGCGGTGGCGTTCTTGAACAGGACGCCGCGTTTGGCGCCGAGACCGGTGCCGACCATGATGGCCGTTGGTGTGGCCAGGCCGAGCGCGTCGGGGCAGGTGATGACGACCACGGTGATGGCGAACAGCATGGCCGCTTGGAGCCCGGCGCCGAGGGCGAGCCAGGCCGCGAAGGTCACGGTCCCGCCGATCAAGGCGACCAGGACGAGCCAGAACGCGGCCCGGTCGGCCAGCCGCTGGCCGGGGGCTTTGGAGTTCTGGGCTTCCTGGACGAGGGCGACGATCTGGGCCAGGGCGGTGTCGGCTCCGACCTTGGTGGCCCGGATCCGCATCGTACCGGTGGTGTTGATGGATGCGCCGATCACGTCCGATCCGATGGTCTTGGTCACCGGCAGGCTCTCGCCCGTGACCATGGATTCGTCGACCTCTGACTGGCCCTCTTCGACTTTCCCGTCGACGGGGATTTTCGATCCCGGCCGGACCAGCAGCAGGTCCCCCACCTGGACGTCGGAGGTGGGAATCTCGACCGTCTCGCCGTCGCGGATCACAACCGCGACCGGCGGGGCGAGCTCGAGCAGGGTGCGGATGGCCTCGTTCGCCCCGCCGCGGGCCCGCATTTCGAACCAGTGGCCCAGCAGCACGAAGGAGGCCAGGACGGTCGCGGCTTCATAAAACACCTCGCCGCCCCCGGTGAGGGTGACCCAGACGCTGTAGAGCCATCCGGTGCCCACGGCGATTGCGACCAGGACCATCATGTCCAGGGTGCGGGCCTTAAGCGCCCGGTAGGCCCCGTCGAAGAAGATCCAGGCGGAGTAGAAGATGACCGGAAGGGACAGGATCAGAGCCATGACGTCATCGCGGAGCCCGAACGGTGTCGGGGCGGTGAAGCCGAGCATGTCCCGGCCCATCGGGGACCAAAGCGTCACACCGATCGACAGGACCGCTGCGACCAGGAAGCGGTTGCGCATGTCCTTGACCATGTCATCCATCGACATCCCGCCGTGGTGGCCTCCGTGCCCCATCATGTCCTGCGGGGTACGGGCCATCCCACCCTGCATCCCCGGGCCGTGCCCTGCGTGGCCGGCGTGGGCGTCCGTCGCCGGGTGGGTATGCTCTGTGCCCGGTTCCGCCGGTGCAGGGGCATGGCCGGTGTGGTGAACGTGCTCCATCGCCTGTGGTGGCCCGGCCGGTGCTGTACCGGGATGGGCGTGACCGGTGTGCGGGTGGGCAGTGCTCTTCGTCGTGAGCGTGGCGTGCTTCATCCCGGCGGTGTGGTGTTCTTCCATCGGGTAGCAGACGTGGTCGGGGACGGACTCCCCGCGGCAGTGATAGCCGCAGTCCCGGACCCACCCGGAAATCTGCTTCACCGAGGTCACGGACGGGTCAAAGCTCACGGTCGCGGTTTGAGCAACGGGGTTCGCCTCAACCCCTGCAACTCCGGGCCGCTGCGAGAGGACCCGCTCTATGACCGCTTTGGATGTGGCCCAGTGCAGGCCACGGACTTCCACAACAGTGCTCTTTAGCTCCGGCGTTGCCGCTCTTCCATGGGCGGGGTTGGGTTGAATTGTCATGATCGTCCTTTCGCAGGCGTGCTTGAGGAAGCCGAGCATCGCTCGGGAACCCCGTTTCCAGACCTTCACTGCGTGAGGGGGTTGCCCTTGACGTCGCTTTCCGGTTACCCCGAACGTATACCCCAAGGGGGTATACTTCAAGTTATCTAGGGAAAGTCGGGACACCAATTTCATGGTTTGCGTCGAAGCACGGTCAGGCGGGCTGCGTATTCGCTCTCGTCGATCTCACCGCGGGCAAAGCGTTCGGCGAGGAGGGTCTCGGCCAGCCCTGCGCGCGATACTGCGGATCCGCCGCTGTCATACCGTCGACCACCGCCGCTTGTCGAACGTGCCAGGATCACGAGAGCAGAGATGATGGCACCCCAAAAAAGTACGAAGCTCACCACCATCATGACGTACCCCCAGGTACCCATGCTTCCGTCCCAGAACATCATGGTCGCTTCCTTCTTCCTTGCGCGCGCCTCATCCTCTGGGCTTCACTATGCTGCCGCGCGGCCTGGCGCATCAGAGGCTTTGGTCCCACGCATGGCCTGCTGGGGAGTTTGCGCCTACCAGCCAGAAGGAAGAACAAGGTGCCGCTACCCGCTCGGCACAGGCTGGTGGCTGTTTCCGGAGAGGAGCAGGGAGAGGCCGCTGCCGATGACAGGCACAAGGTGTTCGCGCGGTGAGTAGGTCCCGCCAGGAGTACACGGCTGTCGTAAGCCAAGCCCGGCAAGATGCCTCGCACCAGGTGCGCAGCCCACGGAGAAGACAGCACGCCTGCTCTGAGAAGCAGCGCAGCAGCCACTCCGACGCCGCGATCAGCGCCCGGAGGGCGGCGAACCACAGGACCGGGGCGTCCTGGAGCCCGAGCCGGATCGCCAGGAAGCACAGGCCCCAGGCTGCGGTGATGCCGAGCATTATGGCCGGGCAGGGGGCGCTTCTGGTCTGGTCCGTGCCCGTCGGGTTCATCGCGCCTCCGGGTTCACCGGGCGAGCTGGCGCAGGTGGCACTGCCGGATTAGTTCGACGGCCTCGTCGATGTCGTCGGTGCACCGCAGCAGGCGGATGTCTTCGGGCGTGATGAAGCCCTGGTCCTGGAGCCGGTCCCGGATCCAGTCCGTGAGCCCGGCCCAGTGCGCGGTTCCGATCAGGACGACGGGGAATTCGTGGATTTTTCCGGTCTGGACGAGGGTCAGTGCCTCAAAGAGTTCATCCAGTGTGCCGAATCCGCCGGGAAGGACCACGAAAGCCGAGGCGTAGCGGACGAACATGAGCTTGCGGGCAAAGAAGTACCGGAAGGTCATGGACACATCGAGGTAGGGGTTCAGCGACTGTTCGCGGGGAAGTTCGATGCCGAGCCCGACGGAGGTGCCGCCGGCTTCCATGGCGCCGCGGTTGGCCGCTTCCATCAGGCCGGGTCCGCCGCCGGTGATGACCGCGAACCCGGCCTCCGCGCACCCTGCGCCCAGGGCCCGGGCCACGGCGTAGCGGGGATCCGAGGGCCCGGGCCGGGCGGAGCCGAAGACCGCGACCGCTTTGCCGAGCCGGGGTGAGAGCAGACCGAATCCGGTCTTGATTTCGGTGCTGATCCGTTCCAGCCGGGCCGGGTCCTCGGCCGGGTCCGCGAGGGCTACTAGCAGTTCCTGGTCGGTCATCTTCATGTCGGCGCCGCTTCCGGGTGCATGCTGCAATGCAGGTTGTGTTCCCCGGCTTCTTCGGTGCTCAGACGGCCGTCTTCGATGGTGATGACGCGTTTTGCGGCGGTCCGCAGCCGCTGGTCGTGGCTGACGATGATGACGGCCCTGTTTTCGCTGCAGGCCGTTTCGCACAGGAGCAGGGTCACGTCCTGCCCTGTTTTTCCGTCGAGGTTGGCGGTCGGTTCATCGGCGAGGATCAGCCGGGGATCGTTGGCGAGGGACCGGGCGATGGCCACCCGCTGCTTTTCCCCGCCGGAGAGATCCCGGGGGAGGTTCCGCAGCCGGTGTCCGAGCCGGAGCTGTTCCAGGGCGGCCCGGGCTTTGGCCCGCGCCTGTTTCCGGGGCACGCCGGCCGTGAGCAGGGGCATCATGACGTTTTCCTCCGCGGTGAGGGCCGAGAGCAGGTTGAAGGTCTGGAAGACGAAACCGAATTCGCGCAGCCGCATCCGGGACAGTTGTGCCGGAGAAAGGGTGGAGGTGTCCTGGCCGGCGATGAGGATCCGGCCGCTCGTGGGGGACATGAGGGTGCCAATCATGGACAGCAGGGTTGTCTTTCCGGACCCGGAGGGACCCATGACGAGCACGATGTCCCCGGCGTCGACGCTCAGGGATACGTGGTCCACGGCGGTCACTGCGGTGTGGCCGGACCCGAAGGTCTTGGATACGTCCTGGACGGTGACAACGCTCATGCCCGGAACACCTCCGCCGGATCGATGCGGGACAGCCGGCGCACCGGCAGCAGTGACGCCACCACGGCCATCACCAGGGTGACCGCGAGGATCCAGGCGGCGTCCAGCCATCGGATTTCCGTGATGAACTCCGGCACATAGGTTCCTGCGGCCGCATTGACAGCAAGGGCCAGGGCCGCTCCGAGGAGGTACCCGAGCACGGCCGCGGTGATGGCCTGTTCGATCACGACGGTGTAGAGCTGGCGGTTGCTCACACCGATGGCTTTCAGGACACCGTATTCGCGTGCCTTTTCGATGGTTGAGGTGAAGATGGTCAGGCCGATGACGGTCATGCCCACGGCAATCCCGATGAACAGCAGCACCAGGATGATGGGCAGGAACGTGTCCCGGACGATGTTCGTGTTGTTCTCCACGAACCTGTCCTTGGTGATGGCGTCCACAGCCGGGTCGGCCTCGATCCGTTCTGCGACCGCGCCCGCGTTACTGCCGTCTTTGACGGTGACGAGGAAGAAGTTGGTGGCCCCGGGAAGCTGGAGGATGCTTTCGGCGTCCTCTTTGGTGGCGAACGCGAAGGAGAAGCTGAGAATGTATCCCCCCTCGGAGTAGCCGGAGACTTTCAGCGTCCGGCCGGCGACCGGGATGGTGTCCCCGATCCGGATGTCCTGGCTGCGCCCGACCACCCGGTCGATGATGATTTCGCCCTTGCCGGGGACGGACTTGCCCTCCACCACCCGGGCCGGGGCGCCGACGTTGTTCTCAGTGTCGTCGGCGATGACGTAGAGGTTGATGTCCTTGCCGTTGTGCGCGAACGCGACCCGGCGGCCGCTGAACGGTTTGGCGCTGGAGACCCCGTCAACCCCGGTGAGGAAGTCCCGGACGGTCAGGGGCAGCACGGACGGGGTGTGGAACATGTCCGTCGCGCCGGTCTGGGTGATCCAGTAATCGGCCGGGAGGGTGCGGATGTATTCGCCGATCTTGTTGCTCCAGCCCTGGTACAGGCCCTGGATGCTCATGATCAGCAGCACGCTGAACGCGACCCCGCCGACGCTGATCAGCAGCCGGGTCTTTTCCTGGACCAGGTTCTTTATTGCCAGGAAGAGCATGGCGCTACTTCCTGGGGTGCCTGGGCCCGCCCGGGCACTACAGCCCCTCCTTCGGTGTCCGCCCTCCAGTGCCGGCGGTCCGCCGTCCTAACCGGGCGACGAAGCCGGGGACCTGGCGCCGGTATGCGGCGTACTCTTCACCGAACTCGGCCTCCATCATCCGTTCTTCCTTCCGGGCCAGGCGCAGGTACACGATGACCAGGACCGGGAACATCACCAGGGTCAGCAGGGTGGGCCACTGCAGCAGGAACCCGGCCATAATCGTCAAAAACCCCACGTACTGCGGATGCCGCACCCGGCCGTAAGGGCCCGTGACCGCGAGGCGGTGGTCCCGTTGGGCCGCGAAGAGGACCTGCCAGGACCGGTAGAGCAGGAAGAATCCGGCCGCGATCAACACGTTGCTGAGCAGATGCAGCGGGCTTAGGTGCGGATCGCCCTGCCAGCCGGTCAGGTCTTGCCACAAATGGCCGGTGTTGTGGTTCAGCAGGTCACCACCCGGGATCCGGTTCCCCAGCCACCCCGACAGCAAATAGATGGTCAGCGGAAAACCGTACATCTCCGTGAACAGCGCCACGATGAACGCGGAGAAACCGCCCAGGGCGCGCCAGTCCAGCCTGGTCCGGGGCCGGACGAAACTGAACGCGAAGATGATGAACACCGCCGAATTGATGATCACGAGCCCCCACAGGTCATACCCGTAGTCAGTGGACATGGCCGCCACCCCCGCCGGGGGCTTCCTGCCCGCCGTGCCCCTGATGCGTGGAGCTGCCGTGCCCGCCATGTCCGCCGTGCCCGCCATGCATGAACAAATGCATGGACAACATCAGCACCACCCACAGGTACGGCAACGCGTCCAGGATATGGAGCCAATGGTTCGTAACCAGGTACACGGCGGCCACCGCGATCAGGACCGTCAGCAGTCCCTGCGTCCAGGGCCCGGGCCGGATACGCCCCGGAGCGGGAAGATGTCGCATGCTCATGCCCCAAGTGTTGTGCCCGTTGACCCGGCCCGATAGTGCCTAACGTCCCCGTCCCGGCCCGCAGCCCGGTACCTGCGGATGCGCGGCAACCCCTTGCCACGCATACCCCTAGGGGGTATATTTGTGGTGTTGCCAGTGACGTGGTTTGTCCAGGCTCAGGCCGTCACAGCCGTTCAACCGCAACATCCCCTTTCCTATCCCTAGCTTGAAGGAAAACTGACATGTGCGGAACATCTGAATCACGGACCCAACTGCCCCTGGCCTCCACGGCCCAGCAGGGCTGCAGCTGTTGCTCCCCGGCCGCGGACACGCACCCGGCAGCTGCCGCCGATCAGCGGCCCGGCAGCCCAGGGGTCCAAGCCCAGTACGCCGTGGAGGGGCTGACCTGCGGGCATTGCGTCCGGACCGTTGAACAGGCCGTCTCTGGGGTAGCCGGAGTCGAGTCGGCAACGGTGGACCTGGTGCCCGGCGGCACGTCGCGGCTGACCGTCACCGGCACCGCGGACCGGAAAGCGCTGGCGGAAGCGGTCAGCTCCTCCGGCTACGTCCTGGCCGGCGCGAACTAGCTGTACTCAGTCAGTAGGTTGGTTGCACCTGCTGATGGGTGCTTTGCCTCCGAGGCTGCCGTGGGGCCGGTGGTTGTT
>NZ_JARDJH010000046.1:0-33864 GCF_039907755.1 Pseudarthrobacter sp. CC12 | reverse complement strand
CCGGCCCCACGGCGGCCTCGGAGGCAAACCACCCATCAGCAGGTGCAACCAACCTACTGACTGAGTACACCTAGGGCCGGCCATTCCCGGGCAGGCCCCGTTCCTGCGGCCGGTCCGCCTCCCACTCCCGGTATACCCCGGGCCGGCGTTCCCGCAGGTACGGCACCACCTCCCGCGCGGCGCGGACCGCCTCCGCCCCCACCTCGGCAAACAACAGCGCCTGGCCGTCCGCCGCCTCGGCAAGAAGCGCACCGTTAGGTCCCGCCACCACGCTTCCACCGCCGAAGATGTAGGCGTCCTCGCTTCCGCAGTGGTTTGCATAGGCCACGTGGAGCTGGCTTTCCAGCGCCCGGGCGCGGATGAGCACCTGCGGTACCGCCTCGAAGCCCGCAGACAACGCGGTGGGCACCAGGACCAGTTCGGCGCCCCGGGCAGCAGCCTCCAGCGCGGCCTCGGGGAACTCGATGTCATAGCAAATCAGCAGAGAGGTGCGGATGCCGTGGAAATCCACCACGGCCGGAGGTTGCGAGGCCGGGACGAATGCCCTGCGTTCCTCATCGCCGAAGAGGTGCACCTTGGCGTAGGTGAGGATTTCCCTGCCTCCGGCATCCACCAGGGTGGCTGAAATGTGCCATCCAGTGCCACCGGCGGACTCCGTTTCACCACCTGCCGGTGCCGGCAGGCTGTACACGAGCGCGACCCCGGTACTGCGGGCGATCCCGGCCAGCCGTTCACGGATCCCGGGGATCGCCGCCGGATCAAGGTCGCGGCGCAGCCGCAGCGGAGCGTAGCCCACGGGAAAGAGCTCCGGCGTGAGCAGCAGGTGGGCGCCGGCCTGCGCGGCCTGGCGGGCAGCCTGGTCCACGGTCCGGAGATTGGCCTCGATGTCCAGGACCACGGCGTTGGCCTGCAGGACGGACAGCAGCATCGTTACCACCTTCGTTGTGCCTGTCCACGCGGAGGTGGATGGGCAGGGGTTGTTTCCGTCTTCCAGCCTAGCCAGCCGCAAGCAGTGGCTGGCGGGTCGTTTGGACCCGCCGCGCTGGACGCCGGGACGGAATGCACGGCGGCGCTCCCCACTTCTTCCACCGCTCCCCGACCCACCCTTGCGTTAACTTCTTGACTACAAGCGGAGCGGTAGGGCAATCTTCTTAGCATGTCCGCAACTACGCGCTCAACGAGGAGCAAACCTAAGAACCCCGGATCGCAGTCCGCCCTGCGGCAGCAGAACCAGCAGCGGATCATTGAGACCCTGATGGGCGGCCCGTCCACCCAGGCGGAGCTGGCCCGGCAGACCGGGCTGTCCACGGCAACTGTTTCCAATATCGTCAGGATCATGCTGGATTCGGGGCTGGCATCCACCGAACCGATTACCAGTTCCGGGCGGCGGGCGTTGAACGTGCGGCTGAACAGCAACGGCGCCGTGGCTGTGGGGATCGATTTCGGCCGACGGCACCTGCGCGTGGTCCTGGCCTCCCTTAGCTACCACGTGATAGCCGAAGAATCGGTCATGCTCCCGCTGGGCCACCAGGCGGACGACGGCATCCAGGCAGCGGTGTCCCTGCTGGAGAAACTGCTGCGCGAAAGCGGCGTGGAGCGCACGTCCGTGGTGGGGGCCGGCGTCGGCATTCCGGGCCCCATAGACCGCCGGACGGGAACGGTGGCGCAGGGCGCAATCCTCCCCGAGTGGGTGGGCATCAACATCCTGCAGCATCTTGAGGAAACCTTGAGAATCCCCGTCTTTGTTGACAATGACGCCAATCTGGGCGCGTGGTCCGAAGTGACCTGGGGGCAGCACTCGGGGGTCAGCAACCTTATGTTCCTGAAGATCGGATCGGGCATCGGCGCCGGCCTGATCCTCAATGGCGCCCCCTACTACGGCAACGTGGGAATCACCGGCGAGATAGGCCACGCCACCATCCACGAACAGGGGCTGGTATGCCGCTGCGGCAACCGCGGCTGCCTGGAAACCATCGCCTCCACCACCACCATGATCGAGCTCCTCAGCCGCGGTGAGGACCGGCCCATGACACCGGCGGACATTGTCCGCAAGGCACTGAACAGGGACTCGGCAACGCTGCGCGTCGTGGATGATGCGGGGCTCGCAGTGGGGCGCGCCCTGGGCAATGTGGCCAACCTGATCAACCCTGAGGTCATCGTGGTGGGAGGCCCGCTGGCAGGCCTGGGAGACATCCTGCTGGACCCCATCCGGCGGGGCCTGGTCCGTCATGCGGTACCGGTCATCGGTGAGACCACCACCCTCGCCATGTCCTCGCTCGGCGACCGTGCGGAGGCCCTTGGCGCCGCCGCCCTGGTGTTCCAGCATGCCGGTATCCGCAAGCCCTAGACCATTTCGTTATCCAGCAATTGCGTTAAAGACTTGACGACAACAGCTGTGATCCAGTTTACTTTTGGTTCAGACGGCCCTGCGCTTTGCCGGCCGGACAAAGAAGTCATTGCATTGGAGGGTTAGGGCTCATGACGTCCCAGACCACGCACGCGGACCCGGTCATCCTTGAGATGCGGTCCATCACCAAGGAATTCCCCGGCGTTAAAGCCTTGTCGAATGTTAGCCTCCGGGTGAAGGCAGGCGAGATCCACGCCATCTGCGGCGAAAACGGGGCCGGCAAGTCCACGCTCATGAAGGTCCTGTCCGGCGTGTACCCGTATGGCAGCTACGACGGCGATATCGTCTACCAGGGGCAGGTCCAGCAGTTCCGGGACATCCGGGCCAGCGAGCACGCCGGCATCGTGATCATCCACCAGGAACTGGCGCTGATCCCCGAACTGTCCATCATGGAGAACATCTTCCTGGGCAACGAGCCCACCAAGCGCGGCATCATCGACTGGGCCGAGGCCCGCCTCCGGTCCCTGGACCTCCTGGCCCGCGTCGGCCTGCGCGACGATCCCGACACCCCCATCAAGGAAATCGGCGTCGGCAAGCAGCAGCTGGTGGAAATCGCCAAGGCACTGAACAAGTCCGTGAAGATCCTCATCCTGGACGAGCCCACCGCGGCGCTGAACGAATCGGACTCACAGCACCTGCTGGACCTGATGCTGGGCCTGAAGGCCAAGGGCATCACCTCGATCATCATTTCGCACAAGCTCAACGAGATTGAGCAGGTGGCCGATTCGATCACCATCATCCGCGACGGCAAGTCAATCGAGACGCTGGACGTCAAGAAGGACGGCGTGGACGAGGACCGCATCATCAAGGGCATGGTGGGCCGGACGCTGGAATCCCGGTTCCCGGACCACACCCCCAAGATCGGCGAGGTGTTCTTCGAGGTCAAGGACTGGACCGTTGGCCACCCGGCCATCCAGGACCGCCTGGTCTGCAAGGGCTCGAACTTCTTCGTCCGCCGTGGCGAAATCGTCGGGTTCGCCGGGCTCATGGGTGCCGGACGCACGGAACTGGCCCGCTCGGTCTTCGGCCGGTCCTACGGCCGCTTCATCGACGGCCACATCTACAAGGACGGCAAGGAAGTGGTCCTCAAGAGCGTCAGGCATGCCATTGACGCCGGCCTGGGCTACGTCACCGAGGACCGCAAATCACTGGGCCTGAACCTCCTTGACGACATCAAGACCACCACCGTGGCGGCAAACCTTCGTAAGATCAGCCACAACTTCGTGGTGGACGCCAACCAGGAATTCACGGTTGCGGAGCAGTACCGCAAGTCGCTGCGCACCAAGACGCCCTCCGTCGAGGAAGGCGTCGCCAAGCTCTCCGGCGGCAACCAGCAGAAGGTGGTCCTGGCCAAGTGGATGTTCACGGACCCGGACCTGCTGATCCTGGATGAGCCCACCCGCGGCATCGATGTCGGCGCCAAGTATGAGATCTACGGGATCATCCAGCAGCTGGCCAACCAGGGCAAGGGCGTCATCGTTATCTCCTCGGAGCTACCCGAGCTCCTGGGCCTGTCCGACCGCATCTACACCATCTTCGAAGGCGCCATCACCGGTGTCCTGAACAAAGACGAGGCCAGCCAGGAAAGCCTGATGAAACTGATGACCTCCGCTACCCGAAAAGCCGCCTGACCTTCTGGCAAACCCCAGAACCTTCCGGACACAAGGACTGACACCATGAACGCCCTCAAAAAGCTGTTTGGCGGCAACACCCGCCAATTCGGCATGATCTTCGCCTTGGTTGCGCTGATCATTTTCTTCCAAATCTTCACCGACGGCCGCACCCTCACTCCGGGCAACGTCATCAACCTCTTCAACGGCAACTCCTACATCCTGATCCTGGCCATCGGCATGGTCCTGGTGATCATCGCCGGCCACATCGACCTCTCCGTCGGTTCGGTCGCGGCGTTTGTCGGGGTCAGCGTCGCCCTGGCCATCCGCGACTGGGGAATCCCCTGGTATGCGGGCGTACTCCTGGGCCTGCTGCTCGGAGCCCTGATCGGAGCCTGGCAAGGCCTGTGGACCGCGTACGTCGGCATCCCAGCCTTCATCGTCACCTTGGCCGGCATGCTCCTGTTCCGCGGTTTCAACCAGTTCGTGGGCAAGTCCAACACCATTCCCGTCCCGGAAGACTTCCAGTACCTCGGCTCCGGGTACCTTCCTGAGGTAGGACCGGACACCGGGTTCAACAACCTGACACTCCTGATGGGCATCGCCGTTGCTGTTTTCGTCGTCGTGGGCGAACTCCGCGCCAGGGCACGCGCCAAGGCGCTCGGCGCAGGCGTCCCCGAGATGTGGGTGACCGTGGTGAAACTGGTGCTGATCTGCGCCGCCATCCTTTACGCCACGTACCTGTTCGCAACTGGCCGACCCGGGACCTCGTTCCCCATCCCCGGCCTGATCCTGGCCGTGCTGGTCCTGATCTACGGCTTCATCTCCTCGCGCACGGTCGTTGGCCGCCACGTCTACGCTGTCGGTGGCAACCGCCACGCAGCAGAGCTTTCCGGTGTCCAGTCCAAGAAGGTCAACTTCCTGGTCATGATGAACATGTCCATCCTGGCCGGCCTGGCCGGCATGATCTTCGTGGGCCGCTCCACCGCGTCCGGCCCCTTTGACGGCGTGGGTTGGGAGCTGGACGCCATCGCTGCAGTCTTCATCGGCGGCGCGGCAGTGACCGGCGGCGTGGGTACCGTGGTCGGCTCCATCATTGGTGGCCTGGTCATGGCAGTGCTCAACAACGGCCTGCAGCTCCTGGGTGTCGGCGCCGACCTCACCCAGATCATCAAGGGGCTGGTCCTCCTGATCGCTGTCGCTTTCGACGTCTACAACAAGTCGCAGGGCAAGCGGTCCATTATCGGCATGTTGACCCGGAACATGAACCGGAACACCGCCGGCCCCAGCGGCCCTATCCAGCCTGACGAAACCACCTCCACCAAGGAAGCGATCGCCAGGGAAGCCTGAAGTTTGCAGCCTGAATACTGTTCCATCACACAAAGAAAGAGAACCAACAATGCGAATGTTTGGTAAAGCAGGGAAGGCCGCAGCGGTTGCTGCCATCGCAGCACTGGCGCTGACGGGCTGTGGACGCTCGGAACCCTCCGGTGGTTCCAGCAGCGGTGCCGCGGGATTCGACCAGAACTCCTCCATCGGCGTCGCGCTTCCGCAGAAGACCAGTGAGAACTGGGTCCTGGCCGAGAAGCTGTTCAACGACGGCCTGAACGGCGCAGGGTTCAAGGCTGACGTCCAGTTCGCCAACGGCGGCGTTTCGGAGCAGCAGAACCAGATCAGCGCCATGGTTACCAAGGGCGCCAAGGTCATCATCGTAGGCGCCATCGACGGTTCCCAGCTGGGTACCCAGCTCAAGCAGGCCAAAGACGCAGGCGCCACCATCATCGCCTACGACCGCCTCCTGCTGAACACCGCCAACGTGGACTACTACGTGGCCTACGACAACTTCAAGGTCGGCGTTCTCCAGGGCCAGGCCCTGCTGGACGGACTCAAGGCCAAGAAGCCGGCTGGTCCGTACAACATCGAACTGTTCGCCGGTTCCCCCGACGACGCCAACGCCAAGGTGTTCTTCAACGGTGCCATGAGCGTCCTGAAGCCCAAGATCGACGACGGCACCCTGAAGGTCGTCTCCGGGCAGAACAGCTTCGAGCAGGCCGTGACCCAGGGCTGGAAGGCTGAAAACGCCCAGCGACGCATGGACACGCTGCTCAGCGGCAGCTACACCACCGCCAACGTGGACGGCGTCCTCTCCCCGAACGACACCCTGGCCCGCGCGATCCTGACCTCGGTCAAGGCTGCCGGCAAGCCGATCCCGGTTGTCACCGGCCAGGACTCCGAGGTTGAGTCGGTCAAGTCGATCATGGCAGGCGAGCAGTACTCCACCATCAACAAGGACACCCGCAAGCTGGTTGAGCACGCCATCACCATGGTCAAGGACCTGCAGGCCGGCAAGAAGCCCGAGGTCAACGACGACAAGTCCTACAACAACGGCAACAAGGTGGTTCCCGCCTACCTGCTGGAGCCAGTCATCGTGACCTCCGCCAACGTCAAGACCGCCTACACGGACGATCCCGTACTCGGCCCGATCACCAAGTAATACCGACAGGCAAAGCCGGCTCCCGCCGGCGAACGGAAAGCCCGGTCCTTCAAAAGGACCGGGCTTTCCTGCGTCCTGCCCCAGCAGCAACACCCTTCACAGGCCAGGCACAGGTGTGGCCGGATTCCCGCACAGGATGCCCGGCGAGGGTTGATGCGAAGCCGGCCCCACGCGCCGGCACCTGAGTCCTAGGAGTAACGTGAGCGTCCTTGCCCGAAGCGTAGGCAATGCCTTCAGAAACAAGGTCCGCACCGCAGCAGTCGTAGCGGTGCTGGCCGTCGCCATTGGCCTGGCCCTGGCCATGCTGGTGGCGAACCAGGCGGTCGGAGCGAAGGTGCAGGAGCTCAACGCCTCCGTCGGCACCGTCCTGACCGTCAACCCCGCCGGCGGGCAAGGCTTCGAAGGCGGCGGTGAACCCCTCACAGCCGACCAGGCAGCCACCGCCGCCGGCGTGCCGAACGTCAGTGCCGTCGTCGGGACCTCCTCCCTGAGGCTGAGGAACGCGGACGCAGCCGCGGCACAGGCGGCCTCAGGCGGGACCGGCCAGGCCGGGCCGGGTGGCCAGACCGGACAGGGCGGCCCCGGTGGCCAGGCTGCGGCCACCCTGACCACCAGCCTCACCGCTGCGGTGGATGCCGGCACCCTGGGCAACCGCAACCAGCAGGCCAATGGAACCACCGGGTCCACCGGCACCACCCAGCAGCCCGTCCGCTCGCTGCCGATCACCGCCACGGGCATCGGCGCCGAGGTGGACACCACCGGCAAAGCCCTGAACATTACCCAGGGCACCGGACTGGGCGACTACTCGGCAGCCTCCACCGGGGCTCTGCTGGGAACCACCCTGGCGGAGAAGAACAGCCTCTCCGTCGGCTCCAGCTTCACCATCAATGACCAGGCCTACACGGTGACCGGACTGTTCGACGCCGGAACGGCCTTTGGCAACAACGCTGTTTACGTCACACTCCCCACGGCCCAAACACTCGCGGGGACGCCCGGTGAGCTGTCCAGCATGATCGTCACGGTCAATTCAATGGATAACGTCGCCACCGCCAAGGCTGCCTTGCAGGCCGCGCTCGGCACCGACAAGGCGGACGTTACCCAGGGACAGAACCTGCAGACCGCAGTCAGCTCCCTTGACAGCGTCAAGAACATCTCCTTCATCGCCTTTGTCGCCGCGCTGGGCACCGCCGGGCTGATCATCCTGCTCATCATGGTGATGCTGGTCCGCGAGCGCCGCCGCGAAATCGGTGTCCTGAAGGCCATTGGCGCACCCAACCGCACCATCGGCCTGCAGTTCGTCCTCGAAGCGCTGGTCCTCGCGGCCCTGGGCAGCGCAGTGGGGGCAGCGATCGCATCCTTCGCCAGCGGCGGCATCGCCTCGGCCCTGATCAGCAGTAACTCCACGGCCACCGCCGGCCGCAACTTCCCGGCCGCCGCGGGTGGGGGAAGCGTCCGCGGCACCCAGGGCGGACCCTTCGGCGGCGCCTCCCAGCTGCTGAACTCGGTCACCGCGAGCGCGTCCCCGGAGGTGATCGCCGGCGGAATCGCTGCCGTATTCGGCGTCGCCATCATCGGCGCCCTGATCCCCGCCCTGCTTACCGCGCGCATCCGTCCCATCGAAGTCCTGCGAGGAGAATAGCCATGATTGAAGTCAAGAACCTGGTCCGCACCTTCAACTCCGGTGACCGCACCATCAAGCCGGTCAACGATGTCAGCTTCGTCCTGGAACAGGGCACCCTCGCCTCGATCGTGGGCAAGAGCGGAAGCGGCAAAAGCACCCTGCTGTCCCTCCTTGGTGCGCTGGACAAGCCCACCAGCGGGGACGTCGTCGTCAACGGCGTTAGCCTGGCCAATCTGCCGGACAGCAAGCTGACGGAATACCGGCGCCGGGACATCGGGTTCGTATTCCAGCAGTTCAACCTGATCCCCAACCTGTCCGCCGTAGACAATGTCATGCTTCCCATGGAATTCGCCGGAAAACGGAAGTCCGACAGGCTGGAGCGGGCCAAAGGACTGCTGGAACAGGTGCAGCTTGATCCGTCCAAGCACGACCGGCGGATCAACAGGCTCTCCGGCGGCGAGCAGCAGCGCGTGGCCATTGCCCGCGCCTTGGCCAACGAGCCGAAGCTGATCCTGGCGGACGAGCCCACCGGCAACCTGGATGAGCAGACGGGTGACCACATCATCGAACTCCTCAGCTCGCTGAGCCGCGATCACAACACCACCATCCTGGTGGTCACCCACGACAGGGTCCTGGCAAACAAGACCGACCGCCGGTTCCGGCTGCAGCAGGGCAAGCTGACGGAAGAGCCGGTCCGGGGACGGACCGCCGTCGCCGCCAGCGCCTGACCCACGGAAGAGGGCCAAGGGCAGGGGCTTGCGCTCCAGCCCTTGGCCCCCTTTTCTTTGAACTACCACCCGCCGCAGGTTCTCCACTCCTGCGGTGCCGCTGTGACAGGATGGCTGCTATGAGCGCTCCCATCGCCACACCATGGCTTTCCACGCAGCCTGACCGGGATCCCCGGACCGCCACCGGGACTCCCCTGCGCTGGGGAATCATCGCAACGGGCAGCATCGCCCGCGCCGTCTCCCAGGATCTGGCACTGCTTGAAGATGCCGAGCTCTATGCGGTCAGTTCAAGGGCGCAGGACACCGCGGATGCTTTTGCTGTGGCGTACGACTTCGCAAAGGCCTACGGGGACGACGGCGGGGTGCCCGGCTACCAGCGGCTGCTCGCCGATGACGCGGTGGACGTTGTCTACGTCGCCACGCCGCATGCGCAGCACCACGGGATGGTCCTGGCCGCACTGAACGCGGGCAAGCACGTCCTGTGCGAGAAGACCTTCACGATCAACGCCCGGGAAGCGGCCGAGCTCATCGAGGTTGCGCGCAGCCGGAAGCTTTTCCTGATGGAGGCGGTCTGGAGCCGGTTCCTGCCGTCGATGCAGCGCGCTTTCGAGATTGCGGCGTCCGGCGAGCTGGGCGATATCCACTGGGTCACCGCAGATCTGGGATTCCCGGCACCCTACTCCCCCACGGCCAGGTTGTGGGCGCGGAAGGACGGCGGGGGTGCACTGCTGGATCTGTCCGTCTACCCGCTGCTCTGGGCGCTGGGCACGCTTGGCTTCCCGCAGACCGTCAGCGCCACGGGCTTCGTCAACGACGACGGCGTCGATGCACAGAACGCCCTGAGCCTTGGCTACGGCCACGCCGCCCAGGTCCAGCTCACCTCCTCCCTGCTGGCCCACGGACCCCGCACTGCCACGGTGGCCGGCAGCCTCGGCTTCCTGCAGAGCGTGGGTTCCATCAACAATCCCCGCGAACTGGTCATCGCCAAGGGGTGGGAGGACCGCCGCACGGAAAGCTTCGACGTCGTGGGAAAGGGCTACGCCTACGAGCTCCGCGAGGTGATGAGGTGCATCCAGCAGGGGCTGAGCGAAAGCCCGGTCATGCCCCTCGAAGACACCTTGAACACCATGCGCCTCTTCGACGGTGTTCGCGCGCAACTCGGATTGACCTATCCCAACGACAGCCGTTAGCAGGATCAGCTTCATACGACGGCGGCGGGCAGCTTTTGCGCGATGATCAGGTCCCGTGACTGCCCGCTTCTTCCAGTGACAGTTCCTGCGTCCGCTGCGGGCATTTGTAAATTCCCCTGAATGAATGCTGGACTTCGGGAGATAAGCAGTCTTAGCATTTAGGCAGCATCGATTGCGCCGGTCACTGGGGGGTGGTACGCATGGCTCGTAGCAGTTCGCCATGGCGTGCCCTGCGACCGGTACTTCTTGCCGGTGCGGCAGCCGCCACATGGTTGACCCTTTCCTCAACACCTGCAACCGCCGACACAGGTCCTGATTCCTCCTCCCCGCTCGGCGCACCCACCAGTTCGGTGTCCTCCGTGGGCCAAGATCTTGCGGCCAGGGTTTCACCGATTCCTGCCGGCTCAGCGGACGGCCCGGCCGCGTCCCCTGGGCTGCTGCAGCCTGTCATAACGCCTGTTTCCGGCCTGACGGACAACCTGATTGCCGCCGTTCCCGTGGTAGACCAGGTGGTTCCGGCCGGAACTGTTTCCGGGGTTTCCGCTCCCCTTGTTGAGGTGGCCGACACCTTGGCAGCGGGTGTGGCCCGGGAACTTACAGCCCCTGCAGCCGAGGCTCTTCCGGTCCTTGAGCCGGTGCTCCAACCGGTTTCAGATCTTCTGAACGGCGCTGTTTCGTTGCCCGCCCCGCCCTTGGATGACGTTAAGGTGGACGTTCCTGGCGTACTGGCCCCTGCTCCCGCGGGGGACCTGCCCTCAGCCGTGGAAGAAGCTCCGGATGCCACGGATACGGCCACAGAATCCGGCCAGGCGGTTGAGGCGCCGTCCACGGCCTCGGACGCAGGCATCCCGGCCAACATGGCATTCCCGCAGGCTGGGGTGTTCGAGACCCTCGGCTCCATAGCGGAGCAGCCGCTGGCCGTCGACCCGTTGCCCGTTCCTGCCCAGGCTCCCGCAGCCCCGGCGCCCGGCACAGGCAGCAGCGGTTCATCAGGCGGCACGTCAGCAGCCGCCGCATGGCTCAACCCCATCTACTTCGACTTTGAAGGGGCTGGCGCTGTCCGCGCCGACCGGTCCCCTGGGCACGTCCCCTCGCCGGTGTCATTCGACCCCGGCTCTTCTCCTGACTAGTTGATGCCCCCTGCCCTCCCACGGGCAGCACGCGGCTCTACGGGCGGCTGTCCAGCCCCCGGACACTCAACTATTCCAGGAGTAAACACCATGAACTGCACACTTCGCAGGGGGCTGCTGAGCACCCTCTTTGCCGGCGGCCTCCTGGCCTTCGGCTGCGCCACCGCCAATGCGGCGGACGCCACCAGCGGGACGGACCTCTCCGCCTCCGCCCTCATCTCGGCGGCGGCACCCGCTGACTCGACGTCGTTGGGCCTGCTGGGTGACCCAACGCCGGCCGGATCAACAGGTGTCGCCGCCGCAGTGGATGTCAACCTGGGGCTGGGGACTGTGGCCGCCACTGATCCCGCTACCACCGGTGCCACCGACCTGGCAGCCGCAGCGGACGTCAACCTGGGGCTGGGGGCTGTGGCTGCCACAGATCCCTCAACCAACGGCACCACCGACCTGGCCGCCGCAGCAGACGTCAATCTCGGACTCGGCAACGTCACAACCACCGACCCCGCAACCAACGGCACCACCGACCTGACCGCCGCAGCCGACCTCAATCTCGGGCTCGGCAACGTCACAACCACCGACCCCGCAACCAACGGCACCGCCGACCTGACCGCCGCAGCCGACGTCAATCTCGGACTCGGCAACGTCACAACCACCGACCCCGCCACCGGCACCGGAACCACGGCGGACCTCGCCGCCGACGCCAACGTGGACCTTGGTGCAGGTGTAGGCGCCGGAACCGCAGGCAACGGCGGCCCCGATGCTGTCGCCGATCTCAGCATTGACCTGGGGATCGGGCTCAGCGGTGACAACACCACGGGCACTCCGGGGACCTCGGATCCGGGGACCACCGCCCCGGGTGACGGCACCACCGGTGACACTGGCACCCCTGGCCCCGGCGCGGACAACAGCACCGGCAACGGCACCCCGAGCGATGACCCCACCGACGGATCCGGGACCACAGGCGTCGACGGCTTCACGGCAGCACCGGCCGGTTCCAGCGCAGTCAGCGGGGCAATCGCCCCTGTGACGGCGCCACGGGCTGCCACCACCAATGGCAACCCGGCACCCGGTACCGCCAACGGGGCCCACGCGGCCCTCGCCAACACGGGCTGGGACGGATCGCTGGTTCCCCTGGCCCTGCTGCTCCTGGCCGCCGGGATCCTGGTGCTCCGCAGGCGCAAGGTCTCGTAGCGGCCAACCACAGAAAGATACGTGCCCGCACCTGTGCGCCTGAAGCGGCGTCACGCAGCGGGCTGGCGGAAGGAGGTCAGCAAGCCCGAAACGCATTACCTGCATAAAACATGTCATCAGCACACATGTCCTTGTAGCCGATGGTCCGGCGGCGAATGTGTTCGAAAATCGCCGCCGGGCCGTCGGCGTGCCCGACGGCGAAAGCCTAGGTCAATCGCCGGTTCCGCCCCACCGCCCGTATAATTTGAGGTACGACAGTGCCGCAGCGCACCGGGAGGAACGGTCATGGTGGCGGAATCGCCTAGCTCCATCAAGAATGAAGTGGTCGGCGGTCGCTACCGTTTGGGTGAGGTCGTAGGCCGTGGCGGAATGTCGTCGGTGTACTGTGCGCGGGACGAAAACCTGGGCCGCGATGTGGCTTTGAAGCTCTTCGCCCCGCAGGCCCCGGACGCGGACGAGCTCAGGCGGCAGGAAGCCGAAATCCAGCTCCTGGCAACGCTCAACCACCCCGGCTTGGTGACACTTTTCGATGCGGGCATCGATGACCGTATTCCGGATGAGCCCCGGCCGTTCCTGACCATGGAACTGGTGGAGGGCCAGGACCTTCGCAGCCGCATCCGCCACAGCACGGTTCCGTTGGAGGAACTGGCCGTCATCGGCGCCGGCATCGCCGATGCCCTGGCCTACGTGCACGGGCTGGGCATCATCCACCGCGACATCAAACCGGGCAACATCCTCCTGGTCCAGATCCGGCCCGGTGAGCCGATTCGGCCCAAGCTCACGGATTTCGGCATCGCGAGGATTGTGGATTCCACCCGGCTTACGGCTACGGGAACCATGGTGGGCACCGCCGCCTACCTCAGCCCGGAGCAGGCCCTGGGCAAACCCTTGTCGTCGGCCACGGACATTTATTCTTTGGGACTGGTGCTGCTCGAATGCATCAAAGGCACCGTGGAATACCCCGGCAGTGCCGTGGAGTCGGCGGTTGCCCGGCTCCACCGGGCACCGGAAATTCCCGACGACGTCCCCTCCGAATGGGCCGGCCTGATCCGTTCCATGACCGCCATCGAGCCGCTGGAACGGCCAGCCGCCGCTGACATTGAAACGGCGCTGCGCCAGGCGCTGGTCTCCCCCGCGTCGACGCCGGGAGAACTGGCGCCGGAAACAACCCGTGTACTGCCGGCCATGCCCTTCCACCCTCCCTCCATTACCGCAGAGGAATCGGTGGAAGACGTGCGGGAGGCCGCGGCGGCACCCGGGACTACAGATCCTGCCCCCGGAACAGAGGCTGGCACGTCCGCTGCAAAGCCGCGCCTCACCCGGAGCCGGCGTATCTGGCTGGCCGTGGTGGTGGGTGTCCTGGTGGTTGCCGCAGCCGCCGCTGCGGTACTGATGAGCATCTCCGTCCGCCCGGCCGACGTCGTCCCTTATCCCACCGTGACCGGCGTCCTGGGTGACCATCTGCAGGAACTCCAGAAGAGCGTGGCGCCGTGATCCTGAGGCAGGCCCCGGCGGCCCGGCTGCTGCTGGCCTGCGCCGCGGCTGCGCTGGCGGCGGCCCTGCTCGGTGCCTGCGCCGCGCCCGGGGCCGGGCTGCAGCGCGAGGCCGCAACCCAGCTCCAGGCACGAGTACTTGAAGTAACCCAGGCGTCGTCCCAAAACGATCCCGCCGCCGCGCTGAAGGCACTCGAGGGCCTGGAGGCGGACCTTTCCGCGGCCCAGGCCAAGGGGCAGGTTTCCGAGGAGAGGCGCCGCAGCATCACCACCGTGGCGACGGCTGTCCGGGCAGACCTCAACGAAGCCATCAGCGCGCAGGCAGCGGCCGCAAAGGCTGCCGAAGACGCCCGGATCGCCGCCAGCCAGGCAGCACAGGCTTCTTCACCCGCGCCTGGCCCCGCCTCGCAGCCAGCCCCCGCGCAGGCACCGGCGCAAGGTAGCTCGTCGGGCAACGGCACGGATGCCGGCAAGAACAACAGCGACAAGGGCAAGGGCAAGAACTAGGTCCGCCTCCAGCAGGCAGCAAAGCAAAAAAGAAGCGGTGCTCCGGTGAAAAACCGGAGCACCGCTTCTTTGTGCCGGAACGGCAGGTGCTAGGCCAGGCTGGCGATGACCTTGTTCAGCGTGGCGGAAGGACGCATCACGGACGAAGCCTTGGCATCATCCGGGCGGTAGTAGCCTCCGATGTCCACGGGTGAGCCCTGGACCTCGGCCAGCTCGCCCACGATGGTTTCCTCCTTGGAGGAAAGCTCGTTGGCGACCGTGCTGAACGCGGCGGCCAGGTCGGCGTCGTCCGTCTGCTTGGCCAGTTCCTCTGCCCAGTAGCGGGCCAGGAAGTAGTGGCTGCCACGGTTGTCCAGTTCGCCGGCGCGGCGGCTCGGGGACTTGTTCTCCAGCAGGAACGTGCCGGTGGCGCGGTCCAGGGTGTCGGCGAGGACCTGGGCGCGTGCGTTGCCGGTGGTGGTGGCCAGGTGCTCGAAGCTCACGGCCAGGGCCAGGAACTCACCCAGGCTGTCCCAGCGCAGGTGGTTTTCCTTCAGCAGCTGCTGGACGTGCTTGGGGGCGGATCCGCCGGCGCCGGTCTCGAAGAGTCCGCCTCCATTCATCAGCGGAACAACCGAGAGCATCTTGGCGCTGGTGCCCAGTTCCAGGATGGGGAACAGGTCCGTGAGGTAGTCGCGGAGCACGTTGCCCGTGACGGAGATGGTGTCCTCGCCCTTGCGGATGCGCTCGAGGGTGAAGGCGGTGGCCTTGACCGGCGACATGATCTGCAGGTCCAGGCCCTCGGTGTCGTGGTCCTTCAGGTACTCGTTGACCTTGGCGATGAGGTTGGCGTCGTGTGCACGCTCCTCGTCCAGCCAGAACACGGCGGGGGTCTGCGAGGCGCGGGCGCGGGTGACGGCCAGCTTGACCCAGTCGCGGATGGGTGCGTCCTTGGTCTGGCAGGCACGCCAGATGTCACCGACGGAAACTTCGTGTTCCAGCAGGACGTTGCCGTTGCCGTCAACGATCTGCACCTTGCCGGCTTCCTGGATTTCGAACGTCTTGTCGTGGCTGCCGTATTCCTCAGCGGCCTGCGCCATGAGGCCCACGTTCGGGACGGTGCCCATGGTGGTGGGGTCGTAGGCGCCGTTGGCGCGGCAGTCGTCGATGACCACCTGGTAGATGCCGGCGTAGGAGCTGTCCGGCAGGACGGCGAGGGTGTCGGCTTCCTTGCCGTCCGGGCCCCACATGTGGCCGGAGGTGCGGATCATGGCCGGCATGGAGGCGTCCACAATGATGTCGGAGGGCACGTTCAGGCTGGTGATGCCCTTGTCGGAGTCCACCATGGCCAGCGCGGGCCCGTCTTCCAGGCCCTTCTTGATCAGGCTCTGGACGCCCTCGCGGACATCCGCCGGCAGGTCCTCGAGGCTGCTCAGGATGGCTGCGAGACCGTTGTTGGGGCTGATGCCGGCGGCGGAAAGCTGCTTGCCGTAGGTCTCAAACAGCTCGGAGAAGTATGCCTTCACCACGTGGCCAAAGATGATGGGGTCCGAGACCTTCATCATGGTGGCCTTCAGGTGGGCGGAGAACAGCACGCCCTCTTCCTTGGCGCGGGCAACCTGGGCCTTGAGGAACTCGTCCAGTGCGGCGGCGCGCATCACGGTTCCGTCGATTACTTCACCGGCCAGGACGGGGAACGCCTTCTTCAGGACCTTGACCGAGCCGTCCTCGCGGACCAGCTGGATGGCGATGGTGCCGTCGGCCTCGATGACCACGGACTTCTCGTTGGAGCGGAAGTCGTCCTGGCCCATGGTGGCCACGTTGGTCTTGGAGTCCGCGGTCCAGGCGCCCATGGAGTGCGGGTTCTGGCGGGCGTAGTTCTTGACGGACAGCGGAGCGCGGCGGTCCGAGTTGCCTTCGCGCAGGACCGGGTTCACGGCGGAGCCCTTGATCTTGTCGTAGCGCGAGCGGATGGCGGTCTCCTCGTCCGAGGAGGGGTTGTCCGGGTAATCCGGCAACGCGTAGCCCTGGCCCTGCAGCTCTGCAATGGCGGCCTTCAGCTGCGGGATGGACGCGCTGATGTTGGGCAGTTTGATGATGTTGGCTTCCGGCGTCTTCGCCAGCTCACCGAGTTCAGCAAGGGCGTCACCGATCTGCTGCTCGGGGGTCAGGTAGTCACCGAAGACGGCGATGATGCGGCCGGCGAGCGAAATGTCGCGGGTCTCCACCTCCACACCTGCTGTCGAAGCGAACGCCTCGATGATGGGCAGGAACGAATAGGTAGCCAGCATCGGCGCTTCGTCGGTGTGGGTGTAGATAATCTTGGACATGCGCGGGCGTCTCCCTGTGGGTCGGCTTGGTTGTGAAAAATCGGTCTATTTCACCATGTACAACTTACCTGAGGACCCGGCTTTGAACCGTACCCGGGTCCCAGCGTTACCCCGGCGGTGAGCAGGATTACAGCGATGGAGAACGGCCGACGACGGCACTGGGCCCGGGTGCCGGGGCCAACGTTCTGCATACGGTGCGGGTGGGGCGGGGAAAAGGGTGACCGGCAGCTATTGATACCTCACTACTGTGTACAAACTTGCCCGGTGACGATAAGTTCGCTACGTCACTCCCGCCCCAGGGCCCACCCCCCTTCCAGACAGGACAACAATGACACGCACCAGGTCTCTGGCTTCCGGCCTCCTGACTCTTTCGGCGGCCGCCATGCTCACACTCACTGCTGCCGGTGGCGCCTCCGCCGCCCCGGCGCCGTCGGACGGTAACGAAGCGCCGTCGGTGGCCAGCGTCACGCTCGACGCCGGGGCTGCAGCCGATTACTGGACTCCCGAGCGGATGCAGGGCGCTGTTCCTGGTGACACGCTGGCCGGCAAGGCCCTGGAACGCGGCAACCGTTCAAACCCTGCCCTGGTGGAAAAAAGCAAGCCGTCCTCCACCAAGGCCACCAAGGGCAAACCCACGCTTGCCCAGAGCGCGAACCCCGTCTCCCACATCGGCAAGGTCTTCTTCACGCTCGGCGGAACGAACTATGTGTGCTCCGGCAACGCCGTCACCTCGACCAACCGCAGCACTGTGGCAACGGCCGGCCACTGCGTGAATGAAGGCCCGGGCGCGTACGCCACCAACTTCGTCTTCGTCCCCGCGTATGACAACGGGGCAGCCCCTTACGGCAAATGGACCGCCAAAGCCCTGTATGCCCCCACCCAGTGGGCTTCCAACGGCGACATGACGTATGACACCGGCTTCGCCGTGATGAACCCTGATGCCAAGGGGCGGAAGCTGACCGACGTCGTCGGCGGCTCCGGCACTGCCTTCAACCAGGCACGGGGCCTGACCTACACATCCTACGGCTACCCGGCAGCGGCGCCCTTCAACGGGGAGACCCTCAAGAGCTGCACCGGGACGGCGTCAAATGATTCCAACAACCCCCAGTTCAACACCCAGGGCATTCCCTGCGACATGACCGGCGGTTCCTCCGGTGGTCCGTGGTTCATCGGCAGCGGTCCCGATGGCCTGCAGAACTCCATCAACAGCTACGGCTACAACGGCTCCGCAGTGATGTACGGCCCATACTGGGGCTCCGTCATCGAGACGACGTACACCAATGCCGCGAAATCCTAAAGAACCCGCACCGGACCAGGACCCCGTCAGCCACGTGGACTTGAACCAGTCGCCCGAGGAAGTCCTCGAGTACTGGACAGACGAGCGAATGGCGGCGGCGAAGCCCCGGGAGATTCAGCTTCCGGAGCCCGAACCTCCTGCCGGCCAGGACTAAGCCGAAACACAACGACGGCGCCCGTCCCCTATGCAGGGGACGGGCGCCGTCGTCTGTTGAAACCCGGCGGTGGGGATTAGTGGAAGAAGTGGCGGGCTCCCGTGAAGTACATGGTGATGCCGGCAGCGTTCGCTGCTGCGATGACTTCCTCATCCCGGACAGAACCGCCCGGCTGCACCACGGCACGGACACCGGCGTCGATCAGGATCTGCAGGCCGTCGGCGAACGGGAAGAACGCGTCCGAGGCGGTCACGGCACCGCGGGCACGCTCAGGTGCGCCGCTCGCATCCGCGTTGGAGGCACCGCCGGCACCCTCGACGTCGGACTCCACCGTGACGCCCAGCGTGTTGGCCCGCTCCACCGCGAGGCGGCAGGAATCGAGCCTGTTGACCTGGCCCATGCCGATGCCCACGGCAGCGCCGTTTTCGGCAATGAGGATGGCGTTCGACTTTGCGGCCCGGCACGCAGTCCAGGCGAAGGCGAGGTCCGCGAGGGTCTTCTCATCCGCGGCCTCACCGGCGGCGAGGGTCCAGTTGGCGGGGTTGTCGCCGTCGGCGTCCACCTTGTCGCTGACCTGGACCAGCATGCCGCCGGAGACCTGGCGGAACTCCGTGGGGTACCGGCCGTATCCCTCGGGCAGGGCCAGCAGGCGGATGTTCTTCTTCTTGGAGAGGATTTCCACCGCCTCAGGCTCGAAGCCGGGTGCGATGACCACCTCGGTGAAGATGTCCTTGACGGTGTTGGCCATGCCGGCGGTCACCGTGCGGTTCGCTGCGATGACGCCGCCGAATGCGGAGACGGGATCGCAGGCGTGGGCCTTGGCATGGGCGTCGGCGATGGGGTCCGCGGCGTCCTTGGAGCCGACGGCGACGCCGCACGGGTTGGCGTGCTTGATGACGGCGACGGCGGGCTCGCTGAAGTCGTAGGCGGCGCGCAGGGCGGCGTCGGCGTCAACGAAGTTGTTGTAGCTCATGGCCTTGCCGTGCAGCTGGTCCGCCTGGGCGATGCCCACCGGGGCGGCCTTGTCCACATACAGGGCAGCCTGCTGGTGCGGGTTCTCGCCGTAGCGGAGGACCTCGGAGCGCTCCAGGGACAGGCCGGCGTAGGCAGGCCAGTCGATGACGCCGTCGCCGTCCTCGTCCAGGAACTGGCTGGCGGTCCAGGTGGCCACTGCATTGTCGTAGGCGGCGGTGTGGGCGAAGGCCTTGGCGGCGAGGCGGCGGCGGGTTTTCAGGTCGAAGCCGCCTTCCGCTGCGGCCTCCACCACCTGGCCGTAGAAGGACGGGTCCACCACGATGGCGACGGCGGCGTGGTTCTTCGCGGCCGACCGGACCATGGCGGGGCCGCCGATATCGATCTGCTCCACGACGTCGTCCTGCGCGGCACCGGACTTGACGGTTTCCACGAACGGGTAGAGGTTCACCACGACCAGGTCGAAGGCTTCGATGTCCATGCTGGCGAGGGTTTCCATGTGCGCCGGGACGCGGCGGTCCGCCAGGATGCCACCGTGGACACGCGGGTGCAGGGTCTTGACGCGGCCGTCCAGCATCTCGGGCGAACCGGTGACTTCCTCAACCTCCTGCACGGGAATGCCCGCGGCGGCGATCTTCTTGGCCGTGGAACCCGTGGAGACGAGCTTCACGCCCGCTGCGTGCAGGCCCGAGGCGAGCTCCTCCAGACCGGTTTTGTCGTAAACCGAGATCAGAGCCCGGCGGATGGGTACACGGTCAATGGATACGCGCTCATGCTGCGTGAAGCTCACAAATGTCTCCGTCTTATCTCGCGGAACAGGGCCGCGGTTGGTGGGGATACGGCCAGTTTATCGCGAAGGCAACGGTTACCCCCTGTGGGCTCCGGAGTGTGAACTTCCGCGGGCCCGGATAGAGTCTTCAGCAGGAGGCGGCGATGAATACATACACCACTGTGCCCAGCGGCGAACAGGTGGTCCAGGAACTGCCCTGGCGATGGAAAGTCCAGGGCAGGATCTTCCTGATCGGAGGCCTCGGCTTCATGTTCGATGCCTGGGATGTAACCCTGAACGGCATCCTGATTCCGCTGCTGTCCAAGCACTGGTCCCTTTCCGCGGGGGAAGCGGCCTGGGTAGGCACGGCGAACCTGATCGGCATGGCGCTGGGTGCCTTCATCTGGGGAACCATTGCGGACACCTTGGGGCGGAAGAAGGCATTCACCGCCACGCTGCTGCTCTTCTCCGTGTTCACTGTCCTCGGTGCGTTCGCCCCCGATTTCGTCTGGTTCTGCGTGTTCCGGTTCATGGCCGGGTTTGGTCTGGGCGGCTGCATCCCCGTGGATTACGCACTGGTGGGCGAGTTCACCCCGCGGAAACAGCGCGGCAAGGTGCTCACTGCCATGGACGGCTGGTGGCCGGTAGGCGCGGCTCTCGCCGGGTTCGTCTCGGCCGGCCTGGTGGCCCTCTACGGCGACTGGCGCCTGACCATGCTGGTGATGGTGCTGCCCGCCCTGCTGGTCTTCTGGATCCGGCGGAGCGTGCCGGAGTCTCCACTGTTCCTGATCCGGAAGGGCCGCAGGGAAGAAGCGGCCAAAATCATTGACGGCCTGGTGGAGGCCACCGGGGCGGAACCGCGCGCGTACAGCCTTCCCGACGCCCGGGATGTCCCACGGCTTTCCGCCGGCAGCGCCTGGACCCAGCTGCGTTCGGTATGGCAGTTCAACTGGAAGATCACCGCCGCCGCCTGGTCCCTGTTCTTCAGCATCCTGCTGGTGTACTACCTGTCCCTGACGTGGATGCCCAGGATCCTCATCGGTGCCGGCTTCGCCGAGTACAAAGCGTTCGTCACCACGGCGTCCATGGCCGCCGTCGGCTTCCTGGGCGTGGTGGTGGCCGCCCTCCTGGTGGAGCGGGTGGGGCGCAAATGGATCCTTGCCATTACTGGTCCGTTGTCCGCGCTGACCCTGGTGATCGTGGCATTCGTGGTGGACATCCCCACGGCCGCGGTGTTCTGGCTGCTGGTGTTCGGGTTCGTGGTGCAGGTAGCCATTCCGGTGCTCTACGCCTACGTGTCCGAGCTCTATCCCACGGAATTGCGGGGCACCGGGTTCGGCTGGGCGTCCACATTTTCCCGGCTGGGTGCAGGGTTTGGACCGCTGGTCTTCGCCAACTACTTCTGGCCGGAACTCGGGCTGGCCACTTCCTTCGCCCTGGCCGGCGCCCTGGTGCTGGCCTCCGTGCTGTGGATGGCGTTCTGCTCCCCGGAAACCCGCCGGGCCCGCCTGCAGTAGCCGTTTTTCGCGACGCCCTTATTCATTTTCGACGCGCATGTTCCCCTGCGCGCACAGTATGTACGCCGCGAAAACGGCATATGTGCGTCGAAAAGGAGAGTGTGCATCGAAAAGGAGAGTGCGCGTCGACGGCGGCCTAGGCGGCGGAATATTCCGGGTCCGCGGCGAGGGCGGCCAACGTGGAAACCAGGAGCCGGCGCTCCACCACCTTGATGCGTTCGTGCAGGGTTTCCTCGGTGTCTGCGTCCTCGATGGCCACAGCTTCCTGGGCAATGATGGGGCCGGTGTCCACGCCGGCGTCGGCCCAGTGCACGGTGCAACCGGTGACCTTGACGCCGTAGGCCATGGCGTCGCGCACGCCGTGGGCGCCTGGAAAAGCAGGGAGCAGCGCGGGGTGTGTGTTGAGGTACCTGCCGTTGAACGCGTCGATGAAATCGGGGCTGACAATCCGCATGAACCCGGAGGACACCACAACGTCCGGCGAGTAGGCGGCGACGGCCCTGGCCAGCGCGGCGTTCCAGTCGGTACGGTCCGGGTAGGCCTTGAAGTCCACCACAAAGGTGGGGATGCCGGCGGCAGCGGAGCGTTCGACGCCGTAGGTTCCTTCGCGGTCGGCGCCGACCGCCGCGATTTCCACATCGAGCTCCCCCGCTTTGACGGCGTCGATAACTGACTGGAGGTTGGACCCGGTGCCGGAGACGAGGACGACGATACGCATTGGTCCAGCTTAGGTGCAGGCTCGCGTACGCTGGAAAACATGAACAGCGAACCGGGCCGGGCCGGGCGGCAGCAGGCCAGGCCACTCCTCAGCGAGGCAGCGAAAGCCTCCCTCGCCAAGACCCACACCCTGTTCAGGACGTTCGTGGTGACGGTACTCGGCGCGTTCTTCGTGTACCAGCTGGACGTGGGCTACCTGTGGCTGACAAGCCTGCTCACCGTGGCGAGCCTGGTCCTGGGCATAGTCCTGCTGGTCCGGTCCATCCGGTTGAAGGAATCCAGGCTGGTCCTTGTGGGCACCATTTCCGGGCTGGTGGTGGCGGCCGTGATGGTGCTGCTGATCGTGACCACCTTGGTCCTGTTTGACCAGGTGCGCGAGTACCAGGCCTGCCTGGGCCGGGCGCTGACTGACCGGGCCACCCAGGCGTGCATGGTGCAGTTCCAGGACGTCCTGCCCGCCAGGATTCCCTAGCCCCGGGGCGGTCCTAGTGGACCAGTTCCCCTTCGCGATCGGCCGCCCCGGCCTTCTCCCTTTCCAGCCAGGGTCCTGCCGCGTAGCCAATGACCACGCCGGCGGCCACCTCCGCAGCCACCCATAGGGCCGTCCACAGCGGGTCAGGACCGATTGCGGTCAGGCGCCCCAGTCCTGCTGACCCCCGCGCGATCCAGGCCAGGCCCATCACCAGCAGCCCGGCGGCCAGCCCTGCGAGCACCCCGAGGACAAGGGTGGAGACGGTGGCGGTGAACCAGCGGGCGTGGACCTTGATGGCGAGCCACTCGTCGAAGTGGTTTTCCCCCTCCCGCAGGAACCACCACCCCGCCATGACGCCCGCCAGCACGGGAACTAGCAGGGCGGCGACGGCGTAGTCCAGGGATCCTGACGGGATGGCGGCCAGGACAGGAATGGATGGGAGCGGCCCGACTGCGGTGCCCAGCGCCCCTGCCTGGGATCCGGCCCCCAGGGCAAAGCCGGCTCCTGACGTCCACGCAAGCGCGAAGACCACAAGGTTGGGCAGGAAGCCCAGCTGCGCGATGGTGAGGGCGGCGCCTCCCACCGGGCCGGCGTCGAGCGCTTCATACACGGACACCACCAGGTTCCAGTGGATGAACAGATCGACTGCCAGCAGCGCAGCGGCCAGGGTAAGGGCGGATGCGACGGCGACAAAACCTGCCTTCGCCGCGGAGGCGAAGTAGGATCCGGCCCAGCGGGAATGCTGGCTGGTGCGGGAGATCCAGTCCACCGCGTCGACGCCGATGAGCCGGCTCCAGGACCCTGCTTCCCTTCGTGCACCGACCACCATGCCGAGGCCGAACGGGACCAGGGGAACCAGTATGGCGTACCAAAGGTTGATGACAACGTCGCTGCTGCGGCAGACGAACCCGGTGGCCGCACCGAACGCCGCATAGACTGCCCACGAGCCCAGCAGGGCCTGCCACAACTGGTCCGTATAGGAGGCCCGTGCGAGCCTCCGGCCTGCCCGCCACGCCAGGAGGAACGGGATCAGGGTCAGGCCCAGGGGAATCAGGCTCAGCGTGCCGGATCCGCCGTGGGTGGCGGTCGCCGGTCCTGCGCCGGCAAGCTCCAGTGGCACCCCATGGACCAGGAGCCAGGACTGCCCTGCCAGGCGTGCCAGCACCTCGAACTGCCCGTTCTGGAAACCCGCGGTGGCCCAGACTGCCACGATGGGCGCGACGACCACCAGCGCCGAGATGATGGCCGCCTGCGCCGCTTCAAGGGCACCCTGCAGCCACAACGGCATGGGAAGGCCACGGTCTCCGGTCTGATCAGCGCGCAGTTTCATCTTCATCGTGTTCCATGGTGTCACGCCGGGTGCGCCGCGTCCGCGAACGACAGGCTCGCGGGCGCCACCGATCAATATCCAAATGCCCGGCTGTCCGGCGCTTTTTGCCCTGCCCCGCCGTAAAATTGTTAGAAACCAACACCCGCCTGCCCGCAGGGGCATCCTGCGATTTCTGCTGGCCGTGGGCGTGAACCCGACCAGCCGCTTGCCCGGATACCGTCAACCGGGAAAACAGGAGCCGCGAATGAGAGATGAACCGTAAGTTCTGAAGATATTCGTCCTACTGGCTGGTGCAGTTGCCGCTTTCAGCGCGGCTGCACCAGCGCTTTAAACGGTGCGGCGCCGGGAGCCTCCAACCAGGCTCCCGGCGCCGTTCACCGAATCAGGCCCGCCGCTCCAGCCAGCCGGCCCTGCGGACTTGGCGGGGACAGAGTCCGCGGTCCGATCAGCGACGCGTGTCGCCGTCCGTTTCGATGTTTTCCTTGCGGACTTCCTCGTTGACCGTGACGTCATCATGGACTGTCTCTTTGTCCAGCCGGACCCGTTCCACGGGAACAGTCTCTTTCTCCACCACGGGGCGTTCCTCATGCAGGACCACCTCGTGCTCTTCCTCGCTGATGCCCGGGCCGTCCAGCGCGGAGCCGCGGTTGGCGTCCGTGATGGGCTCGCGCTCCACGCGGACTTCTTCACGCTCCACCGGGATGGTCTTGGTGACATTCTCGGTGGTGACGTACTTGCGCAGGCGGGCCCGGCCTGTGGTCTCACGCTCCTTGCCCACGCGCAGCTGTTCCTCGGAGCGGGTCATGGCGTCGTCCGTGGTGGGGCCGGAGGTATCGTGGCCCACGGTCCCGCGAGTGTGGGTGTCCGCGGCGGAAGTGATCCCGGCCGTGGGGGTCCCGGCATTCAGGTCTGCATCGCCCTGGAGGTCGACGTCGCCGGCGGTGTCACGGGTGGCCTCGGTGTACGTCCGTGCGCCGCGGTCGTAGTACGTGTACAGCCGGTCCTCTTCCTCGGGGGTGAGGTGGCCGTCGGCATCAACGCGGGGTGCGTCCTTGACGTGCTCCTTGGTGAAGGGCACCACCAGGTCCTCGCCCTGATTGTGCGCGCCCTCAACCGGCACGAAGGATTCGGACGTACCGAAGAGGCCGGTCTTCACGGTGACCCAAGTGGGTTCGCCCGTGTCGTCGTCTGCATACAGCTGGCCGATCGAACCGATTTTCGTGCCGTCGGCGCCGACTACGTGGCCGCCCTTGGTGAGCAGGTTTTCAAGGTTTTCCCTGTTGAGCATGACGTCTCCTTGGATTGTCGTTGCACTAGGTCTGCCAGCAGTGGATGGTCCGGACCGGGGCATTCTCCCGTCATCCGGCTTCCGCCCCGGCTGCTTGAGGCTCTGCGCTGACTGCCCCACTACCGTAAGCATGCTTAGCATCAAATGCCAAGCCTACTTAGTAATTTTCTTGGCGGCCGGGGCAGCTGTTCACCCGGCCTTCTCCTCCGGGTAACGCTTTTTCCCCCGCCATTTCAAGGACGGCGCGCACGGTGAAGGGGTGAGGATCGCAATCGTCGCCGAATCATTCCTGCCGTTGATGAACGGCGTCACCCATTCAATCCTTCGGGTCCTGGATCACCTCCAGGAGCGTGGTGACGACGTACTGGTCATCGCCCCCTCAGCGCAGGAGGGAGCCGAGCCGGGCCAGGTCAAAGGGGCGGAAGTCCACCGGCTGCCGGCAGTCCCGCTGGCCGGCTACACGAATGTACGGGTGGCACTGGGAGGTGTGTACCGGGTCAAGCGAATCCTTGCCGAGTACGCGCCGGACGTTGTGCATCTCGCCTCGCCGTTCGTCCTGGGCTGGCGCGCAGCGCAGGCGGCACACCAGCTCGGCATCCCCACGGTGGCGATCTACCAGACCGAAGTTCCCAGCTATGCGGCCAGGTACGGCGTTCCCTTCCTTGAAAACTGGGCCTGGAACAGGGTAGAGAACATCCACCTGCTGGCCTCACGCACCCTTGTGCCCTCCACGTTCGCGCTGAACCAGTTGCGCGGACGGGGCATCCCGCGGGTACGGATGTGGCGCCGCGGGGTGGACACCGCCCGGTTTTCGCCGGAAAAGCGCGACGACGGGTGGCGGGCTTCGGTTGCCCCGGACGGTGAACGCATCATCGGCTACGTGGGCAGGCTGGCCATCGAAAAGCAGGTGGAGGACCTTGCCGCCCTCGCCGGCATTCCCAGCACCAGGCTGGTGGTGGTGGGCGACGGCCCGCAACGGGCAGCCCTTGAGGCGGCCCTCCCCCAGGCGGTATTCACCGGCTTCCTGGGCGGTGAGGACCTGGCGCGGACGGTGGCATCCTTCGACCTGTTCGTCCATCCGGGTGAGTTCGAAACCTTCTGCCAGACCATCCAGGAGGCCATGGCGTCAGGTGTCCCGGTGGTGGCCACGGGCCGGGGCGGACCACTGGACCTGGTGGAGAATTCCCGCACCGGCTGGCTCTACGAACCGGGTGACCTGTCCGCCATGCGCGCCCGGGTGCAGGACCTGATGGGCGACGACGCCAAACGCCGCGCCTTCGCAGCCGCGGCCCACGCCTCGGTCCAGGAGAGGACCTGGCCGGCGCTTTGCACGGAACTGGTACAGCACTATACGGACGTCATTGCGGCAGTCCCCGCACCGCCGCGGAAGGCTTCAAAGGCAGGAGCAACATCATGAAGATATCCGTGATCGGCTGTGGGTACCTCGGCGCTGTCCACGCGGCAACCCTTGCATCCATGGGCCACAGCGTTGTGGGCATCGACGTGGATCCCGGCAAGGTGGCCCAGCTGGCACAGGGAACCGCACCGTTCCATGAACCGGGGCTTGACGAGCTCCTGGCGCACGGCCGCGCCACCGGACGGCTGCGCTTCTCCACGGATCCGGCCGAGGCGCGCACTGCCCAGGTGCACTTCCTGTGCGTGGGGACGCCGCAGGACAAGACGTCCGACGCCGCCGACCTTACCTTCCTGGTATCAGCCCTGGAAGGGCTGCTGCCGCACCTGGCGGCGGGCGCCGTCGTCGTGGGCAAATCCACGGTGCCCGTCGGCACGGTGGACATGCTCCGGGAGATCCTCGCACGGCGGCCGGACGTGCTGCTCGGCTGGAATCCCGAATTCCTGCGGCAGGGCACCGCCGTCAAGGACTCACTGGTTCCGGACCGGCTGGTCTACGGCGTTGAAGGCGGCCGCCCCGCCGCCTTCAACCCCCACACCGGGGCACCGACGGGGGTGACTGCGGCCCTGGACGCCGTCTATGAGCCGCTGCTGGCTGCCGGAATCCCGCGGCTCGTCTGCAATTTCGCCACGGCTGAACTCATCAAGTCTGCCGCGAACGCGTACCTGGCCACGAAGGTGAGCTTCATCAACGCCGTGGCCGAACTGTGCGACGCCGCAGGCGCCGACGTCACGGAGCTCAGCGAGGCAATGGGGCTGGACCCGCGGATCGGCAGCCGGTACCTGCACGCCGGGCTCGGTTTCGGCGGCGGCTGCCTGCCGAAGGACATCCGCAGCTTCCGCACCCAGGCCGCCACCCTGGGAGTACCTGCGGTGGAGCAGTGGATGCGGCTGGTGGATACGGTGAACCTGGGCCAGCGGGAGCGCACGGTGGGACTCGCTGCAGAGTTGTGCGGCGGAACCCCCGCCGGGCGATCCATCACGGTACTGGGCGCATCCTTCAAGCCCGACACCGACGATATCCGCGACTCCCCCGCCCTGGATGTTGCGGACCGGCTGGCCGCTGCCGGGGCGCACGTCACCGTCACCGACCCCAAAGCGGTCAATCTTGCCTGGCGCCGCTACCCGCGGCTTCGGTTCGAGACCTCCGCTGCGCGGGCGCTCCAGGATGCCGAGCTGGTGCTGCTCCTCACGGAGTGGGATGAGTACCGGCAACTGTGTCCCGCCGCGGCCGGGCAACAGGTACGACGCCGGGTGGTCCTGGACGCGCGCAACGTGCTGGATGCGGCGGCCTGGCAGGAACAGGGCTGGGTGGTCCGCGGACTCGGAACGTCCTCCGGCGTCGTGACGGCGGCCGCGGTGCGTTGAAGGCCGGCTTCGGTGAGGGCAGCTAGCCCAGCAGTCCCAGCTCCCGGAACGCCAGCGCCACGCCGTTGCCGGCGGGCGGGGCGGTGATCCGGTCCGCCACGGCAAGCACTGCGGGATGGCCACCTTCCACCGCGATGCCAACGGCCGCGTACTCAAGCATTTCGATGTCGTTGGCGCTGTCGCCGATGGCCACGATGTCCGCCCGGTCCAGGCCGAGCCGGGCTTCCACAACCTGGATGCCGACGGCTTTGTGGGTGCCGGCCATGAAGATCTCCCCGGCCCGGTCCCCCAACGCCGACAGCGAGCTGGGGATCAGCCCCACCCCGGGGCCGAATTCCGCCAGCAGGCGGGCCAGCGGCACCGGTGAGTCGAAGCAGGAGATTTTGGCGTAGGAGGTGGCGCGGAGATCGTCGCTGTACTGCATCGGTCCCAGGATGTCCTCCAGCGGATCAACATCCGTGCTGAGGATGCCGTCATGCTGGTGGCGTCCGGCAAAGATGGGCCCGAGGACCTCCCGGAGCCGGCGGTCCACGCCTGTGCGGCCGTACAGTGCCTCCGGCGCTTCCAGGATGTAGGCGGCACCGTGGGCATCGAGCATTTCGACGAGGCGCGCCGCGAGCCCAGGTTCAAAGCGGGCGTCCCTGAGGACTTCACCGCCCACCTCCACCCTGGCACCAGCTCCGGTAATGGTGCCGTCGAAACCGGCGTCCAGGATGTGCCCTGGAACCATGGAGAGTGGACGCCCGGTGCAGACGAACACCCGGTGGCCGAGCCTGCGGGCGGTCCGGACGGCGTCGACGTGCGCCTCGGGAGCCAGGCCATGGTCGGCGTAGGTGCCGTCGATGTCAAGGAATATGGCCCGCGGCCGCTGGGTCTGGCTGGACATGCGAGCTCCTTCAACAAAGGCAGGGACACCCAAATCCTATCGGCAGCAGTTTATGGACGGCACGGGATTGTCCCACGTCAGGGCCAAACTGATAGCCATCCTGTGATATTGGGGGTCTTGCAGAGTAGTAAGCCTGCTGATTGAATGAGGGAACCGGAAATGGGGGCCCGGCACAACTTACTGACAAGGAGTGGCAACATGGGCATTATCGGATTTCTTATTTTGGGCCTGATTGCTGGAGCCATTGCAAAGGCCATCCTGCCGGGCCGCCAGGGCGGGGGCTGGGTGGTCACCATGGTCCTTGGTGTTGTCGGAGCCATCCTGGGCGGCTGGATCGGATCGTTGATCTTCGGCGGCGGCCTGGCGGAGTTCTTCGACCTCAGGACCTGGCTGCTGGCTATCCTCGGCTCGATCATCGTGCTGCTGATCTACGGCGCCGTCACCAACCGCAGCGGCCGCCGGGTGTAGCTGCTTCCACAAAACCATCAGTAACAGGCGCCGGACTCCACCAGGAGGACGGCGCTTTTTACGTCCCGCCATACGGTGGTGCGGACTCAATATGAACCCGCCGGGAGCCGCCCAATTTTCCCTTCCTGCCTTTATGATGGCGAAGGGGTGGTGTGATGACCGGTTTTCTGGGCCGTGACAACAATGTGGCACTGCAAACTTTTGGCGCGGTCATGGATGCAAGTCCGGACGCACTTTTGGCCCTTGCTGCGGACGGGACCGTCCTGGCGGCGAATGCCGCGGCCGCCAGGTTGTTCGGACTGCCGCAGGAAGCCTTCTCCGGCCTGGATTACCGGATGCTTATCGGAACGGGCTTCCACGGCGAAGTGGCCCTTCTGCTGCGCCAGCTCCTCACCCTGCCGGAAGAGCTTCCGCCTCCGCAGGAAATCATCGCGCTGGGGCGGGACGGGACCGAGTTCCCGGTGGAACTTGCCGCCGCGCCCCTCCCCCACCAGGACCCGCAGGGGCCCGGGGACGGCCCAGACGGGAGCGGGCCGCCAATCGCCCGGCTGCTGCTCTCCATCCGCGGGACGGCACACCGCAAGGCAGCCGACACCAACCTCCGCGAGGCAATGTCGCTGTTAACGGCCACCCTTGAATCAACCGCAGACGGCATCCTGGTCATCGGGACCGACGGCACCGTCGCCGGATTCAACGACCAGTTCCTCACCATGTGGGGCATTCCGCCCGAGCTCATGGACGGCGAAACCGGGGAACCAGTGCTGCAGCTCATCATGGAGCAAGTGGCTGACCCTGTAGCTTTCACCGCCAGGCTGGGCGAACTTCAGGAGGACCCCGCGGCGGAAAGCCACGACGTTGTGGAATTCCGGGACGGCCGGACCTTCGAGCGTTATTCTCGCCCGCAACGTGTCGGCGAGAACATTGTGGGCCGGGTGTGGAGCTTCCGCGATGTTACGCCGCGGCGGAAGGCGCAGGAGCAGGCCCACCGGGCCATGATGGACCTCGCAGTCCAGGCGGAGAAGTTGCGTGCCATGGCCTTCCAGGACCCGCTGACGGGACTTGCCAACCGTGCGGTGTTCAACGATGCCTTGGCCGAATCGCTGCAGGAACCGCGGCTGAAGACGGTGGATGTCCTGCTCCTTGACCTGGATGACTTCAAGGAAGTCAACGACATCCTGGGCCACCAGGCCGGTGACGACATGCTCATCGAAGTGGCGCGCAGGCTCCGCGGTTGCGTCCCGACGGCCGACGTCGTGGCCCGGCTGGGCGGCGACGAGTTCGTGGTGCTCCTGACGGCTTGCCCGGACGCTGATGCCATCGCGGCCTGCATTGTGCGCTGCCTGCATGTGCCGGTGACTATCAGCGGCACCGTCCTCCGTCCCAGCCTGAGCCTGGGGGTGGCTTCCCTGGGCCAGGACAGCATGGGGCCTTCCGAGCTCCTGCGGCACGCTGACATTGCGATGTATGCGGCCAAGGCTGCCGGCAAGAACCGGTTCCTGCGCTTCCACCCGGACATGATGCAGGCGCTGGTGCAGCGGACACACATGGAGAGTGGACTGCAGCTGGCCGTTCCGCGCGGCGAGATAACCGTTGACTTCCAGCCGATCGTCTCCCACCGCATGGGGCAGGTGGTCCAGCTGGAGGCACTGGCCAGGTGGGACCGGGCCGGCGAGCGGGTGCCGCCGTCGATCTTCATCCCGCTCGCCGAGCGCACCGGACTGATTGGTGAGATCGGGGCCGAAGTGATGGCCACCGGAATGGTGCAGCTGGCACGGTGGCTCAGTGAGGATCCGTCGCGGTCCCTGGCCGTGAATGTCTCCGGCGTTCAGCTGCAGGAACCGGACTTCGCCGAGGGAGTCCTGAAGCTTGCCGAAGCCAGCGGCGTGGCACCGTATCAACTCGTGGTGGAGGTTACCGAGAGCGTGTTTTTCGACGCCGACTGCAGCCTGATCCAGCAGCTCAGCGCGCTGCGGGATGCGGGCGCCCGGGTGGCGCTGGACGATTTCGGCACCGGTTATTCGTCGCTGGGCCGGCTGCAGGACCTGCCCGTGGACACCGTCAAGATCGACAAGACCTTCGTGTCCATGGTGCGGACCGGGAACGAGCGGCTGCCGATCCTCAGTTCCATGATCAACATGGCGCACAGCCTGGGCCTGACCGTTACGGCGGAAGGGATAGAAACGGCCGCACAGGCGGATTACCTGACGGCGCTGGAGTGCGATTCGCTGCAGGGGTATCTGTTCTCGCTGCCGGAGCCCGGTGACCGGCTGGGCCAGGCGTTGAGTCACGCAGAAGAGGCCCTCCATGCACTGAAGGGCAGGTAGCCGGGGCTGCTCGTCGGCCTAGGCTGCTTCCTGGCGGCCGGGGCGCTGCGGATTTGCGGGCGCGGGGTGGGAGTTCTGGGGCTGCGCGGGGTGCGGTGCTTCGCCGGCGGCGGCGGACGGGGAGCCCGTCCCGGTGGTGGTGGCAGCAGCGCGGTTGCGGCGCCAGCGGCGGACCAGGTCGACGGCGGCGAAGAGCCCTGCGAGTGGGGTCAGCACGGCGGCGGCATAGACGAACAGCATCCACGTCAGGGTGGTAAGTGGCGGCTGGTTGTTGTTGAGCAGGGACAGGCCGCCCAGCATGGCAACCACCCAGAACAGCAGGACGGCCGTGAGCACGGCGCCGGCAGGGAAATACTGGTTGGTCACGACTTTTTTCAGGGTTTCCATGCACTTCCTCCTGCCTGGCCGGGGGGACGGCGAAAGCCGTTCAATGACCAGTATGGGGCCCGGCGGGCAGGAAACTGCGCAAGACGACACGGCGAGTGATGAAGCTAACGCTGCAGGCCGCCGTCGTACGATTTGCGGGGCTGAACGCCGTGCCTTCCCTTCCCGGAACGCGTCCCGCCGCATACCGTAATGCCTGACCGCTTATTATTTGGAGGCTCCCATGCGCAAAGTCACCGCCGGCCTGTTCCACTCCGTGGACGGTGTGGTGTCCGAACCGTTCAAGTTCCAGTTCGACAGCTTTGACGCAGAGCTCGGCGAGGGCCTGACCAGGATGATCAACACCGTGGACACAGTGGTCCTGGGCCGGGTCAGCTACCAGGAGTGGGCTGGGTACTGGCCTACCGCCCCGCAGGACCAGGACTTCGCAGCGTTCATCAACCCCGTGGAGAAGTTCGTCGCCTCGCGCACGCTGACGGGGCCTCTGGAATGGGAAAACTCGCATCTCATGGATGCACCGCTTGAGGATTTCGTTGCGGGCCTGAAAGGGCGCGACGGCGGCGAAATCGCCGTGTGCGGGAGCATCTCGGTGGTGAGGCAGCTGCTGTTCGCCGGGCTGCTGGACTCGCTGCAGCTGATGACCCACCCGGTGATTGCCGGCAGCGGCCGCCGGCTGTTCGAGGACGGTGACCCGTTGACCCGCCTGGTACTGCAGGACCAGTCCACCACCAGCAAGGGCAACGTGCTGAGCACCTATGGGGTGCGCGCCAACGATTAGGCGGCCAGCGGCGCCCCGAAAAGCTCCTCCACGAGTCGCTCCAGGTGGTCGGGGATGTCTGCCTCGGCACTGTGTTCCCCGCGGCCCAGGAAGACTGCGGTGCCGCGGATCCCGTCGAGGTCCAGCCCGCATTCATGCATCAGCTGGCCGGCCCGGAAATTAACCGGTAAAAGCATGGTGACGCTTTCCGCGTTGAGGTAGACATGCCAGTCACCGCGGATCACCGATTCGAGCGGGCCGCCCACCAAGGCCTCCAAAGCCTGCGGGTCCGCCTCCACCCGCTCGATGCGGATGGGCTCGGACGTGCTGGCCGGTACTACGAGTGCGGTGTAAGTTCTGGTGTTCATCGTTCGTCTCTCCATAGGTCTTAACACCTGGGGAGACGGCAGTGTTCCCGCCGGCTTTCCCGAGGGTGGGCATTTGCAGCTTTGGACTGTTATGTCACGGCATGTCAGGACCACGGCGTGGAAGGGTGGTAGTCCGCGGCGACCGCTTGGATCTCCGTCCGGCCTTCGACCGGCCGGATGTCATCTTGGTCCTGCCGCAGGTTGGCTGCTTCGGCCACAGCTTGGGCGAGAGTCAAAGCCCGCCCAGCCGCCCAGGCAAGCCCGAATCTAACCGGGCCTGCCTCTGCCCGCGCCTGCGCGATGAACGAATCAATCCGACGGCGTTCGGCCGGCTCAAGCGGCACACCCCTGTCAGAGCGGTACGCGTCAGTCGCCGACAACATCCGGATAGCCGGGTCAGGACGGTGTTTTTTGACGCAGATCCCTGCCAGCGACTCAAGGAACGCTGCGAGGCTGCCGTACGCCCCGAGGTCAAAGGCAGCCGACACCGCCTCCTGCAGATGCCGCTCAGCGGCATCCAACTCGCCGGCCTGTTCCAGGCTTTCAGCGAGGTTGGTCAAAACGACGCCCCATAGCCAACCATCGCCAAGGGGCCGCGCCAGGCGGGCACACTCCTGCGCCAAGGTCAAGTCCCGAGGAGTGGTGTAACGGTTGATCCTTCGCTTATGTGCTGAGGGCCATGATCGTGTCGGTGTCCACC
>NZ_JARDJH010000045.1:0-34055 GCF_039907755.1 Pseudarthrobacter sp. CC12 | reverse complement strand
CATCGAGCCCACACTGCACTCAAAGGTAAGACACCGGCCAGCCGCGTCATCAACCTCTCAGGTCAATACAGCTAGCGGGGCCGCGTGCAGGCACACGAAGAAGGGGCAGCAAGCGCTGCCCCTTCTTCGTTTCCTATCGGGACTAAGCGGGCTCCGCGGTCCGCCCGGCCTTCCGTCCCTCGAGGTCCTCCAGGGTGGTGCCCCGGGTATCGGAGGACATCAGGGTGGCCACGGCCGAGACCAGGCAGATGCCGAGCGTGGCCAGCCCGATGGTCAGCGGGATGTTGGCGGAGCCAGGAGGGGCGATCGCCGTGAAGATGCTCGGGAAGAACGACGCAATCATGAGTCCGATGTTCTGCGACACCGCGAAGCCGGTGACCCTGATCCGCATTGGGAACTGCTCCTGGAAGAACGTGGCGAAGGTTGCGTTCCACATCTGGAAAAAGATGACCTGCACGATCACCACGCAGACGAAGACCAGCGGCAGGCTCCCCTGCTCGATGGCCCAGAGGTATCCGGTCACCAGCACGCCACCGATAACGCCTCCGGCCGCCATCAGCATCCGCCGGCCAATCCTGTCGGACAGTGCGCCGAACACCGGAATGGTGGCCACTGCCGCGATATTGGCCACCAGCGTCACCCACAGGAACTCGCTGCTGGAGAAGCCGTTGCCGTAGCCCTTCTGGGTGGCAAAGGAGACGCCGAAGATCAGGGTGGCCATGCCGATGACGTTGGTGAAGGTCATCAGGATGCAGCGGAGCAGTGCGCCCGGCCGGGTGCGCAGGAGCTCGGCCAGCGGAAAGCGCTGCCGCGCCTGGGCCGGCCCGGACTGCGCGGCGTACGCAGGGGGTTCGGTCACCCGGCGGCGGATGAGGTAGCCGGCGAAAATGACGACGGCGCTGAGCAGGAATGGGATGCGCCAGCCCCAGGCACCGAACTGGTCAGCCGGGAGGAGGGCGGCGAGCGGCAGCAGGACGGCGGTGGCCAGGATTGACCCCACCTGCGTGCCCTGGAGGCTGAAGCTGGCGAAGAATCCGCGCCGGGCATCCGGCGAGTGTTCGACGATCATCGCGCTGGCACCGCCCAGTTCGCCGGCCACCGCGAAGCCCTGGATCAGGCGGAGGATCACCAGCAAGGCCGGGGCGAGGAGGCCCACCGTCCCGTATGTTGGCAGGAGCCCGACGGCGAAAGTCGCGAAGCCCATGAGCAGCATGGCGAAGACGAGCACCTTCTTGCGACCGTGCCGGTCCCCGTAGGCCCCCAGGACGACGGCGCCTACCGGGCGGGAGACGTAGCCCACCGCATAGGTAGCAAGGGAAGCAATGATCCCAACGGTCGGGTTCTCTGCGGGGAAGAAGATGGTGGGAAAGATGAGCGTGGCGGCCAGCGAATACAGCGCGAAATCGTAGTACTCAAGGGCACTTCCAATCCAGCCGCTCATCGCCGCTTTCCGCGGGTCCCGGGGACCGGTTCCGCCTTCCTGGCCAGCATGTACGACGCGGGTTGGGGTGGTGCTCATGGTGCTTATGTCCTTCGTCTTCATTGGCAAGGAACCGGACCGCTGGTGGCAGCTGAGGCGGTGTCCGCGCCGCAATCCGCCGGAGAGGGGATCGGGCGACAGCTCTTGAATCGATTCATCCAATATAGAAGGTGACGTGCGTTACGTCAACGGGCAAGCGCTATCCGGGGAAGGAGACATCCCCCGGGAGGCACCCGGCCTCCCGGAAGGTCCTGCCTATGCGGCCGTGACGCGCACCGGGAGGGACTCAAACCCGCGGAGCACGTTGTGCAGGATGGGCACCGGGGCGCCGGCAGGTTCGATGGTGGCCACCCGCTCCAGCAGCTGCTGCAGCACAATTTCCATTTCGAGCCGGGCGATCGGCTGCCCCACACACTGGTGCAGGCCCATCCCGAACGCGACGTGGCCCGATGCATTGCGGTTGAGATCGAAGTCATCAGCGTTCTCACCCCACTTGCGCGGGTCACGGTTCGCGGCGCCGAGGAACACCAGGACCTTGGCCCCGGCAGGGATATGTACTCCGCCCAGGACGGTGTCCACCGCGACGGTCCGGTGGAACTTTTGGAACGGCGATTCCAGGCGCAGCGCCTCATCCACGGCAAACTTCGCCATCTTCGGGTTTTCCCGCAGCTGGGCCCAGGCTTCCGGGTAGCGCGCCAGCACGGAGAGCGTGTTGCCGATGCCGAAGATGGTGGTGTCCACGCCGGCGGACAGCAGGGCGCGGACCAGGAGCGTGGCTTGCTGCTCGGTGATCAGCCCGTCCTCCACGCGCTTCCAGATCTGGGCGCCGAACCCGGTGTCGTCCAGGTTTTCGCGTTGGCAGTTCCGCATCACCGCGGCGGCGTGCTCGTCGCCCTGTGCGAAAGCCTGCTTGAAGATGTAGTTCTCCGGACCGAACGCGTTGAACACCATGTTGCCGTACGGCAGCAGGTGTTCACGTCCGACGTCGGGAATCCCAACCGCGTCGGGGAAGACACGGAGGGGGTACTTTTCGGCGAGGTCCGTAATGGCGTCGAACCGGTTGCGGCGGGCAAGCTGCTCCGTCAGCTCCACGGCAGGCGGCGTGAACGGCTCGCGGAGGGCACGCACCGTGCCGGGGTTAATGACGCCGGTCAGGGCGCGGCGCATGACGGTGTGAATGGGCGGGTCCGATTCCAGGATGCTCGGCGGACGCCAGCCAGAGTCCTTGCGGATGTCCCGCGGGCCCAGGCCGCCGGAGGAGATATAGGTTTCGAAGTCGGTCAGGACCTCGTAGACCTCCTGGTACCCGGCCACGGCGTAGCTGCCCGTACTCTCCAAGTAGGACACGGCTCCGGCGTCGCGGAGCCGGCCCAGGAACGGATAGGGGTCCAGGAGGTTTGCGGTGTCGAACGGATCCTCGTCCAACACATTGGCGTCGTGGGTGGTAACGGTCATGGGAAACACTCCTGGGGACGGAACTTGGCAGGGAAGAGGTTGTGGCTAGAGGTCCAGGACGAGCCGCGAACATCCCGCGGCGGCCCGCGAGACGCAGACCAGCATGATTTCGCCCGCATCCCGGTCCTCCTGGGTGAGCACTGCGTCCCGGTGTTCCGGCTCACCCGCAATGATCTGGGTTTCGCAAGTGCCGCACAGGCCGCCGCGGCAGGAGGACAGGACGCGCACGCCCACTTCCTCCACCGCTTCGAGGATGGTCTTGTCATTCGGCACGGTGACGGTGGTCCCGGTCCGGGCCAGCTCCACCTCGAACGGGGCGTTGGCGGCGGCGGCACCCAGTGTGGAGGCGACGAAACGCTCCGTGTGCAGGGCGCCCGGCGGCCAGCCCATGCAGCGTTCCTCCACCGCGCCGAGCAGGCCGCCGGGTCCGCACGCGTACACCAGCATGTGCGCCCGCGGCATGCCAAGAATCTGGTCCAGGTCGAGCCGGCCGGCTTCGTCCTCGGCGATGATCCTGATCCGGTCAGTCCCGTACAGGTCCTCCAGCTGCTGCGCGAAGGCCATGGTGTTCCGGCTCCGGCCGCCGTAGATCAGGGTCCATTCCTTGCCTGCAGCCTGGGCCGCTTCCAGCATGGGAATGAGCGGGGTGATGCCAATGCCGCCGGCGATAAAGAGGTAGCGCCGCGACTCGCGCAGCGGAAAGTTGTTGCGGGGTTCGGAAATGGTCAGGGGCGTGCCCGCCAACAGGGCGTGCACTGCTTTTGATCCGCCACGGGAATCCGGCACGTGCAGCACACCGATGCGCAGGTGGTCCAGTTCGTCAGGCGAGGAACACAGGGAGTACTGGCGAATAAGGCCATCGCCTACGTGGACATCGATGTGAGCGCCGGGCTGCCAGGGCTGGAACGGCTGGCCATCAGCCCGTCGCAGGACCAGGGAAACCACCTGGTCCGCCACAACGTCCACCTGGTCCACCACGGCGTCGATAGTGGCTCCTGCAGATGCACTCATGGGGGTTCACTTCCTGTGGAATGGCTCGCCTGCCGGGCAGGCTATGGCCGGTAGCCCGGCCTCATTGGTCTAAGTTGAGGTTAGGTGTTCCACGCCACAGGCGGGGGAAGGCTTTCCACCCAACGGAAAGATTCGCGCCCGGGCAACTGCAAAGATCTGGCCTACTGCGGCAGATGCTCCACGCCCAGCCGCCGGGCGATTCCCCGGGCGGCAATGTTGAGCACCGGAACCACACTGCCCACCGGGGCCGGGCGCCCCCGGGTGACGATGCCCAGCGCGGCCACCACCTGCTTGTTCGGCAGGAAAACCGGAACGGCCAGGCCGTAGTTGTCCGGGCCGGCTTCCTCCTCAGTGGTGGCGTAGCCGTTGGCACGGACCCGCTCGATCTCGGCAGCCAGCAGCCCGGGTTGGGTGATGGTCCGCGGCGTATGCGGCTCCAGCCGCTGGACAGCGGAGGAAAAGAGGTCATTGGCTCCATAAGCGAGCATGATTTTGCCCGCGGCGCTTGCGTGCAGGGGCAGGCGGGCGCCCACGCGCCGGAACGGCTGGCCGGCACCGGTGCCGGACATCCGCTCCACCAGCAGGACCTCCTCGCCGTCCAGAATGAACAGGTTCACCACGTTGTGGGTGACGAAGAGAACGTCCTGCATAAAAGGTGCAGCCACTTCGGCGATGTTCTGCTGCGCGGGTGCCAGCAGGCCCAGCCGCCATATCCGCTGGCCTACACGGTATTCGCCGTTCGCCTTCTCGAGGCCGCCCCACGCCACCAAATCACCGGCCAGGCGGTGTGCGGTGGCCACCGGGAGCCCTGCCCTCCGGGCCATGGAACTGAGGCTTTGAACGGAATGCTCGGTATCGAAAGTGCCCAACAGCGCCAGGGCGCGCGACGTGACGCTGGCCGCCTGGTGTGCGGCAGCACCGTCGTCGCCGGCTGGACGCTTTGGCGCGGCCGTCGGACCCGTGCGCCGGGTGGTCCGGCCTGCCGGGGCAGCGTTAGCCATGGGTCACCCTTCTGCGCGCTGGAGGACACGGCGCCGTCCGTGGCGCGGTGCTGCATCCTGCCATTTTAACGCCCGACGCCGGCGCCTCCCAGGACGCCAGGCGAGGTGACGGCGTCCTGCTGTAGGCACATCCTCCATGGGCGGAGAAGGTTCACTTGGGTACTGCGGCGAGGCCGGAGCCGCGGTAGGCGCCCAGGCCGCCGTCCACGCGGATGTCCGAGCCGTTCACCCAGCCCGATTCGGGGCGGAGCAGGAAGTCGATGACGGGGGCAATATCGTCCGGGTCGCCGAAGCGGCCCAGCAGTGCACCGGCGCCCTCCACCTTGTCGCGGCCGTGGTCTTTCTTGAAGTCCTCGAGGATGGGAGTGGCCACGGGTCCCGGGCTGACGCTGTTGACCCGGATCCGCTGCGGCAGCAGTTCGGCGGCCAGGTGCTCGGTGAGGACCCGGACGCACTGTTTGGAGAAGAGGTAGGACTCACCCGTCACCCCGTCGTCGCCGGCAATGGACTCCAAGGCGGCAGCTTGGTCTTCGGCGAGCGCGAAAGCGGAGCACTTTGCCTTGACCTCCCGCCAGTTCACGGCAACGTTGGAGGCCAGGTTCACCACGGCGCCGCCCTCGCCGAGCAAGGGCGCAAGCGCCCGGACCAGCCCGCGGACGCCGAATACGTTCACCGCCAGCACGGTCCGCCACGGGGCCGTCCCAGGAACGCCGGCGATGTTCGCCAGGCCCGCGATGCCGTGCGGCGCTGCGGCGGTGACTGCTGCCGCTGCGGCGTCGATGCCGGCCTGGCTCGAGAGGTCCGCTTGGACAAATGTGCCGCTGAACTCAGTGGGTGGGTTGCGGTCGATGCCGATCAGCGGGATGCCGCGGGCGGCGAGGATGCGGGCGGTACGTGCCCCGATTCCGGAGGAGACCCCGGTGAGTACGATGGGCAGTTGCTCGTGGGACATGCAGACTCCTCGTTAGTGCGTGGCGTGCTTCACTCCATAGTGGCAAGCGGGACCGGGCGATTGAGGGAAACTTTCCGTTGGACGGAAAGGTCACCCCGGGAAGTGACGGGTGCCATGACACTGGGATAAGAATTTCCCTCCCGGCCGAAAGGACAAAACCATGACGGCAACCCAGTATGAGGTCCACGACCCGGCCACCCTTGAACTCGTTGGACATGCTCCGGAAAACACCGCGCAGGACGTCGAGGCTGCGGTGGCAGCCGCCCGTGCGGCGTCGGCCGGCTGGGCCGCGGACCGGAAGGCCCGCCGCAATTCCCTGCTGGCAGGCGCGGCCCTGATCCGCCGTGACCTGGACGCGCTGGCCACCCTGCTCTCCCGGGAACAGGGCAAACCGAAGGCCGAGGCCGCCGGCGAATTCTCCGTGGCCGCAGGGCTGTTCGAGTACTACGCCGACCTGGAATGGGACTCGGAACAGCAGCTGAGCCCGCGCGCGGACCGCAGCCTGGAGGTCCAGTACCGGCCCGTGGGCATCGTTGGCACCATCACGCCCTGGAACTTCCCCATCTCGCTGCTCTGTGTGAAACTTGCCCCCGCTTTGGTGGCCGGCTGCACCGTGGTCGCCAAGCCCTCACCATCCACTCCCCTGTCCACGATTGCCCTGGTGAACCTGCTCAACGAGGCCCTCCCCGCCGGTGTGCTGCAGGTCCGGACCAGTTCGCGGCGGACTGTGAACGTTGCTTTGAGCACCTCGCCGGGCATCCGCAAGATCTCCTTCACCGGTTCCACGGAGGTGGGCATCTCCATCGCGCAGCAGGCCGCCTCAACGGTCAAGCGCGTCACCATGGAACTGGGCGGGAATGATCCTGCCATCGTGCTGGACGATGCGGACATCGCAGTCACCGCCCGCGGCATTGTGGGCAGCGCCTTCCGCAACGCCGGCCAAGTCTGCATGGCGGTCAAGCGCGTCTATGTCCCGCGCAGCCGCAGTGCGGAACTTGCTGAGGCCATTGCCGCCGAGGCAGCCCGCCATGTGCTGGGCCACGGCATTGCTGATGGCACCACCATGGGCCCGATGCACAACGAGTCCCAGCTCAAGCTGGTCCACGGCCTGGTGGATTCCGCCGTGGGCGCCGGTGCCCGCATCCTCTCCGGGGGCACCGCCGACTGCGACCTGCCGGGCTACTTCCTCTCCCCCACCGTAGTGATCGACGCCGAACCCGGCATGGACCTGGTGGAGCAGGAACAGTTCGGGGCGGCGCTGCCCATCGTGGCCTACGACAGCCTCGACGACACCATCGCGGGACTGAACGCCGGCGAATTCGGCCTCGGCGCATCGGTGTGGAGCCAGGACCAGGAGCGGGCCTACGCCACTGCCTCCCGCATTGATGCAGGAACGGTCTGGGTCAACCAGCACACCGTGGTGGAACCGGACGCCCCGTTCGGCGGCTGGAAGGCCTCCGGCGTGGGCCGCGAGCGCGGCCGCTGGGGCCTGGAGGAATACCTGGAAACCCGTGTCATCAATGCCCGCCCGCACGCCTGACCCCCGCACACCCTGCAGAAGGACTTCCCTGTGAGCGTCGAACTGATCACTCTTGGCACCGCCGCCGGCCCGGCCATCCGCGGACCTGAAAACGGCATCTCCAGCGCACTGGTGGTGGGTGATGCCTTCTACATGGTGGACTTTGGCCTCGGCTGCTCCCGCGCGGCACATGAGGCGGGGCTCCGGGGCAAGGATTTTGTGGCCGGCTTCGTCACGCACCTGCATTCGGACCATGTGGTGGAACTTCCCGGCTTCCTGCTGTGGAACTGGGGGAATCCGGTGGAGGGCTTCACGCGGCCGGTATCAGTTGTTGGCCCCGGCAAGGATGCCACCCGGACGGGTGGCGGCGGCCTGTCCGGCACCGCCGAACTGGTGTCCCACTCGCTGCAGGCCTTCTCCTACGACATTGACATCCGGGTCCATGACGAGGCCCGCCCGGACCTTGCGTCACTGGTGCGCACCGTGGACCTGGCCACCCCCGCGCACGGCTCCGAGGACGCGGCCCGCCCCTTCGACGTCTACGAGGATGACAGGGTCAAGGTCACCGGCATCCTGGTGGAGCACCCGCCGGTGCGGCCCGCCTTGGCGTTCCGCTTCGAGACCGACGCCGGTTCTGTCGTATTCTCCGGCGATACCGCCGAATGCGAGGCCATGGTTGTGCTCGCCGAGGGTGCGGACGTCCTGGTGCATGAAGCGGTCAACCTGGACTTCTATGCGGACAAGGGGTTCGCGCCGGAGTTCCTTAACCACCAGCGGATCGCCCACACGCCACCTGAGGCCGCCGGCCGTGTAGCCTCCGCGGCGGGGGTGGACCGGCTTGTGCTCTCCCACCTGGCCGGGCGGGCGGAACCGCAGTGGTGGCGCAGCCGTGCTGCCTCAACCTTTGCCGGCACCGTGGACGTCGCCGTCAGCGGCCAGCGTTTCCGCATCGGCAGCCCCGTCCTGGCTTCTACCTGAGCAGAGAACCCGATCCCGGGTCGCCTGCCACAAACTCAGCAAGGACAACTCTTGGCTCTGCCGTCGCACACCACACCCGTTGATGACGCCGACGCGACGACGGACAGGGCGTGGCTTGCGGTCCTCGCGGCCGGTATCGCAGCGGCCATGCACATCTGGAAGCTTCCCGCCGCCCTGGCCGGCATCCAGGCGGATCTTGGCACCTCGCTGATCCAAGCCGGGCTGCTGCTGGGCATCATCCAGCTGGCCAGCGTGGTTGGCGGCCTGGCCACGGCTGTGGGCGGTGAGATGGCCGGCCTGCGCCGACTCCTGATCCTCGGTCTTGTCCTGCTGAGCGGCGCGTCCGCCGTGGGTGCGGCCGCCCCCAGCACCGAATGGCTTATGGCAACACGCACCCTGGAGGGCGTCGGCTTCCTGCTGGCCGTGGTGGTGGCACCCGCCCTCATCCGCAAAGTGGCCCCGCCGCAGCGGCTGAACATTGCGCTGGCAAGCTGGGCCACGTTCCAGGGCACTGCTACGCTGATCGGCCTTTCCGCGGGTGCGCTGTTCCTGCAGGCTGCTGGCTGGCGGCAATGGTGGCTGATTATGGCGGCTCTCACGCTTCTCCCGGTGCCGCTGCTGCTGCGCCGGGTGCCGAAGGACGCGGCTCCAGCCGAGGCCGGACTCCGGCCCGCTCTACGCAGGGTGGGGCGCACCGTTGCCACCCGCAGGCCCTGGATCATTGGCGTGGTGTTCGCCTGCTACACGGCGCAGTGGATGGCGGTGCTTGGCTTCCTGCCCTCGATCTACCGCTCAGCGGGGCTCGACGGCCCGTGGCCCGGTCTCCTCAGCGCCCTGGTCGGTGGCGTCAACGCCATCGGTGCCCTCAGTGCCGGTCCGCTGATCCAGCGGGGAATTTCTGAGCGGAGCATCATTTTCTGGACCTTCCTGTCGATGTCCGCCGCTTCCGTGGCCACGTTCGCCGTGAACTGGGACCGCTTCGGCAACGGCATCTTTATCCAGGTTGTCCTGATCGCCGCGTTTTCCGCCGTCGGGGGCCTCATACCGGCGGCGGTGACCAGCTACTCCGTGCGCATCGCACCCGCAGATGGCTCCGTCACTGCCGTGCTGGGGCTGACGCAGCAGATCTTCAATGTGGGAAACTTTGCGGGGCCCATGTTGTTCGCCCTGCTCGCCACCACTACCCGCGGCTGGGGCACCACCTGGTGGCTGACGTGTGCCTTGAGCTGCTTGGGGATGGGCCTGCTGGCGCTCCTGAGACAGGCCGCCAAAAGTGACTTTCCGGCCAACGGAAAACCCAAATGTAAGGCCGGTCACACGAGCCTACAGTCAAGGAAACGCCGGTGAACCGGCAAAGACTCCCCTTCAACGATTGGGCAAACCGTGTCTAAAACTCCGCTTATGACGCCGGGCTCCGCGGCCTCCCGCGATCCCCGCACCTGGTCCCGGGCCAAGCGTAACCGCTACGGCTGGTTCATGACGTTCGGCCTGCTTTTCCTCATGATGCTCAGCTGGGCTGACAAGGCAGTCCTGGGCATCGCGGCCGTTCCCCTGATGAAGCAGCTGGGCATCACGCCCGAGCAGTTTGGCTTGGTGGGCAGCGCCATGTTCCTGACCTTTGGTGTGGCCCAGATCGTTGCCGCCCCCATCGCCAACAAGGTATCCAGCAAGTGGATCCTGCTGGTCCTGTGCCTGCTATGGTCCGTGGCGCAGGTTCCCATCCTGCTCTTCGCCTCGCTGCCCGCGCTCTGGGCAAGCCGCCTGCTCCTCGGCGCCGGCGAGGGCCCGCTGGCACCGGTCCTGATGCATGGGATCTACAAGTGGTTCCCCGAGAAGAAGGGGGCCACACCCGCTGCGCTGGCGTCATCCGGCGTGACTTTGGGCATTGTGGCGTTCGCCCCGGTCCTGGCCTGGGTCATTGGACAATTCGGCTGGCAGACCGCCTTCGCCGTGCTGGCCATCGTGGGCCTGCTGTGGTCCGTCTTCTGGGCCATCGCTGGCAAGGAGGGTCCCTATACCAGCCGGAAAGCTGAACAGGAACTTGACGGCATCGCTCGGGAGGAAACTCCGGTGATCAGCGAAACCAAGATCCGCTACTGGCGCACCATCCTGTCCCCCAGTTGGATCTTCGCGGTCCTGGCCTCCTTCTTCGGCTACTGGACCTTCACACTCGCCATGTCCTGGGGACCCGCCTACTTCCAGAACGTCCTGGGCTTCAGCGGCCAGCAGTCCGGCACCATGATCGCCCTGCCCGCGGCCTGGGGAACCGTCGCCACCGTTGGCCTTAGCGCACTTACCCAGCGCCTGCACCTCAAGGGCGTTCCCACCAGGAAGGCCCGTGGCTGGGTCCTCGGCGGCGCTGGCGCCTTCGCCGGGGCCTGCCTACTCGGAGCGACTATGACTACCTCGCCGGCCCTGTCAATCGCCCTGATGGTCTTCGGCTTTGGTACCGCACCGGCGCTCTTCGCCATCACGTACCTTGTGGTCGCGGAACTGACCACCATCGGCCAGCGCGGAGCCAACCTCTCCATTGCCAACGCCGTCCTCACCACGGGCGGCGTGTTTGCCCCCGCCGTATCAGGATTCCTTATTGGCGGTGCAGCCACCCCGGCAGATGGCTACCGCGCGGCATTCGCCCTGGCCGGCGGCCTCATGCTGACCTTCGGTATCCTGGCACTACTCTTCGTCAACCAGCAGCGTGACCGCCGCCGGCTCGGCCTTGACTCAGCCGCTGGTTTTTCACTCGGGGCGGCCCCTGCAGCCGAAGCTGAGGAAGCCAGAGCGGTAGTCACTAAGGCCTAGAACTAACTCTCGAACGGCCGCCAGCGGAGGCGGCAAGCGCGGCCTCCGCTGGCTGCCTTAGCTACACGACAAATCGTGTACACGGAAGGAAGCCATCCCATGGATAATCCCAGCTCACGCAGTGATGGTGGAAGAACTGGCATATCCAGCCGAATATTGGGCGGCGGCCAAGAACCGGACCCGCGCTTCACCTTAGCCAACGAACGCACGTTCCTTGCATGGATTAGGACCTCCTTGGCATTGCTCGCCGGTGGCGTCGCCGTTGAAGCCTTCATGGCCGATCTATTCGACCCGAGACTTCGCAAAGGGCTCGCCGTCCTGCTTCTCGTTCTCGCGCTCCTCATCGGAGGCGGCTCATTCTTCCGCTGGCTTAATGTAGAACGCGCCATACGCCGCAAAGCCCCAATCCCACTCCCATGGATCGCTCCGGTCCTGGCAATTGGCGGGGGCGTCGTCGCCGCCACCATGACGGCTGTCGTGCTCGTCTAATCCATGCCTTCACGAGCTGAAACGCCAGTCCATGGAGATCCCGGACTCCAGCCGGAACGCACAGACATGGCGTGGGGTCGCACGATGCTGTCCTTGGCAGTTGCGGGCGCCGTCTTCCTGCGTTGGACAACACACCACGGCTGGTTCACGGCGCCGCTGGTAGGGGCATGCGTCATCACCGCCACAGCTATCAACCTCACCCGCAAGCCGCGCTTTCACCGCGCCATCAACGGCATTCGACATGAATCGATTCCGCCTTGCATCACTTCGATCGCCGCCGTCTCGGCAAGCGTCGTGGTCCTTGCTGCCCTAGGGATCTGGACCGTACTGTTCCTCCCTGTCCAGCAGTGACCTTTGAGGCTCGTCGCTGGAATCCGCATCATCAACCAAGCCGTCCGTTCAGGATGGGTTGCTGGTTTCACCCAGTTGGAGTCTGACCGAAATGAGGGTCCGTGAGCCATAAGTACTTCCGGCCTTGATGCCTGCTACCGGCTGGAGTAGTAAGCCGCGGCCATGTCCTGCTTGCTGCGGCCCTGCCCGGCTGCCCGGTCCAGCCTTGCGGCGAACGCTTCGGCACCGTCAAGCTTCAAGCCCTGCTCGGCGGCGGCATCGACAATCAAGTGTGCGTCCTTGCAGGCGGTGTCCACGGCGAAGGACGCCGGCTCGAGTCCCCCGTCCAGGATGAGCCCCATCTTGGTCCGCAGGTAGGGAAGGTCCAGGCCGCCGCCGTCGATCACGTCGAGGAACTGCTGCGCATCGACGCCCAGCGCCTCCGCCAGAGCAACCACCTCACCGGCCGCATTGGAGGCAGCAATGACCCAACTGTTCACCACGAGTTTCAGCCGGGTAGCGGAGCCGTCGGCAGGGTCCTGCCCCGTCCAGATGGTCCGGGCCCCGATGGCATCCAGCACCGGCACCACCCGCCGGCGCACCGAATCGGGTCCGGCGGCAAGCACCAGGAGCTGGCCGGCTTCAGCCGGGGCCCGGGTGCCGGAAACGGGCGCCTCCACCAGGTCCAGGCCGAGCTCCGCGGCCAGTTTGGCCAAAACGGGAACGTCCTGGACGCCCACCGTGGTGGGCTGCACCCAGGCCATGCCGGGCCGGACGCCGGGGGCCGCAGCCCGCATGACATCTTCCACCGCGGCCGCGTCGAAGAGCATGGTCAGGACCACGTCGGCCGCCTTGACGGCGTCGGAAGGGTTGGCGGCACGCCGGGCGCCGTCAGCAGCCAGGGGTTCCGTTTTGGCCCCGTCCCGGTTCCATACCGAGACTTCATGGCCGGCCCGCAGGAGGTTCCGGGCCATGGCTGCTCCCATGATTCCCGTCCCGAGCACTGCGACTTTGAGCTTGGTATCCATCGAGTCCTTCTCCTGGCTGCGTTGGGGTCTGCGTCTACCTATTCAAGGTCTCCATGATTTCCCGACTTATTCATGCCAATGCTTTTCGGCACGCACGTTCCGGCAGAATGTCGGTGCCCAGGCCTAGACTCGTGCCCATGAGCGACAGCAACCAGGAAACAATCGGCAGCCCCGAACCGGAACCGAATGCAGGACTCAACAGGGACCCGGAAGACTGGGTGACGGGGGATGAGCCCATGACGGCGGCGCAGCGAAGCTATCTCGATACCCTTGCACGCGAGGCGGGCGAGGAACTTCCCGCGGACCTGAGCAAGGCGGACGCGTCAAAGCACATCGACCGGCTGCAGCAGCGCAGCAACCGCGTGGGCGGCGATGGGGACAACAACGCCGGCAGTTAGGCACATTGACGGTCGACGCCGGAAGTGACGGCGGTTCCAAAGGAGCCCCGTCAGTGGCTGCGTTGGGCCGGCTGGATCAGGCGCCAGCCAATGGCTTACCAGACCTGGTGTTCGCGGGTGAGGCCGAAGGGGACGGCGTCGCTGAGGTCCACCGTGAACTTGTCCACGCCATGGCGGGTCACCAAAATGCCGCGCCGGCCGATGAGTGCATGTGCCTTGGCGGCTGCGACAGCGGCGTCGAGCTCGGTGTCCATGCTCTGGCGGTCGGACACGGTGAGGGTCAGGGGGAAGTTCATGGGTCTAGCCTTTGTGTGTTGGGGGTAGGGGGTGATATCCAACGCCTGCGCTCCCCAAGGCTGCAGGCGAAGTTGGGAACCTTTGTGCCCAGCTCATGATGCCCGAGTGATGGATCACCAGCAACTTGAAAAATCAAGTAATAAGTCGCCGCAGGTCAAGGCGTGACGGCTCGAGCCTGCCTCGGCAATTACGGGCGCCAAAGCACCGTGAATTAGAGTTGGACAGGAGTGGAAGCTGTTTCCGAACGGCTCCGCTGCCCTGACCCAGCCCTGCGGCAGAACCCAGCCACCAGCACGACACCACACGTGTGCCACGACCTGACAAGGATCCGCCATTTCCACCGACGCCCTCTTCGGCAACCTGACCAGGATCCGCAACGTCATCCTCCCCACCCCCGTGCGCAGCGCACTGAATTCCGGGCGCGGACTGCTGGGCGGCTTCATCGTGGTGCACCTTGTCTTCCTGGTCTTCGCCGCTTCCCTCTCCCTGCGCGGGGAAGCCTTCAGCGACACGTTCATCTACCGTGACTGGGCCATGGCCGGCTTCAACGACGCGAACTTGAGGGGTGGCCCCAGCCCCTGGGTATACCCCATCCTGGCCCTGTTCCCCATGGCCATTGCGGGCCTCGCAGGTCCTGGACCGTTCTTCTTCCTCTGGGTCCTCATGACAACACTGCTCAACGGCTGGGCGCTGCTGAAACTCACCGCACGGGGCCGCAACGCCAACGCCATCCCCGCGGGCTGGTGGTGGCTGGCCTTTACGTTCCTTATGGGCTGGCTGGGATTCGCCCGCGTTGACGGCCTCACCGCCCCCCTGGTCCTCGTGGCGCTGGCATACGGCGTCCAGCGCCCGTTCATTGCCTCGGTCCTGCTGGCCATCGGCACCTGGGTGAAGGTGTGGCCGGCGGCCATCATGCTGGCCCTCTTCGCCGTCGTCAAGAACCGCCTGCTGGTGGTACTGGCTGGAATCGCGACGACGGCGGGCGTCATTGCGGTGGCGGCAGCCCTGGGCAGCGTCCCCAAGCTCCTGAACTTCCTCACCCAGCAGGGCGACCGCGGCATGCAGCTCGAGGCCACCTTCACCACCCCGTGGCTGTGGCTTTCCGTCCTGAACGTGGGCGGCTCCCGGATGTACATGAACACGGACATCAACTCCATGCAGGTGGACGGTCCGGGCACCGCCACCATGTCCGTGCTGATGCAGCCGCTCCTGGTCCTGGCCGCCCTGCTGGTGGCTGGCCTGGCTTTCTGGGCGCTCCACAACGGCAAGCAGCACAAGGTGGCCGGCGGCGTGGACCGGACTGAATTGCTTCTGGCCGGCGCCCTCGCCCTGGCAGCCGCCTTCGTGGTGTTCAACAAGGTGGGTTCGCCCCAGTTCATGGTGTGGCTGGGCCCTGCCGTCGCCGTCGGCCTCGCGCACAGCTGGCGCGAATGGCGCGTTCCGGCATTGATGCTGATCGCCATCGCTGTGGCCACCTACTTCATCTACCCGCTCTTCTACGACGCCCTCAGCCACAACAACCCGTGGATGGCGCTGGTGCTGACCATCCGCAACATCCTGGTGGTGGTCCTGTTCCTGTGGAGCGTCCGGCGCCTGTATTCGCTGGGCAAGAAGACTGCCGCACCCGCCCCCGCGCTCAAGGAGACCTGAGATTTCCACAAGGTTCTTTGACCGTTTGGTGACGGTCCGCAGCAAGGTCCTGCCGGCCAAAGCAGTGGATTGGTTCGCCCGCCCGTCCAGCGTGTGGTGGGGCTTCGCCGTCGTCCATCTGTACTTCCTGGGCTGGATGGCGTCCTTCTTCCTGAACGGCGAAACGTTCAGCGACACCGAGCAGTACCGGCAGTGGGCCACGGCCGGGTACAACCCGGCGGACCTCACCGGGAAGATCAGCCCGTGGGTTTACCCGGTCCTGGCGCAGATCCCCATTTTCGTCGCCAACATCGCCGGGCCCAGCCTCTACCTGCTGGTGTGGTTCCTGATTATCGCGGCACTCAATGCCGTCGGCCTGCTCTACCTGACCCGCGGCCCGCGGAGGGTGACGGGCGTGGCCCCGGCCTGGTGGTGGCTGTTCTTCACCGTCTTCATGGGCTACCTGAGCTTCGCCAGGGTGGAAGGCATCACCGCACCGATCGTGCTGATCGCGCTGCTCTACGCCGCGGAGCGGCCCGTGGTGGCGGGCGTCCTGCTCAGCATCGCCACGTGGATCAAGGTGTGGCCGGCAGCGGTGCTGGTACCCATCGCCATCGCCAGCCACAAGCGCGTCCAAGTGGTGCTCGCCGGCGCCGCCGTGACCGCCGTCGTGGGCCTGGGGACCTGGCTGACCGGCGGCCTGCCGCACATCATGGACTTCCTGTTGAACCAGGGCGAGCGCGGCATGCAGCTTGAGGCCACGTTCTCCACACCGTGGGTCTGGCTGAGCGTGTTCCACATTGCCGGCTCGAAGATGGCGGACAACACGGCCATCAACTCCACCGAGGTTTACGGTCCGGGAGCCAGTACCGCAGCTTTCCTGATGCAGCCGCTGCTGGTCCTGGCCGCCGTGATTGCAGCCATCCTGCTGGTGCGCGCCATGCGGCGGGGCGCCGAACGTGAGGAGCTGTTCCTCGAGGGCTCCCTCATGATGGTCACGGCGTTCATTGTGTTCAACAAGGTGGGCTCGCCGCAGTTCATCATCTGGCTGGCACCGGTGATCATCGCCGGCCTGACCCACGACTGGGAGCGCTGGAAGGTGCCTGCGGCGCTGCTGATGGGCATCGCCATGACCACGTTCGTGATCTACCCGCTGTTCTACACGCCCCTGATCCACGCCCATCCAGTCATGGCGGCCATCCTCACCACCCGCAACGTGCTGCTGGTGGTGCTGCTGTGGTGGTCGGTGAAGCGGACGGCCGAGCTGGGGCGCAGGACGTCCTCCCGGGTACCCGCGGGCGCGTAGCCGTTTCGGGCGCGCTTCGCCCGACTAGCGGCTTTTGGACCGGTCGACGGCGGCGGGGGCCTGGGGTGCGCTACGGCGGCGTGCCGCCCTGCGCTCCACCGCCCACTGCCAGCCGCGGCGGCCCAGGTCCAGCGGCCTGCCCTCGATGAGCAGTTTCCGGGTGTGGATGTCCAGCACCAGCAGGTAGAACGTGAAGGCCAGGGCGGTGAAGAATGCCAGGGATGACGCGTCGATGGGCAGTTCCACGAAGGACCAGACCGAGAGTTGGTCCTGCGCGCCGAACACCACGAAGAACGTCACGCCGACGTAGAGTGAACGGATCTGCCAGTCGTCCCGGATGCCGGTGACGGCCAGGAACGGCAGGAACCACAGGATGTACCAGGGCTGGATGATGGGTGAGAGCATCACGACGGCGGTGAACGCCAGGGCCATCCGGCGCACCGCACGGGAGTAGTCGCCGCGGAACATGAGCAGCAGGACCAAGGCGATGGCGGCCCACTTCATGGCGGTCCGCAGCCAGGTGGCCAGCGTTCCGCCGGGCAGGCCCAGGGCGTTGGCGAGCATCTCCACCTGCTGGCCGATGAAACCGGACGGCGAGTAGCCGGTGTAGCCGGGGGTGGGATCCATAATGGCCCAGGTCCAGCCGATGCCCAGGTTGTAGGGGATGCCGCTGAGGGCCAGCACGCCGAAGCTGATGCCGGCCGTTGCTCCCCACATCAGGAATTTGCGTGGCCAGGAGGCAGACGGTCCTGCCCACATGACACCGATGAACGGCAGCAGCAGCACGGTGATGGGCTTGATGCCCACGGACGCGGTGACCAGGAGGATGCCCAGCAGGTAGCGGCGGGTGGCGGCCAGGTAGACGCCGGCGACGGCGAGCCCCACCATGAGTGCGTCGTTGTGGGCGCTGGCGATGAAGCTGATGAGGAACAACGGGTTGGCCACGGAGATCCAGAGGGCCCGTGCACCGTTGATGCCGTGCAGTTCGGCCAGTTTGGGTACGTAGATGACGCAGAGCAGGACGCCGACGCCGGCCAGGAGGCGGAACAGCAGGACCGAGGCATCCGGTTGGGCACCGGTCAGCCCCACCACAGCCCGCGCGAGCCACAGGAAGTAAGGTCCGTAGGGGGTCCGGTTCTCGGCCCAGGCGGGGTCGGCGCCCAGGGCAAACCAGTTGTTGAGCGTGGAGATGCCCACTTCGTAAGGGTTCTGGCCCTCCTGGACCAGGCGTCCCTGCCCGGTGTAGGCGTAGACGTCGCGGGAAAAGACGGGGACGCAGAACAGCAGGGGCAGCGACCAGGCCGAAATGGCGATGACAACGGACCGCAGCGACGACTGCCCCCAGTCCCCCAACCGCTGGCCAAGCCTCAACCAGGAGCGCATCAGCAGCATGGCTCCGGCCGTCAGCAGCACGGTGGACACCGCCACACCCCACCCTTCGGTGCGGAGCGCGATCACCACCGGCTGGCGGATCATGGGTGAGCCGTTGGCGATCCAGCCGGTGCCGATGGAGCCGACAAACATCATGAGGGCGCCGATGAAGCCTTCGATGGTGGCGAGGTAGGCGCGGCCCCTGGCAGGCGCGGAGGCGTCGACCGGTTTGCCCGGCCTGCTCTCCGACGTCTCAAGGTGTGACCCGCCTGCCGTCATGATTGTGTGGTCCCCTACTTTGTTACGGCGTTGGTTGCACCGGCTCTATGGGCCGCCCTGCAACCCGGTCATTTTATCAGCCACGCTTACTGCTCCTCTGGGAGCGCGGGGTAGTGTTGCATAGGCAGCCGAGAGTCACCCGGCTCCTTTCTTCTCCACCCAATTGTCGTCCATGACAGGGTTGGACCGTGCGCATCGTGGCGCGCACTACATTGCCCACCCCGCTCTTGCCCAAGAGCCAAGTCCTTGGAGCCGCTCCTTGGCCGTCGCCGACCGCCCCCGCCCCACCCGGCAACCGGATAATGTCCTGGCCGCGCTCCGCTCTCCCCGGCAGCTGACCCGTGAGGTCCTCGCCGGCATGGTCACCACGCTCGCACTGGTCCCGGAGGTCATTTCGTTCTCGATCGTGGCCGGGGTGGATCCGATGGTCAGCCTGGTCGCCTCCATCGTGCTCGCCGTGGCGATGTCCATCCTCGGCGGACGGCCCGGCGTCGTGACGGCCGCCGCCGGCTCGGTGGCCCTGGTCATCGCCCCACTGGTCCACGAGCACGGCGTCCAGTACGTCCTGCCCACGGTGCTTCTCGCCGGCGTCATCCAGGTGGTCTTTGGCCTGGCAGGCCTTGCCCGGCTGATGCGGTTCATCCCGCGCTCGGTGATGATCGGGTTCGTTAACGCCTTGGGTGTGCTGATCTTTATGGCGCAGGTGCCGCACGTCCTCAATGTTCCCTGGCTCGCCTACGTCCTGTTCGCCGTAACGCTGGCCATCATTTTCGTCCTCCCGCGCTTCACCAAGGTGGTCCCGTCGCCGCTGGTGGCCATTGTCGTCGTCACGGCGATTGCCATCCTTGCGGGCCTTGCTGTTCCGACCGTCGCCGACGAAGGGCCTCTCACCGGCCGGATGCCGGGAATCACCCCGTTCCTGGTTCCGCTTGATGTTGGGACGTTCCGGCTGGTGCTGCCCACGGCCCTGAGCGTGGCGTTCGTCGGCCTCATGGAAACCCTCCTCACGGCGAAACTGGTCGATGACATCACTGAAACCCCCTCGCACAAGGGCCGCGAGTCGTGGGGCCTGGGCGTCTCGAACATCCTCGCCGGCTTCTATGGCGGCATCGCGGGCTGCGCTATGATCGGCCAGACGGTCCTCAACGTGAAGACCGGGCAGGCGCGTACCCGTATCTCGACGGTTGTGGCCGGGGTGTTCCTGCTGGCCCTGGTGACGGGGCTTAGCTCGATCATGGCGCAGATTCCCATGGTGGCCCTTGCCGCGGTCATGATGGTCGTGGCCGTTACCACGGTGGACTGGCACAGCGTCAAACCGTCCACGCTGAAGCGGATGCCGGTCCCCGAGACGCTCGTCATGGGTGCCACTGTCGCCGTGGTGGTCTTCACCGGCAACCTCGCCTACGGCGTGCTGGTGGGCGTCATCCTGGCGATGGTGCTCTTCGCCCGCCGGGTGGCCCACGTCATCACCGTCGAGCGGACCCTGGCGGACGACGGCGGGAGCGTGCGTTATGAGGTGGTGGGGCCGCTGTTCTTCGGCAGCAGCAACGACCTGGTGGAGCATTTCGCGTACGGCGACGATCCCGCCTCGGTGACCATTGACCTTAGCCGCGCCCAGATTTGGGACGCGTCAACGGTGGCCGCCTTGGACTCCATCGAAACCAAATACGCGGACCACGGCGCGACGGTGGCCATCGAAGGCCTCGATGAGCGCAGCACCGGTTTCCACCGCCGCCTCACTGGGCATCTGGGCGCCTGACCAGGCCGGTCCTGCCTGAGGAATGGCTTCCTCGGTCTACCCTGAGCCATGAGCTTCCAACAGAAGACCTGGCACGAGAAACACAAAGCTTCCCTGAGCACGGGACAGCGGGCCGCTGACATCATGCGCAACGGAATGGGAAGCTGGCCCTTCGTTGCCAGCTTTATCGGCTTCATGCTCATCTGGGCTGCCATGGCCCAACACGACTACGACACCAATATCGAAGCGAAAAAGGAGATCGAGCTCCTGATCTCCATGAACCGGGTCCAGCTGGAAATCCTGCAGGAGCTGAAGAAGGCGGCATCCCCCTAGGCCCCGCCCCCTTCAGTCCGCGGGAGCTGCCGTGGATTCGCGGACAATCACATGCGTGGCCAGTTCCACACGGTGGGAATCCAGGACCTCGCCGCGCGCTTGGCGCAGGAGTGATCTGAGGGCAGCCCGCCCCATCTCCTCGAGGGGCTGCGCCACCGACGTGAGCGCCGGTACGCATTCCTCGCCCTGGATGGTGCCATCGAAACCGACCAGGCTGATGTCCCCGGGAACCTTCAGGCCGCAGTGGGCCGCCTCGCTGAGCACGCCCAGGGCGATGCTGTCGCTTCCGGCGAAAATGGCCGTGGGGGGCTTCTTGAGGCCAAGCAGCGCCTTCATCCCGGACACCCCACTGTCCCGGCGGAACCTGCCGCCGGAAATGATGTACTGCGGATCCACGGAGATGCCATGGGCAGCGAGGGCCGCCATGTAGCCGTGGAGCCGCGCCTGGTTGCACTCGGCCCGCTCGATCCCGCCGATGTAGGCAATGCGCCGGTGGCCCAGTTCCAGCAGGTGTTCAGTGGCCGCCTTGCCGCCGGCCCAGTTGGTGGCGCCTACGCTGACAACGTCCGCGGGGGGCGGGTTGAGCGGATCGATCACCACCACGGGAATCCGGCGCCGCCGGAAGGCGTGCATCTGCGCCTCGCTGAATGCCGAGGTCACCACGATCATTCCCGCCCGGCCTTCGTCGACCATCCGCTGGGCGCGGCGCTCGGCGGTGTGCACCGTGGGGGTCGACGGACCGGCGACGCTTACCAGGACCTCGACATCCTCGGCAGCGGCGAACTGCAGGATCCCGTCCAGGACCTCCGTGGTATAGGCCGAGGTCAGGACGTCCACCACCACCTCGATCACGGTGCTGGTCCTCGCCACGGAACGGCGCTGCACGGGGGATTTATAGCCCGCCTGCTCCAAAGCGGTCAGAATGCGGGCGCGGGTCTCCGGCGCAACATCTTCGCGGCCGTTGACCACCTTGGACACCGTGGGGGTTGAAACCCCCGCCTGCAAGGCAACAGCTGCCAGGGTTGCCTTCGCCGGCCGTGCAGTCTTCGCCACTGACTTATCCACTCTTTCGAAACATTTCGCTTATGGTTATCTTGCCCGCGTTCCATCAAGGCGTCAACCGGATACAGGCGGGTACAGGTCACAGCCAATGGCATTACCCCTTGACTGTGACTCAACTCACGGCTAGATTGGCACCACCGCTCGCAAAGTTTCGAAAACTTTCGAAAGCTGCGCGGTACGACCACCGACCGAATTGATGCGGGCTATCCGCCTCGGAGCCGAGGCAAACGCCTGCTTCACACGTTACCGGGACCCAGCGTTGAGCCCGGAGGATGAACGGAAACGAAATGAAGATTCGAAAGTTGCGCTCGGCAGCGTTGGCAATTTCCGCAGCAGGTCTGGCAGTCAGCCTCGCGGCCTGCGGTTCGTCAGGTCCTGCCGGCTCAAACGTCAGCAGTGATTCGGCCACCATGTGGGGACTCACCGGCGGCAACCAGCCGGTGCTCCAAAAGTCGGTGGATGACTGGAACCAGGCCAACCCGGACAAGTCCATCAAACTGGATTTCTTCGCCAATGACGCCTACAAGACCAAAGTCCGCACCGCCGTCGGCGCCGGCGAAGGCCCCACCTTCATTTACGGCTGGGGCGGCGGAGTCCTGAAGTCGTACGTCGACGCCAACCAGGTTGACGACCTGACCACCTTCATCAAGGACAATCCACAGGTCAAGGACCGCTACCTTCCCTCAGTCCTAAAAAACGGTGAAGTGAACGGCAAGACCTACGCACTGCCGAACAACAACGTCCAGCCGGTAGTCCTCTACTTCAACAAGGACGTCTTCGACAAGGTGGGAGCCCAGCCCCCGAAGACCTGGGATGAGCTGATGGCCCTGGTGCCTAAGTTCAAGGAAGCCGGTATTGCCCCGTTCTCCCTGGGCGGCCAGTCCAAGTGGCCGGACCTGATGTGGCTTGAGTACCTCGTCGAGCGCATCGGCGGCCCCGAAGTCTTTGCCAACATCGCAGCCAACAAGCCCGGAGCCTGGTCCGACCCCGCCGTCAAGGAGGCGCTGACCAAGATCCAGGACCTGGCCGACGCCGGCGGGTTCATCAACGGCTTCTCTTCAATCGCGGCAGACAGCAACGCAGACCAGGCACTGATGTACACCGGCAAGGCCGCCATGATCCTGCAGGGTGGCTGGATCTACCAGGGCATGAAGAAGGACGCCGCCGACTTCGTCAAGAGCGGAAAGCTGGGGTACACCACCTTCCCGACCGTCCCAGGCGGCAAGGGTGACCCTGCGAACGTGGTGGGCAACCCCTCCAACTTCTGGTCCATCTCCGCCAAGGCCACGGATGCCCAGAAGAAGGCCGCCCTCGACTACGTCAAGGACGGCATGTTCACCGGCGCCAACACCGACGCCTTGATCAGCTCCGGAGCTGTGCCGGTGGTCAAGGGAATCGAAGACAAACTGGCCGCCTCACCCGACAAGGACTTCCTGACCTTCGTCTACGGACTGGCCAAGAACGCCCCCAGCTTCACCCTCTCCTGGGACCAGGCCCTCAGCCCCGCGCAGGGTGACGCCATGCTGTCCAACCTGGACCAGATCTTCCTCAAGAAGATCAGCCCTGACCAGTTCATCAGCACCATGAACGCCACGATCGGAAAGTAAGGGACCATGACGGCTCTTGGTTCCGCCAACCGGGGGGTCCGCGACGCGGGCCCCTCGGGGTGGCTCGCAGTCCCGGCCCTGGTCTTCTTCCTGGCGTTCGCTGTTGTCCCGCTGATCGGCGTCGTCTTCCTCAGCTTCACCAGCTGGAACGGTTTGGGCGAGATCAAGCTGGACGGCCTGTCCAGCTGGACCACGGTCCTTACGGATCCGGTCACCGGCAACGCGTTGGTGGTCACCGCGAAGATCATGTTCTTCTCGTTCATCGTCCAGGCGCCCATCAGCCTGCTGCTGGGCGTCTTCACGGCCGGCGGCCAAAAGTACCGCGCCGCCCTCGCCGTGCTCTACTTCCTGCCGTTGCTGCTGTCGTCCGCGGCAGTTGCCATCGCCTTCAAGGCCCTGCTCGATCCCAACTTCGGCCTGGGGCCCGGATTCAACCTGCCCGTCCTTGCCCAGGACTGGCTTGGCAACTCGGATCTGGTCCTGTTCGTGGTGGTCTTCGTCATTGCCTGGCAGTTCGTTCCATTCCACACGCTGATCTACCAGGGCGGCGTACGCCAAATCCCCACATCGCTGTACGAGGCTGCTGAGATCGACGGCGCGGGACGCTTCCGCCAGTTCTGGAACATCACGCTGCCCCAGCTGAAGTACACGGTCATCACGTCCTCCACCCTGATGGTGGTGGGCAGCCTCGCGTACTTCGACCTTATCTTCGTGCTCACCGGGGGTGGCCCCGGCTACAGCACCCGGCTGCTTCCGCTGCATATGTACCTGACGGGCTTCAAGGCCAACGACATGGGCGCCGCGAGCGCCCTGGGAGTCATTCTCGTCGTCATCGGACTGGGCCTTGCGCTCATCCTCCAGCGGTTGGGCGGCAAAAACCGCAACGCAAGCCAATTGGAAGGTGCCTGATGGCGTCCACAACCCAACTTCCCGTCCCACCGGCCCCCACCGCCGGCGGCATCACCGCCTCACCGGTTACCCGCACCAAAGGCCCCGGACGGCTCCGGCCAAACTTCCTTGGCGGCCTGGGCGGCTGGCTTTGGCTGGCCATCATCATCGTCCCCATCTATTACGTGGTGATCACCAGCTTCAAGAACCAGGCTGGCTTCTTCACCTCCAACCCCATGCTCCCGGCAACGGACCCGACGCTGGACAACTACAAGCTGGTCCTGGAGAACAACTTCGTCAGGTACTTCACGAACAGCCTGATCGTCACCCTGGGCACAGTCCTGCCTGCCCTGCTGGTGTCCTTCATGGCCGCATACGCCATTGTCCGCGGCAAGGGCCGGTTCCTGGGCCTGACGAACAACCTGTTCCTCCTTGGCCTTGCCATCCCCCTGCACGCCACCATCATCCCTATCTACTGGATGATCACCCGGGCGCACATGTATGACACCCTGTTGGCCCTGATCCTTCCGTCCGTGGCCTTTGCCATCCCGGTCAGCGTGCTCATCCTGTCCAACTTCATGCGCGATGTCCCCAATGAGCTTTTCGAATCGATGCGACTGGACGGTTGTTCCGACTGGGCCATGATGTGGCGCCTCGCGCTCCCCATGACCAAGCCGGCGGTCATCACGGTCGGCATCTACAACGCCCTGCACGTCTGGAACGGTTTCCTTTTCCCGCTGATCCTGACGCAGAGCCCGGCAACCAGGGTCCTGCCGCTGTCACTGTGGACCTTCCAGGGCGAGTTCAGCGTGAACATCCCTGCCATTCTCGCCTCCGTCGTCCTGGCGACCCTTCCCCTGCTGGTGGTTTACGTCGTCGCCCGCCGTCAACTGCTGAGCGGCCTCACCGCCGGCTTCAGCAAGTAGAAAGGACTCCTCCATGACCACCGCCAAACCCCTGCGGGTCGGCATGGTGGGCTACGCCTTCATGGGTGCCGCCCACTCCCACGCCTGGCGCACCGCGCCACGGTTCTTCGACCTGCCGCTGCGGCCACAGCTCACCGCGGTGGCGGGCAGGAATGCCGACGGCGTCCGAGCGGCCGCTGAGAAGCTGGGCTGGGAGTCGGTGGAGAGCGACTGGCGGCGCCTGATCGAGCGCGACGACATCGACCTCATCGATATCTGCACGCCCGGCAACACCCATGCCGAGATTGCCATCGCGGCCCTCGAAGCCGGTAAGCACGTGCTGTGCGAAAAGCCGCTGGCCAACTCCGTGGAGGAAGCCGAGCGGATGACACTGGCAGCGGAGACCGCCGCCAAGAACGGTGTCCTCTCGATGTGCGGCTTCAGCTACCGCCGCACGCCGGCCCTGGCGCTGGCCCGGCGGTTCGTGGACCAGGGACGGCTGGGCGAGATCCGCCATGTCAGGGCCCAGTACCTGCAGGACTGGCTCACCGACGCAAACGCCCCCATGACGTGGCGGCTGGACAAGGAGAAGTCCGGCTCCGGCTCCCTGGGTGACATCGGAGCGCACAGCATCGACGCCGCCCAGTGGGTTACGGGCCTGAACATCAGCGGGGTTTCGGCACTGCTGGAGACCTTCGTGCAGGAACGCCCGCTGGCCGGCGACCTGGTGGGCCTCGGCGGCCACGGCGACCTCAGCAGCGACGCCCCGCGCGGGAAGGTCACCGTAGATGATGCGGCCATCTTCAGCGCAAGGTTCGACGGCGGCACCTCGGCAGGTGCCGTGGGCGTCTTTGAAGCCACGCGCTACGCGCTGGGCCGGAAGAACGCCATGCGGCTGGAGGTCAACGGCACCAAGGGTTCCCTCGCCTTCGATTTCGAAGACATGAACGCCCTCTCCTTCTACGACGCGGCCGATTCCCCCGACGCGGGGTTCCGGAAGATCTTCGTCACCGAGCCCGAGCACCCTTACGCCGGAAACTGGTGGCCCACCGGCCACGGCCTGGGGTATGAACACGGCTTCACCCACCAGGTGGTGGACCTTGTCACGGCCATCGGCGAAGCCCGCCAACCGGAACCGTCCTTCGCGGACGCCCTGCAGGTGCAGCGGGTCCTGGCCGCCGTGGAGTCCAGTGCCGCAAATTCCAGCCAGTGGCAAAAAGTCTGAGCAGCGGTTCGGCACGGCAACGACCAGCTTCAAGCGATCCAAGGAATAGACATGACACGACCAATCACGCTGTTTACCGGCCAGTGGGCCGACCTACCCTTCGAGGAAGTGGCGCGGCTCGCGGGCGAGTGGGGCTTCGACGGGCTGGAGATCGCCTGCTGGGGCGACCACCTGGACCCGCGCCGCGCGGCCGAGGACGACAACTACCTCCAGGGCCGGCTGGATATCCTCGAAAAGAACAACCTGAAGGTGTTCGCCATCGCCAACCACCTAACCGGACAGGCAGTGTGTGACGACCCCATCGACGAGCGCCACCAGGGCATCCTGTCAGCGGACATCTGGGGCGACGGCGAGCCCGAAGGCGTACGCCGCCGGGCAGCGGATGCCATGAAGGACACCGCCAGGGCTGCTGCCCGCCTGGGGGTGAAGACCGTCACCGGGTTCACGGGCTCCTCCATCTGGAAGGCGGTGGCCATGTTCCCGCCCGCCTCCCAGGCCATGATCGACGCCGGATACCAGGACTTCGCGGACCGCTGGAACCCCATCCTCGATGTGTTCGACGATGAGGGTGTCCGGTTCGCACTGGAGGTCCATCCGTCCGAAATCGCCTACGACTACTGGACAGCCAAGCGCACCCTTGAAGCCGTGGGGCACCGGGAGAATTTCGGCCTGAACTTCGATCCCTCGCACTTCATCTGGCAGGACCTGGACCCGGTGATGTTCCTGCAGGACTTCGCGGACAAGATCTTCCACGTCCACGTCAAGGAATCCGTGCGCCAACTGGACGGACGCAACGGCCGTCTCGGCTCCCACCTGGCCTGGGCGGACCCCCGCCGCGGCTGGGACTTCGTCACCGCAGGGCGCGGGGATGTCCAGTGGAACAGGATCTTCCGGACCCTGAACGCCATCGGCTACGAAGGTCCCACCAGCATCGAATGGGAGGATGCCGGCATGGACCGGCTCATCGGCGCTCCCCAGGCACTTGCCATGGTCCAGGAACTGGGCCGGATTGCCCCGCCCGCAGCGGCCTTCGACGCCGCGTTCGCCAGCCACTGACCCCAAGCCTTGCCGGCACGAGCCGGCAGCCAGACAAAGGAAACCTCAATGACAGATCGCAAGAATGCGCTGGTCGTCCGCGGCGGCTGGGACGGCCACCAGCCGTACGAGGCCACGGAGCTCTTCATTCCCTACCTCAAGGACAACGGCTACGACGTCCGGGTGGAGGAATCCCCCAAGGTCTACGCCGACGCCGAATACATGGCAGGCGTGGACCTGATCATGCAGTGCATGACCATGAGCACGATCGAAAAAGACGAGTTCGCCGGGCTGCGGGCGGCCGTGGAGAACGGCACCGGCCTGGCCGGCTGGCACGGCGGGATCGCCGATTCCTACCGGAACACCTCGGACTACCTGCACCTGATCGGCGGCCAGTTCGCCTGCCACCCCGGCAAGCACCCGGACGAGTGCAGCGGCGAGCAGTCGGACAACTACGTGCCCTATACCGTCAACATGCTGCCGGCCGCAGCAGACCACCCCATCACCAAGGGCATCAAGGACTTTGACCTGGTCACCGAACAGTACTGGGTCCTCTCGGACGACTACGTGGACATCCTGGCCACCACCACGCAAAAAGTCCGCGCGTGGGACCCCTGGAACCGCGAAGTGACGTCTCCCGCCATCTGGACCCGCCAATGGGGCAAGGGCCGGATCTTCGTGTCCACCCCAGGGCACCGCGTGGAAATCCTCCAGGACCAGAACGTACGCACCATCATCGAAAGGGGCCTGCTGTGGGCAAGCCGTTGAACGTCGGAATCATTGGCTGCGGAGCCATCATCGCGCAGTACCTCGCCAACTTCCGCCGGCTGGACCAGGTCCGGCTGGTGGCCGTCGCGGACCTGGACCCGGCACGTGCGCAGGCAGTTGCGGATGATTACGACGGCGTCCGCGCCCTGTCCGTGGAGGACCTGCTCTCCGCAGTCGACGTCGACCTGGTCCTGAACCTCACCATCCCGGCCGCACACGCCGACGTGGCACTGAGGGCGATCGCTGCCGGCAAAAGCGTCTATGGTGAAAAGCCCCTCGCTGCTACCACCGAAGAAGCCCGCCGGGTGCTGGATGCTGCACGGGACGCGGGCGTCGTCGTCGGCTGTGCACCTGACACCGTGCTGGGCACGGGGATCCAGACCGCCCGCAAGGCGATCGACGACGGACTGATCGGCGCACCCATCTCGGCGTCTGCCACCATGGCCACCCCGGGCCACGAACGCTGGCATCCCAACCCGGACTTCTACTACCAGCCCGGCGGCGGCCCCCTCCTCGATATGGGCCCCTACTACGTCACCGCTCTCGTGACACTGCTGGGTCCCGTGACGTCGGTACTGGGCGCCGCCAGCCACACCCGGGACGAGCGGACCATCGGCTCGGGGGCGCGGCAGGGCGAAAAAGTCCCCGTGACCATCGACTCCCACGTCACCGGCGTCCTGGTCCACGCCTCCGGGGCACTGTCTACGCTCTTCATGAGCTTCGACGCCGTAAAATCCAAGTCGCCAAACATCGAGATCCACGGTGAGCGCGGCTCCTTGGTGGTACCGGACCCCAACCACTTCGACGGGGACGTCGAACTGTTCCCGCTCGGTGCCACGGACTGGGAAACCCTTCCGGTGTCCGCCGGGTATGTTGATTCCGGCCGCGGGTTCGGCATCGCGGACCTGGCCGCCACCCCGCAGGGCAAGGAGCCCCGGGCCGGCGGCGCCCTTGCCTACCACGCCCTGGAGGTCATGGAATCCCTGCTGGAGTCCGCCCACAAGGGCACTTCGGTGGCGATCCACAGCACCGTCGCCCGCCCTGACCGCGTGGAGCTGACGGTCCTGGCGGAGCGGGCGGACGCACTCCAGCCCAAGTAGGCAGATTGGCGGAACCGTGCCGCCGGCGCAGCCCGGCTAGTACAGCTCGTCGCTGCGGGCGGCACGGTTCCGGCCCAGGGACTTGGCCCTGTACAAGGCAGCATCCGCGGAGGCCACGAGGTCGTCAACGTCGGAGGTCCCGGCGTCGTACGTGGAAATCCCGTAACTGGCGGTGGGCATCTCCATTCCGTTCAGGGTTTGGGCGACGGCCAGCCGCCTGCTGATCTCCTCCGCGATGGTTTCCGCGCGTTCGGCGCTAGCCCCCGGGACCAGGATGACAAACTCTTCCCCGCCGTACCTGCCGATCAGGTCGGTGGACCGGACCGTGGCAACGCAGGCGCCGGCGAAGGCCTGCAGCGCCAGGTCGCCGGCGGCATGGCCGTGGGTATCGTTGACCGCCTTGAAATGGTCCAGGTCGGCAAGGATCAGGGCCCCGGAGCCGCCCGTGATGCTCCGGTCGGCCAACTGCTCCGCCGCAAGGTCCATGAAGGCCTTCCGGTTCAACAGCCCGGTGAGGTCGTCCCGGGAAGCCACCACCCGCAGGGCGCGGGTCTGCTGCTCGCTGCTCAACGCCGCCATGCTGAAGGACACCACCACCAACAGCACCATGGTGACCATGGTGGTGACTGCCGATCCAAAGACGGTGACGAAAACGGGACCGTCGGGGCCTTCAACCAGGAACGCCAGCCAGCGGAAGAAGTAGAAAACGGACAGCCCGCCGGCGGCCACGGCCATGGGGATGCGTACCCGTGAGTAGCCCGGTTCCAGCCGCCACAGCTCGCGCGATGCCATGCCGATGGTCAGGCTCATCGCGGCGAGGAACACCGGGCCGCCGGACCAGGTATTGGTGGCGGGATGGTCCAGCAGGGAGGCAACCAGGGTGGCCAGGGGGATACCGGTAAAGGCCCATTTGGGCGGGCGCACCGTCCGCAGCGACCGCGCTCCGGCCCACACAGCAACACCGCCGTGGACCAGCAGGGTGTTGCCCACCGGGTTGGCCCACACCTGGTGGGGGGTGCCGTCCAGGAGGAAGCACCCCGATCCGGACAGGAAGAACAACAGGGCTGCGCACCACCAGGCGCTGTACGGCGAGCGCGTCACCCGGTAGGCGGAAAAATAGAACAGGACCACCAGCACCAGGGCCATCAGGCCGAAAGCGATGCGCAGGGTTGCCGTATCCAGAACCATGTGCCAGAAGTCCCCCCAAACGCGGCGAATGCTGCTCACGACAGTATTGCATTCCACCCTGACATCGCAGAAGGTCCTGCCCACCCCGGGAGCCTGCCTAGCGGGCGGAGGGTGTCCGCCCCCTGCGCTCCTGGCTCTGGTGCCCGACGCCGGCGGCTACTAAGGTGGGTCCCGGCCCCATCCTGCCGTTCCCGGCAGGGTGACGGGACCCGCACGAGGGAGAGGAGGTGGCTTTGATGACTGCAACTGGCGCGCGCCGTAAGCGCCCCGCACTGACACCATCAACCATCCTTTCCCATTGCACGCGCCTTTCCTGAGATACCTGCCGGATACCCCGCGCCTGCACCGGGAACCTTTCCGAGGAAACCAACGTGCATATTCCTTCAGGCAACGCCCTGGACAACCCTGGCATCAACAACCCATCAACAGCTGAGGGCCCCCTCGCTTACGGCTACACGCCCGCAGTCGCCCGCCATTTCGGAGCGCATCCCAACCCCGAGGCCACCGGCACCGGCCGGGTGGTGCGCGTGGACCGAACGCTGCTGCTGGTGGCCGTCGCTGACGGTCTGCTCCACCTGCCCTACCCGCTCACCGGCGACCAGCCCGTTACCGGCGACTGGGTCTGGATCGGCCCCAACCGCGCCGGCGCACGGCAGATCCTGGCCGTCCTGCCCCGCCGGTCCGAGCTCAGCCGCAAACGTGCCTTCGAGGACTCGTCGGCCGAGCAGGTCCTTGCCGCCAACATGGACACGGTTGGCGTGGTGGTGCCCGTGGACCGGCCGCTCACCCACAACCGGCTGGAACGGACCCTGGTGGCGGTATGGGACTCGGGAGCCACTCCCCTGGTGATCATCACCAAGGCCGACCTTGCGCAGGCGGACGACGTCGTCGGGAAGGTCATCCTGCAGGCGGCCGGCGTGGACGTAGTGACCACCTCAGCCGGGAACTGCAGCGGGATCGACGAACTGATGTCCCGTATCCCCGCCCGTGGCACCATCGTGCTCCTGGGTCCGTCCGGCGCGGGCAAATCCACCTTGATCAATGCCCTGGTGGGCCGCGAGGTCCAGCAGACCGGGGAGGTGCGGTCCGGCGACTTCAAGGGCAAGCACACCACTACCGCCCGCGAACTGGTGCCGCTGTCCAACGGTACGGTGCTGATGGACACCCCAGGGGTCCGCGGTTTCGGGCTGTTCGACGCCGGCGAAGGCCTGGGCGGCATGTTCGGCGATGTGGAGGAGCTGGCTGCCGGCTGCCGGTTTGCGGACTGCTCGCACGGAACTGAGCCAGGGTGCGCGGTCCGGGACGCAATTGACAGGGGCGTCCTGGAGGAGCGGCGCTGGAATTCGTACCTGAAGATGCAGCGTGAACTCGAAGCCCTGGCCCGCCGCTCCGACGTTGCTGCCCAGCGCGCTTACCACCGGGAGTGGCAGCAGAAGGTGGTGTCTGCGGGAAAGTCTCAGCGCTCCGCTGAGCGCGAGGCCTATGAACGCGGCAGCCGGAACGCCGGGAAAGGCCGGAACCGGAAGCGGTAGCGGCCCCTTGTTCCGGCGCAGGGGGTGGGGGGTAGGGTGCGGTCATGGACATCATCCTGGTACCCGGCTTCTGGTTGGACGCTTCATCGTGGGCGGAGGTGGCACCTGCCCTGGAGGCAGCGGGCCACCGGCCCCACCCCCTGACGCTGCCCGGACTGGAATCCGTGGACTCCAGCCGGGCCGGAATAGGGCTGCAGGACCACATTGATGCCGTGGTCCAGGCCGTCGACGCCATGGGCGGCAAGGTGGTCCTGGTGGGGCATTCGGGAGGTGGCGCAATCATCCACGGAGCCGTTGACGCACGGCCGGACAAGGTGCAGCGCGCCATCTATGTGGACAGCGGCCCACTGGGCGAAGGGGGTGTGATCAATGACGAACTGCCCGCCGAGGGTGACGACATTCCCCTTCCGCCCTGGGAAAGCTTCGACGACGCCGATCTGGTGGACCTGGACGACGGGCTTCGCCAGGCCTTCCGTGCCCGGGCCATTCCGGAGCCCCGGGGCGTGGCGTACGGCAAGCAGCAACTGCATGATGAAGGCCGCTACGACGTACCCGCCACCGTGATCGCATGCGAGTCTCCGTCCGCCATGATCCGTGAATGGGTGGCGGCCGGGCACCCGTTCGTCGCCGAGCTGGCCAAGGTCCATGACGTGGAGTACATCGACCTGCCCACAGGGCACTGGCCCCAATTCACCAAGCCGGAGCAACTGGCGCAGGCCATCCTGGCGGCCGTTGACCGCACCAACACCTCCCGGGTCTGAATTACCCTTGCGCAAGGCCGGCATGGTCTCCATAATAAATGAATGGCATTCATTTATTCGATCGCAACCGAGGGCAGTGCTGCCCCCGGGCATGTCCATACCGGGCCCGCGGGCCGCATGCCCGCAGAGTGGGAGTCCCACCAGCGGACGTGGATGGCTTTCCCGCCCCCCAATGACACCTTCGGCCCTGTGGGAAGCTCCACTTTGGACCGGGCGCGGGCCGCGTGGAGCAAGGTGGCCCGGGTCATCGCCCGCTATGAGCCCGTCACTGTCATCGCCGATCCACGGGATGCCACTCCCGCCCGGGAATGGCTCGGCCAGGGCATCGACGTCCTGGAGATTCCGCTGGACGACGCCTGGCTGGGTGACAGCGGCCCCACCTTCGTTCACTCGGCGGACGGCTCGCTGGCCGCCGTCGACTGGATCTTCAACGGCTGGGGCGCGCAGCACTGGGCCGCCTGGTCCAAGGACCAAAACGTTGCCCGAAGCGTGGCAGCCGGCATCGATGTGCCGGTGCGGCCGAGCTCCCTCGTGAACGAGGGCGGCGGATTCCACGTGGACGGCGAAGGCACCGTGCTGTTGACCGAGACGGTCCAGCTCGATCCCGGCCGCAACCCTGGCGCCACCAAGGAATCGGTCGAGGCGGAAGTCCACGCGGCCCTCGGCACCACCAAGGCCATCTGGCTTCCGCGCGGCCTCACCCGGGACTACGACGAATTCGGCACCCGCGGCCACGTGGACATTGTCGCCGCCTTTGGCGGGCCCGGCACCATCCTGTTGCACCGGCAGGACGATCCTGCCCATCCCGACCACGCGGTCTATCTTCAGCTGAAAGCCGTCCTCGGAGGCCAGCTGGATGCCCAGGGGCGGCCCCTGCGGATTATCGACGTTCCGGCCCCCACCACGCTCAAGGACGGCGAAGGTTGGGTGGACTGGTCCTACATCAACCACTACGTGGCCAACGACGTGGTGGTGCTCTGCGCCTTCGATGACCCCAACGACGCCATCGCCGCCGGCATCCTGGAACGTACCTACCCCGGACGAACCGTGGAACTGGTGGACGCCCGGGACATCTTCGCCTTTGGCGGTGGCATCCACTGCATCACCCAGCAGCAGCCGGCCCCGAAGGAGGAGGCCGCGTGAAACTGGTTAAGGAGCAGAAGCCCGCGCCCGCAGTCCGCCCATTCAACGTCGTCGAGGCCGGCGTCGGCCGGCTGCGTTCCGCGCTCGAGTCGGGCCAGGTCACCAGCGAGGAGCTGGTGGAGCTGTACCTGGAGCGAATCCGAAAATATGACTCATCAGGCATATGCCTAAATGCCATGGTGGTCATGAACCCGGAGGCCGTCGCTGAAGCGCAGGCGTCCGACCGGCGCCGGGCCGCCGGCTTCACGCTGGGCCCGCTGGACGGCATCCCCTACACGGCGAAGGAATCTCAATGATGTTGTCAACGACGATTCCGGTCCGGATTGCTACTTTCAGGGGTCCCAGCCTGCCGCCGTTGCCCCCTGGAACCGGTCACGGCAACACACCGGGACGGGGCGGGGATGCCGTTGTCGATGTTGCCCCTGTACCAGAGCCCGTATGGGGC
>NZ_JARDJH010000044.1:0-34563 GCF_039907755.1 Pseudarthrobacter sp. CC12 | reverse complement strand
TCTCTTCCGGATCACGATCAGGCAGCTGGTTAGTCAACCCGCTGAGGATATGGGAGGTATCTTCTCCTGCAGCCACGTCCAACCTCTCTTTGCGCGCATGAATCGGCGCACTCAGGCCAGGCAGGATGACTGCCCGGCGTACATACGCCGTGTGCGACGTATCGGTTACAACAGCCCGGGCATGTGTGCCGGGCAGCTTCCTAGCGCTCCTATGTCTGCACGGAGTCACAAGGTAGTCGTCCCGCAGGCATAGTTGTCACCAGCCACTCTAGCCCTGACCGGAACACGATGCGTAGCCGCGGCCCGGTGCTGCAGTTGTATTTCGTTCGTCATACTGGTTGTGTGACGAAAAGCCCCTGCGACGGGGATGCCGCGGCCGGATGTGACGCAGAATATGCGCAGTCCAGGGGGCGGCAGCTTGAAGCGCAGGCACAAAGGGTGTTGGCTTGGGAGTAATGGAAATCACTATGCGCACCGCATATATGAGGTATTGGAGGAACACGTGAGCGAGGCCGACGCCGCCACTTCGGTAAATGTGGCGGAAAAATTGGGTTTCAAGAACGGGGATCTGATTCAGGAGTTCGGTTACGACGACGACGTCGATTTCGACTTGCGTGACGATATTGAGGACCTCACCGGTTCCGAAATGCTCGACGAGGACGACCATGAGGTGGCGGACGCCGTCATCCTCTGGTGGCGTGACGGCGACGGGGACCTGGTGGACAGCCTGATGGATTCCCTCACGACGCTCAGCGAAAACGGCGTTGTCTGGGTCCTCACTCCCAAGTCCGGCCGGGACGGCTACGTTTCGCCTGCGGAAATCCAGGAAGCTGCCCCCACCGCCGGCCTGCACGTCACCACCTCCGCCGGAGTCTCAAAGGACTGGAGCGCTGTCCGCCTGGTCAGCAGGAAGAACAAGTGACGGCAGCGGTCCAGCCCGTCGCCGCAGCCGTACCCTCGCTGGGCGCCGAAGCTCCCGATTTCGAGCTGGCCAACCAATACGGTGAGCCGGTGAAACTGTCCTCCTTCCGGGGCCGGAACGTTGCTGTGGTCTTCTACCCCTTTGCCTTCTCCGGTATCTGCACCGGCGAGCTATGCGAAATTCGGGACAACCTGGGCATGTTCGAGGATTCGGACACTGTTGTCCTGGGCGTGTCCGTGGACAGCAAGTTCAGCCTCCGCGCCTACGCGGCGCAGGAGGGTTACAGCTTCGATCTCCTGGCCGATTTCTGGCCGCATGGGGCTGTCGCCAGCGCGTACGGTGTGTTCGACGCCGGCAGCGGCATGGCAAAGAGGGCCACGTTCATCATCGACGGCGACGGCAGGATCCGCTACAGCGTGGTGAACCCCCGCGGACAGGCCCGGGACTTCAGCGAATACCGCTCCGCCCTCGCGGACCTTAAGCGGGACTAGGAAGCCATGGCCGGGCAGCGGCCGGGGACAGGCCTTACCGGGTTCGCCAGCATGCCGCCGGTGGCCCCTGCCCCGCCGTCGGGAAATGACCTCGATGTCCTGGCCCGCATCCGCGACCTCCTCGCGGGCGCCCCCTTCGCCCTGCTGACGGGTGCCGGACTGAGCACCGATTCCGGCATACCGGATTACCGCGGCCCGGATTCGCCACCGCGTTCGCCCATGACCTACCAGGAGTTCGTCCGGGACGCAGCCAACCGGCAACGGTACTGGGCCCGGAACCACATCGGCTGGTCCCACATGCGGCACGCGGACCCGAACCAAGGGCACTACTCCGCCGCTGAGCTGGAACGGCGCGGCTACCTCACCGGCCTCATCACCCAGAACGTCGACCGGCTGCACCAGGACGCCGGCAGTTCCAACGTCGTGGACCTCCACGGCAGGTATGACCAGGTGGTCTGCCTGGACTGCGGGCGCACTTACTCCCGGCGCTTGCTGGCTGGTGTTTTCGAGGAACTGAACCCCGGCTTCCTGGAACGGGCAGCGGCGGGCGGCCTGGTGGAAATGGCACCGGACGCTGATGCCACCGTAGAGGACCAGGCCCTGATCAAAAGCTTTGTGGTGGCAGTCTGTCCTGCCTGCGGTGGCACGCTGAAGCCGGACTTCGTCTACTTTGGGGAAAACGTGCCCAAGGACCGGGTGGAGCGCTCCTATGCAATGGTGGACGAGGCCGCAGCCTTGCTGGTGGCCGGCTCGTCGCTGACAGTCATGAGCGGCCTGCGGTTCGTCAGGCACGCTGCCAAGGAATCCAAGCCCGTGGTCATCATCAACCGGGGCGCCACCCGCGGCGATGACAAGGCAACCATCAAGCTTGAAGCCGGGGTCAGCCAGGCGCTGGATTACCTCGCCGCGGAACTACCGCCACTGTAGGCCGTCCCTTTCTTCCACGGATTCGCGTTTCCGGTGCCCGGTCGGGTAGAGTCTATGTTCGTTGGTTACGGCGGAACGGCCGGAAACAGCGCAATTCGGGTCTTTAGCTCAGCTGGTAGAGCGCCACGTTTACACCGTGGATGTCATCGGTTCGATCCCGGTAGGACCCACCAAGGAAACCCCGTTGCCCCGCCTGATGGCGGAGGCGGCGGGGTTTTTTGTTGATCCCTCCTGCCGGGCGTGATTGTCGGTGCCTTGCCGTAGCTTGCAGGCATGGAACACGTCATAGTGCATACGGACAGCGAAGGGATGCCCACTGCGGTGCTGAGCCGGGGGAGGGAATGGGCAGTCGGCGCCGAGCCGACGAGGTGGTTCGAGCGGATCAACTGGTGGGAAACCACCCGGAGGATGCCAAAAGGCGCCGGCGGCGTCGACGTCGAAGTCCTGCAGGTCCAGGTGAGGCTGGGGCACAATCACAGGTCGGCACTTACCACCATGTATCTCCAGCGGGACGGGCTGGGCGGTGGTTGGAGATTAAGGGAGCCGGTGGCGGGGGCAGCCTAGGAGGCCGGGCTACGTCCCCCGGGCATTGGAAAACCCTCCACCGCGACTATTGGGGGATGCCGCGGTGGAGGGCCTGCGATGAATATACCGTGAACTTCCGGAAACAAAAAGTCACGCCTCGTCATATTTCCGGGGGTCCCCGGCTGCCGGGCCGTGCTTACTGCCGGACGGGGATAAATACCCGTGGCTGTTCGGTCCACGTATCGGCCATCTGGGACATCGTGCGCCGCATGATCCGGTCCGACGCATCACGTGCTGATGCGGCGTCACCCCGGGCGATCGCCTCCGCCATATCCTCATGCCATTGCAGGGCAGCCTGGTGCGGGTGGTCGGGCATCAGGCCGTGCACCGTACGGCCTGTCAGGGTTTCTGCCACCTGGCCCATGAGGTTGGCGAACATCTCGTTACCGGAGCCTGAGAGCAGCAGTGAATGGAAGCGGATGTCCAGCTCCAGGAACCGCGCCACCTCGCCGTTGTTGCCGGCTTCGCGCATGGCACGGGCAACGTCCACGAGTTCCATCCGCAGGGCCGCCGGAGCATTCTGCGCTGCCAACTCGGCAGCGGCAGGCTCCACGGCCGCGCGCAGCTCAGCCAGTGAGCGCAGCTGGGCGCCGCGTGCATCGCTGGCCAGGCGCCACCGGATGACCTGCGGATCGAAGGGATTCCAGTGGCTGGCCGGCATCACCCGGATCCCCACCCGCTTGGTGGTCTCCACCAGGCCCAGGGACTGCAGGACCCGCACCGCTTCCCGGATCACGGACCGGGACACCTTCAGTTCATCCTCCAGCTGCTCCGCGAGCATGACATGGCCTGCGGGGAGTTCCCCCGTGACGATCCGGGTGCCCAGGTTCTCGATGGCACGGTGGTGGAGGCTGCTGGTCATGCTGTAAGCCTAGTTGTTGGCAACCATGTGGCCGGCACGGGCGCCGACATAATCGGTCCCAGTTCGCGGCCGCCACTTTCGCGCCACTCTGAGAATATATATGCTTTATTCCGACCCCCTGATCTGCCCCGGTGACTTCCGCCTGCGGAAGCCGGCAGCCGAGGCGAACAATGAATTGGAGTTATTGATGTCTGCACACATCGGTGTCACCGGCCTCGCCGTCATGGGCGCCAACCTCGCACGCAACCTGGCACGCAACGGATTCACCGTTGCCCTGCACAACAGGTCCGTGGAGAAGACGGATGCGCTGCTGGAAAAACACGGCTCGGAAGGCGACTTCATCCGGACCGAAACCCTGCAGGAACTGGTCGATTCCCTGGAGAAGCCGCGCCGGGTGCTCATCATGGTCAAGGCCGGCAAGCCGGTCGATTCGGTAATCGAGCAGCTGGAGCCGCTGCTGGAGCCGGGCGACATCATGATTGACGCCGGCAACTCTCACTACGAGGACACCCGCCGCCGGGAAGCGGCCCTGGCCAAGAAGGACCTGCACTTCGTGGGCGTCGGAGTGTCCGGCGGCGAGGAGGGTGCCCTGAACGGCCCCTCCATCATGCCCGGCGGTTCCAAGGAGTCCTACAAGGCACTGGGCCCGCTGCTGGAAAAAATCTCCGCAAAGGTCGACGGCGAGCCCTGCTGTGCCTGGATCGGCACCGACGGTGCGGGCCACTTCGTCAAGATGGTCCACAACGGCATCGAATACGCCGACATGCAGGTCATCGGCGAGGCCTTCGACCTGCTCCGCTCCGGTGCAGGCATCGAGCCGGCCGAGCAGGCAAAGATCTTCTCCGAGTGGAACAAGGGTGATCTTTCGTCGTTCCTGATCGAGATCTCCGCCGAGGTCCTGGGCCACGTTGACGCCAAGACCGGCAAGCCGTTCGTCGACGTCGTCGTTGACGCTGCCGGCCAGAAGGGCACCGGCCGCTGGACGGTCATCTCTGCCCTGGAACTGGGTTCACCGGTCTCGGGCATCGCCGAGTCCGTTTTTGCCCGCGCACTCTCCTCCCAGGCCGCACAGCGCAAGCTGGGCCAGGAACTGCTGGCCGGCAACGAAGCCACCGTGGAGGTCCCCGAGACGTTTGTCGAGGACGTCCGCCAGGCGCTCTACGCCTCCAAGCTGGTCTCCTATGCCCAGGGACTGGACATGCTCACCTCCGCAGCCAAGGAATACGGCTGGGACCTGAAGCTTGACGAAATCGCGTCCCTGTGGCGGGCAGGCTGCATCATCCGCGCCGAGCTCCTCAAGGACATCACCAAGGCCTACGCCGCCGACGAAAAGCCGGCCAACCTGCTTTTCGCCCCGGCGTTCACCAAGGCCGTCGCAGACGCCCTGCCCGCCTGGCGCCGCGTTGTTGCCACCGCCGTACAGCTCGGCATCCCGGTACCGGTGTTCTCGTCCTCGCTGGCGTACTACGACGGACTGCGCCGCAAGCGCGTGGCCGCCGCCCTGATCCAGGGCCAGCGCGACCTGTTCGGCGCCCACACGTACGGCCGCGTCGACACCGAAGGGACGTTCCACACCCTCTGGGGCGAGGACAAGTCCGAGGTTGAAGCGGTGGACACGCACTAGGCAGCACCGTTTCCAGCCTGGCGGCCGGCGCGACCAGATACTCTGGGGGCGCCGGCCGCTGGTGTTTCCGGCCGGACCGTCCGTCGATCCGCGCTGCCTGCCCGTCCCGTCGCCCCGTCCCAAGGAGTCCCGCCCATGAGCCAGCCCGTCGTTTTTGTCACCGGCGCGTCCACGGGAATCGGCTTTGAAGCCGCAAGGAAGCTCGCTGCCCACGGTTTCACGGTCTATGCCGGCGCCCGCCGGGTGGAGAAAATGGAGCCGCTCAGGGCTGACCGCGTCCGGATCCTGCCGCTGGACGTGACAGACGAGGAGTCAATGGGTGCGGCCGTGGGGGAAGTTCTCGCAGCCCACGGCAGGATCGACATCCTGGTCAACAACGCCGGGTACGGGTCCTACGGGTCGCTGGAGGAAGTGGAGTTGGCTGAAGGCCGGCGGCAGTTCGAGGTCAACCTTTTCGGGCTGGCCCGGATGACGCAGCTCGTGCTGCCGGCCATGCGTGCCGCCGGGAGGGGCCGGATCATCAATATTTCATCGATCGGCGGAAAGATGTACGAGCCGCTGGGTGCCTGGTACCACGCCACGAAGTTCGCTGTGGAGGGCCTCAGCGATTCGCTCCGGGTGGAGCTCAAGCCACACGGAATCGACGTATCCATCATCGAGCCGGGCGGTACCCAATCCGAATGGGGCACCATCTCCGCCGAAGGCCTGCTGGCCAATTCGGGCTCGGGACCATATGCAGCGCAGGCCAAGGTCGTGGCAGCCGCGCTGGCCTCCACCGACGGTTCGGCAATGTCCTCGCATCCGGAAGTTATCGCGGAGGCGATTGTCCATGCAGCCACGTCGCCGCGGCCCAGGACCCGGTATCCGGTGGGCAAGGGCGCGCGGGCCATCCTGCTGCTGCGCAGGCTGCTCCCGGACCGTGCCTTCGATACCGTTCTGTGGGCCATCTACAGGCGTTTCCCCGGTTAGCAACGCCCCAGGCCCCGCCCGAATTGCGTCCGCTAGATCCGGTACTCGATGTCGTATTCGGCCGGGTCAACGGCGGGCTTGGTTTCCCGCTGCGCATCCCGGTGCCGCCATTTGGCGGGAACTCCGGTGATGATCGACTCCGGCGGCGCGTCCTTGACCACCACCGCGTTGGCGCCCACGGCGCTGTCCCGTCCAATGGTGATTGGCCCCAGGATCTTGGCACCGGCGCCGATGGTCACGCGGTCGCCGATGGTGGGATGCCGCTTGATCCGGGCCAGGGAACGTCCGCCCAGGGTCACACCGTGGTAGATCATCACGTCCTCGCCGATCTCTGCCGTCTCGCCGATCACCACACCCATGCCATGGTCAATGAAGAAGCGGCGGCCGATCGTGGCACCCGGATGGATCTCGATACCGGTCCAGGACCGGCCCAGCTGGGACAGCAGGCGCGCCGGGAAGCGAAGCGACGGGTTCTGCCACATGCGGTGCGTCAGCCGGTGGATCCAGATGGCATGGAGGCCGGAATAGGCGAAAAAGTTCTCAAAAGAACCTCGAGCCGCCGGGTCGTGGGACCGGGCGGCGTCGAGGTCTTCCTTCAGTCTTGCGAAAAAGCCCACAAAGTTCTTTCTACAGGAAACGGGCGGATAGCGGACTGATCAGCCGCGGATGTCGTCATAGAGCACGGTGGAGATGTAACGCTCACCGAAGTCGCACACTACGGCAACAATCAGCTTGCCTGCGTTTTCCGGCCGCTTGGCCAGCTCCAGGGCGGCCCAGACAATCGCGCCCGAGGAGATGCCGCCGAGGATGCCTTCCTTGATGCCCAATTCGCGGGCTACCCGGACCGAATCCTCAAGGGTGGCGTCGATGACCTCGTCGTAGATGTTGGTGTCGAGCAGTTCGGGGATGAAGTTGGCGCCCAGGCCCTGGATCTTGTGCGGGCCGGGAGCGCCGCCGTTCAGGATGGGGGAGTCCTTGGGTTCCACAGCCACGATTTGGACGCCGGGCTTGCGCTCCTTCAGGACCTGTCCGACGCCGGTGATGGTTCCACCGGTGCCGATGCCCGCCACGAAGATGTCTACCGCGCCGTCAGTGTCGGCCCAGACTTCCTCGGCGGTGGTCCTGCGGTGCACCTCAGGGTTGGCCTCGTTGGCGAACTGCTGTGCCCAGATGGAGTTCTCGGTGTTGGCCACGATTTCCTGGGCCTTTTCCACGGCGCCGCGCATGCCCTCTGAACCGGGGGTCAGTACAATTTCGGCTCCGAATGCGCGCAGCATGACCCGGCGCTCCGTGGACATGGTCTCCGGCATGGTGAGGATGACCTTGTACCCGCGGGCAGCACCCACCATGGCCAGGGCGATGCCCGTGTTTCCGGAAGTGCCTTCGACGATGGTTCCGTCGGGCTTCAGGGCACCGGACTTTTCCGCGGCGTCGATGATGGCCACACCGATGCGGTCCTTGACGCTGTTGGCCGGGTTGTAGAACTCCAGCTTCACGGCAACGGTGGCGTCCAGTCCCTCGCTGAGCCGGTTCAACCGAACCAGCGGGGTTCCGCCGACCAGCTGCGTTACATCGTCATAGATCCGTGCCATGTACATACGCCTATCTCTAAGGGGTGGATACTGAGGTCAGCCTAACGAGGCCGCGTAACGGTGGGCTAAGCGTTAAGCCATGCAGAGTAATATTTCCGGGCCTTGGCCAGCTTAGGGTTGATGATCACCTGGCAGTACCCCTGCTCCGGGTGCTTGGCGTAGTAATTCTGGTGGAATTCCTCCGCCACATGGAACCGCGGGAGCCGGCTGACCTCTGTGACGATGGGGTGCGCCCATAATGCCTGGTTGCGGTCGATCGCCTCTTCGAAGAGGATCTTCTCCTCCGTGGTCTCGTAGAACATCGAGGAGCGGTACTGGGTGCCGACGTCGTATCCCTGGCGGTTCAGCGTGGTGGGATCATGCAGGGCGAAGAACATGTCCAGGACCACCTCCGCGGGGATGATGTCCTCATCGAAGGTCACGGCCACAACTTCGGCGTGGCCGGTGGTTCCACTGCAGACCGAGTAGTAATCCGGCTGCGGATCGTGTCCGCCGGTGTAGCCGGACACCACTGAGGTGACGCCCTTGGTCCTCTGGTAGACGGCGTCCAGGCACCAGAAGCACCCTCCGCCCAAAACAAAAGTTTTCATGACCTCTTCAATGGTTGACGGCGCCGGAAGATTCCCCGGCACCCCGGCCCAGTGCCGCAAACTGCGGCGGCGCGGGGCCAATGGGGTAAAACTAAGACTATGGAACCTGTGGACACCGACGTTAGCGGCCAGGAAGATCACGACGGCGACGCCTCTTCCGGCACGCCGGCCGCGGCCGGTTCCGCGGACGCCCCCACATTGGCCGAACTGCTGCTTGCGGTTGAGGAGCTGTGGCCCGAATCCCTGGCGGAGAACTGGGACGAGGTGGGGCTCGTGGCGGGCCATCCCTCGGCACCGGTCACGAAGGTGATGTTCGCGGTCGATCCCACCCTGGAAGTCATTGAGGAAGCGGTCGAGTGGGGAGCGGAGCTGCTCATCACCCACCACCCGCTGCTGCTGAAGGGCGTCACGTCCGTGGCAGCCACGTCGGCAAAGGGCAGGGCGGTCCACCGGCTTATCGAGTCGGGGACGGCACTGCTGACCGTGCACACCAACGGCGACTCCGCCGTCGGGGGTGTCTCCGATGTCCTGGCCGACGCCCTGGGACTTCAGGATGTCGCCCCCCTGACCGTGGCGGCCAACGGGCTGCCGGAGGAGGGCATTGGGCGGGTGGGGGACCTCGCGGATGCCATGAGCCTGGGTGACTTCGCGGCCCGGGTCTTCGGAATCCTTCCCTCCGTGGCCGGGGGCGTGCGTGTCTCCGGGGACAAGGACGGGCTGGTGCGGCGCATCGCGGTCTGCGGTGGTGCGGGGGATTCGCTGTTCAACGAGGTGCGTGCCAGCAACGCCGACGTCTACGTCACCGCTGACCTCCGCCACCACCCGGCGTCGGAAGCGCGGGAGGCCGCCGCCAACGGACGGCCGTACCTGGTGGACGTGTCGCACTTTGCGAGCGAATGGCTCTGGCTGCCAGCCGCGGCCGCGGCCCTGGGCAACGTCCTGGCCGACCAGGGCCATGACGTGGAGATCCTGGTCAGCACCACCAACAGCGATCCGTGGGACTTCATCCTCACTCCCGGCTAGAGTCTAGGAAGCGCCGGTTCGGTGCCCGGCCAAGGCCGGAAGAATCTAGCGGAGGTAAACGTGGCCAAGGCAGCACCGGCGGAACAGTTGAAGTTGCTCGAACTGCAGGGCCTTGACGCCAGGTTGAAAGGCCTCACCAACCGCCGCCGCACGCTCGAAAACGATCCCCGCATCAAGGACCTCGAGGCCGCCCTGTCCGTCGCCAACGGTGAACTGGGCGCGGCCAAGGTGGCCGTGCACGACGCCGAGGCTGCGCTGAAGCGGGCCGAGGCCGACGTCGAACAGGTTGCCTCCCGGATCCAGCGTGACGAAGCGCGGCTCAACAGCGGCACCGGCCTGTCCAAGGACCTGGTGGCACTGCAAAAGGACATTGCGTCGCTGAACAAGCGGCGCTCCGACCTTGAAGACGTGGAACTGGAAGTCATGGAGCGGCTGGACTCGCTGCGGGAACGGCAGGCGGCCCAGCAGCAGATTGTCGACGACATCCAGGGGTCCTTTGGAACCATCAGGGCCGAGCTCGATGCGGCCCTGGCGGACGTGGAAACGGAAGCGGCAGGGCTTCGTACCCAACGGGGCGACTTTGCCCAAGGCCTGGACGCGGGCCTGCTGGCAATCTACGAAAAAACGCTCGCGAAGCGCGGGGTGGGCGCCGCGCGGCTCTTCCACGGCACCTCGGAAGCCTCGGGCATGAAGCTCAGCCCGGGCGACCTCGCCGAGATCAAGGCAGCCGCTGCCGACGACATCGTGTTCTGCCCGGACTCCGGCGCCATCCTGGTCCGTTCGGACGAGTGGTCCTGACCGGACTGCAAGGCAACCTGCCGGACGGTCAGCCCGGCAGGATGATGTTCAAGGCGTGCGGTTTGCGTGCGGTGCCGGGCACCAGCTCCGCCTCCCACTTTTCGCGGGCAGCCTTCAGAAGGTCCGACGGCGCCCCGGGGGCCTTTCCACGGCGCACCAGCAGGTGCCGCGCCAGTTCGCCGCGGGTGTGCTTGGCGAAGTGGCTCACCACCTTCCGGACTCCTCCACTTTCGGTGAAGACGTTGACCGTGACGGTCTGCTGCGCCGGCGGAGCCCACGCTGCCGCATAGGTGCTGGACCGGCAGTCCACCAGCAAGTGCCCCTGCGCTGCGGCGCTGAGGGTATCCCCAAGCTGTTCCTTCCAAAACGGAGCCAAGCGCCCGACGTCGGGCAGGGACGTGCCCATTGACAACCGGTAGGCGGGAACGCTGTCGCCAAAGCGGAGGGCTCCCCACAACGCCGAGATCACCAGGACGGACTCATCGGCCTTGCGTCGCTGCACCGGCGTCAGGCTCCGGTAGCCGAGGGCGTCGTAGAGGACACCCGAGTAGATGCTGTGGGCGGGGGCCGCCGGCTCGGCGTGCAGGCGGGTATTGCGCTCGACGTCGTCCCGCAGCGATGCCCCGACGCCCAACAGGGCGAGGGCGTCCTGGTGGGCGCTGACCGTGCCAAGCGCCTCGAGGACCTTCGCGCGGTACGGGTTGAGCTCCGGGAAGCCCAGGGCGGTCCAGTCGACGGCGGGACCGCGGAGCGCCGGCGTCTTGCCTTCGGAAGGGGGAAGCAGAATCAGCACCGTCCGATCCTACCGGCGACAAAAGCGGCCGGTGGCGCCGGTAGACTGGGAGCCGGATGGGACAGCCAGACGGCCGCGCGCCACGCAAGTGGCTCGAGGAACGTCCGGGCTCCGCAGGGCAGGGTGGTGGGTAACGCCCACTCGGGGTAACCCGCAGGCCAGTGCCACAGAAAACAGACCGCCTGCATTTCCGGCCCCGGCCGGGGAGGGCAGGTAAGGGTGAAACGGTGGTGTAAGAGACCACCAGCTTCCCGGGTGACCGGGAAGGCTAGGTAAACCCCACCCGGAGCAAGGCCAGACAGGACACGTTCGAGGGCTGCCCGCCCGAGTGTCCGGGTAGGCCGCTGGAGGGTGCCGGCAACGGTACTCGTAGATGGATGGCCGTCGCTCCCTCGCCGGCAACGGCAGGGGAGAACAGAACCCGGCGTATCGGCTGTCCCATCCATAAACCGCGTTTGACCACGCGCGATGCGTCGGGGATCCTGAACCGTGCCCGCAATTCCTGAAACCCGTACCGCACCCGCAGCGGGCGTTCCCGGCATCCGTTCACAAGGCCTGGCGCTCGCCGGATTCCTGGCCCTTTCGGCGCTGGCCTGGCTGCTCTCCTCGGTCCCGATCATCCTCAACTCCGGCGGCTGGTACGCAGGCTCCGTGAAAGCGCCGTGGATGCCGCCGTCGTGGATGTTCCGAGGCACGTGGATGCTGCTGTATGCGGGCGTGGCCACCGCGGCGTGGCTGGTCTGGCGCAAAGGCCGCTTTGCCGGCGGCACCCGCTCCTGGTACGTAGCCCAGTTGCTGCTCAACGCCGCCTGGCCGGTGACCTTCTTCGCCCTGTACCCAGCGCTCGGAGCCGTGGCCCTGTGGGCGGCCTTTGCAGTCATCTGTGCCCTGGCCGCAACCCTCGCGTTCCTGATCCTGAGGTTCGGCCCGGTGGACGCCACCGCCGGCTGCCTGGTGCTGCCGTACTTCTCGTGGCTGGTTTACTGCGCCAGCCTGAACCTGTACTCCGCCATCCACAACTGAGGCGCCCGTCACGGTATCCTTCCGGCGCCGTCCCGCCATGTGAGTGATTTCACGCAGCGCGGGCGTGTTCCCTGGACCGCGCCAAATTAGAATGGATCCCGGACGCAGGAGTTCTACCGCCGAAAATTGCGTCCGCAACCGGCGGTTTTTCTTTGCACGCGATCCAGGTGCCTGGGGGCCATCCCTGCAGGTGCCGGTGCCCCTGGACATCATCAGGTGGCCTACATCCGTGTACGAAGACGTACACGGCTGAACCGAGGAAGGTATTTCTGTGAGCCAGACGTCTGATTCTTGTCTTGATACGTGGATGGGCCGGGAGGCCCTCGCCGAGGCCATGATCCCCGTGATCGGCAGGCTGTACCGCGAAAACAACGTGGTGACCAGCATCCACGGCCGGAGCCTGATCAACAAGTCCACCATGAACATCCTCAAGGCGCACCGCTTTGCGCGCCGGATGAGCAAGGACGAACTGCTCCTGGAGGACACGGCGCCCCTGCTGAACACGCTGGCCGGACTCGAGCTCGGTGCCGCCGCGATCGACATCGCCCGGCTGAACCAAAAATTCAAGGAAGAGGGCAATGGCGCCACCCTTGAGGAATTCCTCCGCGCAGAACTCGCCGAGATCGTGGGCAAGCGGGGCGGCGATGACCGCACCAGCACCGACGTCGTCCTCTACGGCTTTGGCCGGATCGGCCGTCTCCTTGCACGCCTCCTCATCGAAAAGGCAGGCGGTGGCCACGGCCTGCGCCTGCGCGCCATCGTGGTGCGGCGCGGCTCCGACAACGACCTCTCCAAGCGCGCCAGCCTGCTGCGCCGCGACTCCGTCCACGGCTCCTTCGAAGGCACCATCCGCGTGGATGAAGCCGCCAACACCATCACGGCCAACGGCGTCCAGATCCAGGTCATCTACTCGAACGACCCCGCCACGATCGACTACACCGCCTACGGGATCAGCAACGCCCTGGTAGTCGACAACACCGGCCGCTGGCGCGACGCCGAGGGCCTGTCCCAGCACCTGCAAAGCAAGGGCGTGGCCCGCGTCCTGCTGACCGCACCGGGCAAGGGTGAACTGAAGAACATCGTCCACGGCATCAACCACAGCGACATCACGGACTCGGACAAGATCGTATCCGCGGCATCCTGCACCACCAATGCCATCACCCCGGTCCTGAAGGCCATCAACGACAAGTTCGGCGTGGTGCACGGCCACGTCGAAACCGTCCACTCCTTCACCAACGACCAGAACCTGATCGACAACTTCCACAAGGGCGACCGCCGCGGCCGTTCGGCAGCGCTGAACATGGTGATCACCGAAACCGGTGCCGCCAAGGCCGTGGCCAAGGCCCTGCCCGAACTCCTGGGCAAGCTCACCGGCAGTTCCATCCGCGTCCCCACCCCGGACGTTTCGCTGGCCATCCTGAACCTCACCCTTGAGAACGGCACCACCAAGGACGAGGTCAACAACTACCTCCGCGAAATGTCGCTGCACTCGGACCTGCGCAAGCAGATCGACTACATCGATTCACCCGAGGTCGTCTCCACCGACTTCGTGGGCTCCCGCCGTGCCGGCATCGTGGACGGCCTGGCCACCGTGTCCACGGACAAGAACCTGGTCCTCTACGTCTGGTACGACAACGAGTTCGGCTACAGCTGCCAGGTGGTCCGCGTCATGGAAGAGATGGCAGGCGTGAACCCGCCGTCCTTTCCCGCCAAGGAAAGCGCTGCCGCCCTGGCAGCCATCGCAGTCTAGTAACGCTCAGGTCTTTCCCGGCTGGTTCACTGGAATCAGCCGGGAAAGCGGACCACACTGGTGGCATGGACAACGAATCGACACTTCAGCACGAAACCACCCTCGAGCACGCACTCGACGTGGCCAAGGCCAACCATAAGGAAGCCTTGCGCCTGCTGGAACGCGCCAGGGACGCCCATAAGACCGGGGACGTCAGCGATGACCGGGTGCGCCAGCTCGAGAGCCTGCTGGCCGTGGCGGAAGAAGACCTTCGGCGCGTCACCAGGGAACAGTAACCCGGGGCAGCCCCGGGCGCTGTGACCCATCACTCTTCCCCAACAGTGTGGATATCAGTGGCCGGGCGCGCCCTTTGTCCTAGGCTTTTGGGGTGCCCGACTTTCCCTTCCCGGCGTCAGCCCCGTGACCATCAGCTGGTCTGCGTACCGCCGCGCGCGGCGCCGTTCGCGGCAGGCCTGGGTGCTGCTCGCCACCGCCGCCGCAGCCATATTCGTGGCCCTGGTCTGGTTCTTCACCACCGGCCAGTTCGCGGCAGCCGGACCGGCGGCAGATGGCCCCACCGAGGCGCCGGTCTTCGACGCCGCCTGGATGAAACCGGTCCAGGAGCCCAACCCGGTGCCCTCCGGCAGCGCCCTCGCAGCCCTCGACGGCCTGGCCGTGAAAGGCAGGGCGCCCAACACCGGCTACAGCCGTGAGGCCTTCGGACAGGCTTGGCTTGATGTCGACCGGAACGGCTGCGACACGCGGAACGACATCCTTCGCAGGGACCTTGCCGGCGTTGTGTTCTCCGAGGGGTCCTCCTGCAAAGTGACGGCCGGGCACTTCCGGGAACCCTACACGGGCCAGGACGTGGACTTCCGGCGCGGATCCGAGAGCAGCCGCGCCGTCCAGATCGACCATGTGGTGGCCCTGGGTGACGCCTGGCAAAAGGGAGCCCAGCGGCTCACGGCCAAGGAACGCCAGAGCCTGGCCAATGATCCGCTGAACCTCGTCGCAGCGGACGGCGCCGCCAACCAGCAAAAGAGTGCGGGTGACGCCGCTACCTGGCTTCCAAAGAACACGGCAATCCGCTGCCATTACGTGGCCCGGCAGATCTCCGTGAAAGCCGCCTACGGCTTGTGGGTGACGGCGGCAGAGAAAGACGCCATGCGGCGGGTCCTATCCTCCTGCCCCCAGCAGCCCACCATCACCGCAGGCTGACCGGACGCCGCCCGGACACGGTCAGTGGCCAAAGGGGTCAGGGTCCACCCCGGGCATCCAGGTGAGCCCCGGCACGCCCCAGCCGTTCTTCTTGGCCTGCTTCATGGCTTTGCGCGAATACCGGTCCATCAGCCGGTTGACATACAGCTTGCCGTCGAGGTGGTCGTATTCATGCTGGATGACCCTGGCAAACCAGCCCGTGGCCTCGAACCGGACGGGTTCCCCGAATCCGTCGAAGCCTTCCACGCGGGCCCATTCCGCCCGTTTGAGCGGGTACTGTTCGCCCGGGAAGGAAAGGCAGCCCTCTTCCTCCTCGTCGGGGTCGGGAGCAGCGCCGGAGACCTTGGACAGGGTCAGGACGGGATTCACCAGGACGCCGCTTGGGGGAGCGCCGTCGTCGTTTGCGTACTTGTAGACGAAGATCCGTTTGCCGACGCCGATCTGCGGGGCGGCGAGGCCCACTCCGTTGGCTGCGTCGTTGGTTTCAAACATGTCGGCAATAAGGGTGCGCAGTTCGTCGTCGAAAACCTCCACCTCGGCGGCGCGGCGGTGCAGCACAGGCTCGCCCCAGATGGTGATAGGCAGAACAGTCATATCAGTTGTCCTTCGGCTTCTCGGTGTCCCCGGCTGCAATGCATGTACCCGGCTGGGCACGACAAAGGAGGCCGCACCGGATATCCGGTGCGGCCTCCTTTGTTGACGGCTGCATGTGCCGCCCCGTGAGGGTGAGCGACGGGGGTTGAACCCGCGACCTCCTGGACCACAACCAGGCGCTCTGCCAACTGAGCTACGCCCACCATGTGCCTCAAGGGAATTCCACCGTAGCGGCTCCCTGGAAACGCAACTCAAATAGCTTACCTGCTCGGAAGGGGTGCTTTGTCCACTTTCTGCGATTTGGGGCAAAATTTCACCAAACGTGGCGCAGATTACTCTCCGGAGCTGCTTTCGGCAGCGGCATTGGCGATTCCCCTGGCAATCTTCTGGGCGGTGGCGCTGTCAGGTCCCGGGGCGGGGACGAATACGGCTTCGCGGTAGTACCTGAGCTCATCGATGGAATCTTTGATGTCTCCCAATGCGCGGTGGCCGCCCTTCTTCGCCGGCGACTGGAAGTAGGCCCGGGCGTACCAGCGGCGCGAAAGCTCCTTGATAGTGCTGACGTCGATGACCCGGTAGTGGAGGTGCTCCACTACCGCGGGCATGTCGCGGGACAGGAACACGCGGTCGGTTCCCACCGAGTTCCCGCCCAGGGGTGCTTTGCGCGGGTCCGGGACCCAGGCGGAGATGTACTCCATGACTGCTGCCTCTGCTTCTGCCATCGTCTTGCCGTGCGGCAGTTCCGCCAGCAGCCCGGACCTGGTGTGCATGTCCCGGACGAAGTCGGACATCTGGGCCACGGCAGCATCGTCGGGTTTGATGACGACGTCGACGCCGTCGCCAAGGATGTTGAGCTCCGAGTCCGTGACCAGTGCTGCCACCTCGATCAGGGCGTCGTTCTTGATGTCCAGGCCGGTCATTTCGCAGTCGATCCAGACGATTCGTTCGTTAGATATAGGCACCGGACCAGCCTACCGTTACACCTCCGGGCACCTTGCCGATGCTAGGATTTCGGGTACGCGGCGGGTCGCCCTTCCGCCCTGAATCCTGTTCCGGCGGGCCAGCGCGGCTGCCGGGTGAACCGCGGAAAACGCATGAAGATTGGACGATCCTGAGATGACGGCGCCTGTGCCCGCAGCGGGGGAGATGGCGGCGGACGGCGTTGCCGGAGCGGGCAGTGCCGAGGTGGACAATCCACGCTCACCCCTGCTTGCCGGCTTCCTGGGCTCCTTGTCCATGATGATCGGCTCGATTGGCGTGGGCTGGCTGGCTCCCGTTTCGGAGCTGCGCCGCATGCCCGTGTTCATCTGGATGCGGACCGAAGCCCCGGGGGTGGCGCTGTCCATTGTCCTGGTGGCCGTGGGGGGCATGCTCCTGGTGCGTGCCTGGCTGCGGCTCGGGCAGAAAGTCCGAGTGTGGGGCGAACAGGCCCGGCGGGCAACCCTGGCCGCGGTGGTGGCGTGGGGACTTCCCATGATGTTCAGCGTGCCGCTGTTCAGCCGTGACGTGTATGCCTACATTGGCCAGGGGAGGCTGATGGTGGAAGGCTTCAACCCGTACGAAAACGGCATCTCCGCCCTGTCCAACTACTTCCAGCTGGGAGCCGACAAGCAGTGGACCGAAGCCCCGGTTCCCTACGGCCAGCTGTTCCTCTGGATCGAGCAGTTCGTCGTCTGGGTGACCAACGTCCAGCCGGAGGCCTGCGTCATGCTCTTCCGGCTGGTGGCATTGGCGGGCGTGCTGCTCTGCGTCAGCTATGTTCCCCGGCTCGCTGAACTGCACGGCGTGAATCCGCACCGGGCCCTCTGGCTGACGGTGGCCAATCCGCTTTTCCTGACCAACTTCATTGCCAGCGTCCACAACGACTCCCTGATGATCGGGCTGGCCCTGGCGGGCCTGTACTACTCCGCAACCCGGCGCCAGGTCCGCGGCATCGTCCTGGTGACCCTGTCCATCGCGGTGAAGCCCATCACCATTGTCTTCCTGCCGTTCGTTGGACTCCTCTGGGCGGGAAGGAATGCGGGATGGCTGCGGAAAGTGGCATTTTGGGCGCTGACGGCGGGCCTGAGCCTGGCGCTGCTGGCAGCAATGAGCATGGTCAACGGGTTCGGCTTCGGCTGGATCAACGGGCTTTCCGCGCCGGGCAGCATCTCCATCTGGTACGCCCCGGTGGGCCTGATCGGCATGGTGGTTGGGTCGCTGGCCGGCGCCTTCGGTTTTGACGGGTCCGTGCCCGCAGGCTGGGTGTTCGACGCCGGCAAGCTTCTTGCCGTGGCCATCCTTGCCTGGCAGATCCTCAAGGGCGACCATGACCGCCTGATGCGCCGCCTCACGCTCGGCCTGGCTGCCGTGGTGCTGCTGGCCCCCATCATCCAGGCCTGGTACGTGGTGTGGCTGATTCCGCTGTTCGCCGTGACGGGTATTCGTAACGACTGGCAGGTCAAGGCCCTCTACTTCGTGGTGTCCTTCTTCATGATCTACGCCATCTCGGACCAGCTGGATGTCTTTCCCTATCTCCAGACCCAGGACCTGGGCTTCGCCCTTCTGCTGGCCAGGATTGCGGCAGCCCTGACCGCCCTGCTCTTTGGGCTTTACCTGATCTTCTGGGACCGTGGCACCCGCAGGCTGTTCCGGAAGTCGCACGAGCCCGTCGTCGAACGTCCTGTGATCTAGCGGCCGCTACCGTCCGGGGCCGCGGAGCTGATCCTGCGCAGGGCCTCCCGGCGTGACAGCGGGCTCATGGCATCCCGGTGCCGGGCCGCAAACGCCTCAACCCAGTCCGGCGCCCTCTTGGCGTACTCGCGCAGTGCCCAACCGATGGCTTTCCGGATAAAGAACTCCGGATCCGCCAGGTTCGGCTCAATGACGGCGGCGAGCAGCTCCGTGTCCGTGGCTGTTCCCGCGCGAAGCTGCGACGTGATGGCAGCCCTCCGGATCCAGAGGTCCGGGTCCCGGCTCCACTGCCGAAGGAGGGTGGCCATTTCTTCAGGGTGCGCCAGCAGCAGGGAGCAGATCCGGCCGGACACGCCGTCGGCAAAATCCCACCACGCCCCTGTCCGGATAATCTCCTCGTAGACAGGAAGCATGTCCAGGTCGGCGGTCACCAGCCGGTGTGCTGTCAGGTCGATGGCCGCGTACTTTTCCTCGCGGAACATAGCGGCGCGCCACAGGTCGAGCACCGTGGCGCGAAGCTGCGCCGCGGACGCCGGGGGATACGTCCGCGCAGCGTCCGCCGTGATCCGCCGCACGTCGGGAACCCGGACGCCGAGCGATGGAAGCAGGGACTTCATGTAGGCCTGGGCTCCCGCGGCCCGCACCGGATCGGCCATTGCCCGGAGGGCGGCCCTGACGGAGGCGATGAGGTCCTGGTCGGGGGCGGAGTCCATTGGGCAACTTTAACCGGTGGAAAGTGCGTGCGGTGCGGTAGGCTGGTGAGCGCTAACACCCCGCGACGAAGAGGGAACCATGCCCGGAACCGAAGTCCACCTCGCCCACGGACCCTACTCCGCCGTCGTCACCCTTCGGGGCGGGGCGCTCCGCGCACTGCGCCACGGGGACAGGGACCTGGTGGTGGGATTTGGGCCGGACGGTCCCGTGCCCGACTACCGGGGCGTCATCTGCGCGCCCTGGCCCAACCGGCTGGCGGACGGCAGCTACTCCTACGCGGGCATTGGCTATACCGCCGCCGTTAACGAGCCGGAGCGTGGCTCGGCTTTGCACGGCCTGGCCATCCACAGGCCTTGGGAAGTACTGGAAACAGCCGCGGGCCGGGCGGTCCTGGGATGCCGCATTCCTGCCGGCCCCGATTACCCCACAGACCTGGAACTGGCCGTCAGCTACTCCCTCTCCGAAGACGGGCTCCGCGGCGAGGTGCGGGCGGTCAACGCCGGCACCTCGCCCGCGCCGTACGGGGTATGCCCCCACCCCTATCTGGTGGCCGGCCCGTCCCCGCTGGATGACTGGTCGCTGGAACTTCCGGCCGGCTCCTACCTGGAGGTAACCCCTGACCGGCTGCTGCCCGTGGGCATGCGGCCGGTGGCGGGGGCCGCCTTCGACTTCCGGTCAGCGCGGCGGCTGGGACCGGTGAAGATCGACCATGCGTTTACGGACATCGCCCGGGACGGAGAGGGCCTTGCCCGGGTACGGGTGTTGGACCCGTCCGGTACGGGTGTGGAACTCGAGTGGGGCACCGAGTGGCCCTGGGTGCAGGTGCACACCGGCGACAAGCCCGTCGGCCCGGACCGGCTGGGCCTGGCCGTTGAACCCATGACCTGCCCGCCGGATGCCCTGCGTTCAGGGACGGACCTGGTGCATCTGCAGCCTGGCCAGGCACATTCGGCAAGCTGGACCATTCGGGCAGTGGACTAACTGCGGCCGGTCGCAGGGGCTGCGGCGGGGGTATCCGTCCACCCGGCTCGCTGCAGCCAGGCCGCGCACAGCCCGGTCCACTGCCCGGGTCCTGGTTGGTCTGCGGCAAGCCCTAGCCCGTGCCGCCCCTCCGGGAAGACATGCAGCTCCGCCGGAACGCCGGCGGCAAAGAGCGCCCTGGCGTAGTTCAGGCTGTTGCTCACCGGGACGGCATCGTCGTCGGCGGTATGCCAGAGGAATGCCGGCGGTGCCAGGGGCGTGACGTTCAGCTCCGGCGAGAGTGCCCTGAGAAGGGCCGACGGCGGTGCGTCGCCAAGGAGGTTCGCCACCGATCCCGGGTGGGCTTCGTGGGTCAGTGATGCTACGGGGTAGCAAAGAACCGAAAGGTCGGGGACGGCCGCGCGCACGTCCAGATCCGGATTCCCGGTGGCAGCTGCCGTGCTCAGGTGGCTGCCAGGTGGCCGCCGGCGGAGAAGCCCAGGACGCCGACACGCCCCGGGTCGACGGCCAACCCACGTTGTCCACCCCTGATGTGGAGCATGGCTTCCTTTGCGTCCTCCAGGGGTGCCGGGTGCCGGTCAGGGGCAACCCTGTAGCGGAGCACGAAGGCGTGGATGCCCAGCGCTGTCAGCCATTCCGCCACGGGCTCCGCTTCGTGATCGGCCTGCCTGGCATAACCTCCTCCGGGCAGGACCAGGATGGCGGGGCGGTAGCCGGCACCCCCCGGGCGGGCCGGAACTGCCGTCAGTGCCGGCAACGCCATCAGGCGGCAGCTTCGGTGCTGCGCCGCAGCGTGACCTCGCCTGTGATGCCACCGGGGGAGGCGGCTTCCGCAGCGTCGCCGGCGGACCTCGGTCCGGTGGCAAGCGTGGCGAGCCGGCCGATGTCCTCCAGCGGCAGGCGGACCGTGGACAGGGCGGGCCGGAAGTCCCGGAGGGTTTCAATGTCGTCGAAACCGGCGATGGCGGCGTCGCGGGGGATGCGGAGCCCTTCGGACCGCAGGGCCGCTGCGGCGCCGATGGCCATGACGTCGTTGACGGCGAAAATACAGAGTTTTGCGGTGGCGTGCGCGTCGCCGGATTGGGCTGCCTTGATCCGGGCCGCCAGTTCCAGGCCTGCGTCATATCCGCCGGACCGATTGAACGCGCTGCGGAGCACTTCGGCCGGACGGCGTCCGGCCTTGTCCAGTCCCTCCTGGAAGCCGCGGACCCGGTCATCGGAAGTCAGGAGGCCTTCCGGGCCGCCGACGATGACGAAGTCCCCGTCCCAGCTGCGCGCAAGCTCCGCGGCGAGGCGGCCGGCGAGCTCCTGGTTGGGGACTTTCACCACGTGGTATCCCTCCGGAGCCGTTGCGCCGACCACCGGGTGGCCCACCACTGCCACCTGTCCGCCGTTGCGGCAGTACCGGTCGAGTTCGGCTGCCAGCTCTGCGTTGCCTTCCTTGTCTTCATCCCGGCACGAGCGGGAACCTGCGATGACAATCGAGTCCGCCCGGCGGGCGGCAAAGGCTGCCACTGCTTCCCTTTCTTCCGCGGGCCCGCCCCCGGTAGTGGCCAGCAGCACCATCCGGTGCTGTTCCCGCGCGGCTGCCTGCACGCCCCGGGCCACGGCCGCGAAGTAGGGGTCCGCGATGTCGTGGACAATCAGGCCGATGAGGCCGGAGCTGGACTTCGCCAGCCCCTGGGCCTGGGCGTTGGGCACGTAACCCAGCGACTCCGCCGCCTGCCTGACCCGTTCGGCGAAGTCCTCGCCCGGCTTCCGGGCGGAACCGTTAAGCACGCGGGAGGCCGTAGCGGGGGAAACGCCGGCAAGGCGGGCCACCTCGGTAAGGGTACTTGCAGCCACAGCATCTCCTGGTCTCGGTACGGGCTCGAAGGCTAAGCACATTATGGCAGTTCAAACTTCTTCCGGAAAGCGCTTGCCAAGAGAAAGGGCGCGATGCATCATGGATGCAGTGGGAATGCGCTTTCCCAGTTGGCTTGAGTACATTGCTCACTCACCGTGGAGGACACATGGGCTTCGAAACAAAGACGATCCGCATCGCCATGAACGGCATCACCGGCCGGATGGGCTACCGCCAGCACCTGCTGCGCTCCATCCTGCCCATCCGCGACGCCGGCGGATTCACCCTCGAGGACGGCACCCGCGTCCAGGTTGAACCCATCCTCGTGGGGCGCAATGAGGCGAAAATCCGGGAATTGGCAGAGCAGCACAAGGTTTCGGAATGGACCACCGACCTGGACGCCGTGATCAACGACCCCACTGTCGACGTCGTGTTCGATGCCTCGATGACCAGCCTCCGCGCGGCCACCCTGAAGAAGGCCATGCTGGCCGGGAAGCACATCTTCACCGAGAAGCCCACGGCCGAAACCCTTGAAGAGGCCATCGAGCTTGCCCGGATCGGCAAGCAGGCAGGGGTGACGGCCGGTGTTGTCCACGACAAGCTCTACCTGCCGGGCCTGGTCAAGCTCCGCCGGCTGGTGGACGAGGGATTCTTCGGCCGGATCCTTTCCATCCGCGGCGAGTTCGGCTACTGGGTCTTCGAAGGCGACATCCAGGCCGCCCAGCGCCCGTCCTGGAACTACCGCAAGGAAGACGGCGGCGGAATGACCACTGACATGTTCTGCCACTGGAACTACGTCCTGGAGGGAATCATCGGCAAGGTCAAAAGCGTCAATGCCAAGACCGCCACCCACATCCCTGCCCGCTGGGACGAGGAGGGCAGGGAATACAAGGCCACCGCCGATGACGCCTCCTACGGCATCTTCGAACTTGAAACGCCGGGCGGCGACGAGGTCGTCGGCCAGATCAACTCGTCCTGGGCGGTGCGCGTATACCGCGACGAACTGGTGGAATTCCAGGTGGATGGCACCCACGGTTCCGCTGTGGCCGGCCTGAACAAGTGCGTCGCCCAGCAGCGGGCGCATACGCCCAAGCCCGTCTGGAACCCGGACCTGCCCGTCACCGAATCCTTCCGCGACCAGTGGCAGGAGGTTCCGGCCAATGCCGAGCTGGACAACGGCTTCAAGCTGCAGTGGGAGGAATTCCTCCGCGACGTCGTGGCCGGCCGCGAACACCGCTTTGGCCTGCTCTCCGCCGCCCGCGGCGTGCAGCTCGCGGAACTGGGCCTGCAGTCCAACGACGAACGCCGCACCATCGACATCCCGGAGATCACCGTCTAATGACTTCCCTCATCCTTCCCTCCTCCGACGGGGGCACCAGGGAGTACCGCCTGCAGGGTGGCACCACCTGGGCCCGCCCCACCGCGCCACTGACAGCCCGGCGGGCATATGCCGCGGCCCACGTCATTCCCGAAGTACTCGCGGACAACACCCCCGGGGCCCCTGCACGCCTCGACTGGGACGCCACCATGGCGTACCGCCACGAGCTCTGGTCCTATGGCCTGGGCGTGGCCGATGCGATGGACACCGCCCAGCGCGGCATGGGCCTTGACTGGGCCGCCACCCAGCAGCTCATCAAGCGCACCGGTGTCGAAGCAGCCTCGGTGGTTTCGGCCGGCAATGCGGCCACCGTCGGCAAGTCCGTCCGGGACCTCGTCTCCTGCGGTGCCGGCACCGACCAGCTGGAGACTGATTCGCTTCCTGCAGTTGAGGCCGGAATCAAGGCCGTCCTTGAGGCCTACCGCGAGCAGATCGCCGTCGTCACCGAGGCCGGCCCCAAGGTCATCCTCATGGCCTCCCGGGCCCTGGCAAAGGTGGCACGGGGCCCCGAAGACTACCTGACGGTGTACTCCACCCTCCTGCGGGAAGTGGACCAGCCGGTCATCCTGCACTGGCTGGGCACCATGTTCGATCCCGCCCTCGCCGGCTACTGGGGATCGGACGACGTCGCGACGGCCACCGAAACGTTCCTCGGCCTCATCAAGGACAACGCCGCCAAGGTGGACGGTGTCAAGGTCTCGCTGCTCGATGCCGGCCACGAGGTGGCCCTGCGGGCGGCCCTGCCCGACGGCGTCCGGCTCTACACCGGCGACGACTTCAACTACCCGGAACTCATCGACGGCGATGGCAGCCACCACTCCGACGCCCTGCTGGGAATCTTCGCGGCAATCTACCCCGCCGCTTCGGTTGCCCTGCAGAACTACGACGCCGGCAACGCCGCCAAGGCCCGCGAAATCCTCGACTCCACCCGGGAACTGGGCAAGCACATCTTCAGTGCCCCTACGTTCTACTACAAGACAGGGATCGCCTTCCTGTCCTGGCTCAACGGCAAGCAGCCCGGTTTCCAGATGGTGGGCGGCCTGCATTCGGGCCGCTCGGTCTGCCACCTGGCCAGAACCTTTGAGCTCGCGGACCAGGCCGGACTGCTGAAAGACCCCGCGCTGGCGGCCTTCCGGATGTCCGACTACCTGCGCATCAACGGGGTGGGAGTATGAGCGACTTCGCGCGCCTGTCCATCAACAGCGCCACTACCAAAAAGTGGACGCTCGCCCAGGTCGTGGAGGGGTGCGTCAACGCAGGCATTCCCTCGATCGGCCCGTGGCGGGACCGCGTGGAGGAAGCCGGCCTGGACAAGGCGGCGCGCCTGATCAAGGACGCCGGCCTGCGCGTGTCCTCACTGTGCCGCGGCGGGTTCCTCACCGCCGCAGACGCCGAAGGCCAGGCGGCCGCGCTCGCGGACAACCGCGCAGCGATCCTTGAAGCCGTGGCCCTGGACACCCGGGAACTGTTCCTGGTGGTCGGCGGGCTTGCACCGGGGGAGAAGGACGTCGTGGCCGCCCGGCAGCGCGTTGCCGACAGGCTCGCCGACCTGGTTCCCTTCGCCGCCGAACATGGCGTCCGCCTGGTCCTGGAGCCGCTGCACCCGATGTATGCGGCCGACCGTGCCCTGATCTCCACGCTGGGGCAGGCGCTGGACCTTGCAGCGCCGTTCGATGCCGCAACGGTGGGCGTCGCCGTGGACACCTTCCATGTCTGGTGGGACCCGGAACTGAAGGCGCAGATCGGGCGCGCGGGCCGGGAGAAGCGCATCGCCTCCTACCAGGTGTGCGACTTCAACATGCCGATCGCCGCGGACCCGCTGCTGTCCCGCGGGTACATGGGCGACGGCGTGGTGGACTTCGCCACGATCGGTACCTGGGTACGGGACGCCGGCTACACCGGGTACATCGAGGTGGAGATTTTCAACCAGGAGATTTGGGATACGGACGGCAATGCCGTCCTGGCCACGGTCAAGGAGCGGTACGCGGAGCTTGTCCTCCCGTTCGCCTGACCCGGCATAATTCCGCGCCAGCGCAGAGGAGGCCCGGACCGCGGACGGTCCGGGCCTCCTCTGCGCTGTGGCCTCAGGCGGACAACGAGGCGAACCGGCGGTACCTTGCCAGCACAGCGCCGTCGTCCTTTTTCTCTGGGAGGTCGACGGCGCCTGCCGCCCAGGTGGGGAAATGTCCGGTGAGTGCCGCCGCGGCCTGGCGCGCGGCGCCGTCAGCCACGTACTCGCCCGGCTGCGGCACCGTGACACGGGCCCCCAGCAGGCGTGCCGCTACGTCCTGCACAGCGGCGGACTGGGCGCCCCCGCCCACCAGGAGGATCCGCTGGGCGGACACCCCCTGCTCCTGCAGGGCCGCCAGGCCGTCCGCCAGGGAACAGACCACGCCTTCGACGGCGGCGCGCGCCAGGTTGGCGGCGGTGTAGTTCGCCCGCGTAATGCCGTGCAGGGAGCCGGTGGCATCCGGCAGGTTGGGGGTCCTTTCCCCATCGAAATAGGGGACCAGGGTAAGGCCGCCGGAACCGGGCCCGGCGGACATTGCCAGCCGGTTGAACTCCGCCAGGTCGACGCCCAGCAGGGCGGCGGTGGCATCGAAAACGCGCGTGGCGTTCAACGTGCACACCAGCGGAAGGTAGTGCCCGGCTGCATCGGCGAACCCGGCCACCAGCCCTGAGGCATCTGCCGCCGGCGAAGCGGAAACCGCGAACACGGTGCCGGAGGTGCCCAGCGACATCACCACGTCGCCCAGCCCGGCACCTGCCCCCAGGGCGGCGGCCGCATTGTCCCCGGCGCCTGCCCCCAGCAGGGCACCTGCCGGCGTCCATCCGGCCGCCTCCAGTGGGCCCAGCACCCGCGGAAGGACTGGAAGGTGGCCGAGCGCGGCGGAAAGGACATCGGGAAGGTACCGGTCCTCCGCCGTCGAGTAATACCCGGTGCCCGACGCATCCGAACGGTCGGTGGCCAGTGCCGCCAGTCCTTCCCTGCCACTGCCTGGACCGTGGCCTGCGAGCCGCCAGGTGAGCCAGTCATGCGGCAGGCACACGGCAGCGACCTGGGCGGCGTTCTCCGGTTCGTTCTCCGCGAGCCAGCGCAGCTTGGTCACCGTCAGCGAGGCGACGGGGACGGTCCCCGTCGCCCGGGCCCAATAAGCCGCGCCAACGGCAGGGTCCCCGCCGCCGGCTTGTGCGATGAGTTCCGCGGCTGCGCCCGCGCTGCGGGTGTCGTTCCACAGCAGTGCCGGCCGGACCACCGTCCCGTCCGCGTCCAGGCAGACCATCCCGTGCTGTTGGCCGCCGACGGAGATGGCGGCCACGTCATCCAGGCCACCGGCATCCGCGGCGGCCTTGAGCAGCGCCGTCCACCAGTGGTCGGGGTGGACCTCGGTGCCTTCCGGGTGCCCCGCCCTGCCCTCCCGGACCAGTTCCCCGGTATGGGCATCGCGGATGACCACCTTGCACGACTGGGTGGAGCTGTCGATGCCTGCGACAAGCACCATGGCCTAGCGGGCGCCCAGGAGGTGTTCGATGGCGAGCTGGTTGAGGCGCACGAAGGCGAAGGAGCGCTCGGCGGCCTTGTCGGCGTCGAAGTCCTCGAAGGCGGCGGCGTCGGCCAGCAGGTCGGCGGTCGTTTCGCCGGCCTTGAGGGTGGGCTCGCCAAGTTCGAAGACGCCGGAGGTTTTGAGGGCTTCCTGTACCTGCGGGTCAGCGCGGAACGCCAGTGCACGTTCCTTAAGGAGCAGGTACATGGCCATGTTCGCCTTCGCGGACTCCCATACGCCGTCGTAGCCGTCGGTGCGGGAGGGCTTGTAGTCGAAATGGCGCGGGCCGCCGTACTTGGGGCCGCCACCCGGGAAGCCGTTCTCCAGCAGGTCCACCGTGAAGAAGGCGCTCGTGAGGTCGCCGTGGCCGAAGACGAGGTCCTGGTCGTACTTGATGCCGCGCTGGCCGTTGAGGTCGATGTGGAAGAGCTTGCCTGCCCAGAGGGCCTGCGCAATCCCGTGGGTGAAGTTCAGCCCAGCCATCTGCTCGTGGCCGGTTTCGGGGTTCAGTCCAACGATGTCGCCGTGCTCGAGCTGGGCGATGAAGGCCAGGCCGTGGCCGACCGTGGGCAGGAAGATATCGCCCCGTGGCTCGTTCGGCTTGGGCTCAAGCGCAATGCGCAGGTTGTAGCCCTTCTCCTTGATGTAGCCGGCAGCGGTGTCCACGCCTTCCTTCATCCGGTCCAGGGCGGCAGCGAGGTCCTTGGAACCGTCGTACTCGCTGCCTTCGCGGCCGCCCCACATGACGAACGTTTCGGCACCAAGTTCAGCAGCAAGGTCGATGTTCCGCAGGACCTTGGACAGGGCGAAGCGGCGGATGGAACGGTCGTTGGAGGTGAAGCCGCCATCTTTGAAGACGGGGTGGCTGAACAGGTTGGTGGTGACCATCGGAACCTTCAGTCCGGTCTCAGCCAGGGCTGCACGGAAGTTCTTCAGGATCAGCTCCCGCTCCGAAGCGGAGGCATCGAACGGGACCAGGTCGTTGTCGTGGAACGTAAGGCCATAGGCGCCCAGTTCGGCCAGGCGGTGTACGGCCTCCACCGGATCCAGGGCGGACCGGGTGGCCACGCCGAACGGGTCGGCACCGGTCCAGCCGACGGTCCAGAGACCGAAAGTGAACTTGTCAGCGGGGGTGGGGGAAAGAGTCATGATGCGTCCTTGCGATCAGGTGCCTGCGGAATTGCGAGGCATTAGTTCATTGCCTGAACTATATGGACGGACGTAGGGTGGGGTCAATAGTCCGGCAGGCAGGCCGCCGGAAAAATTTGGCGGAAGCGCCGGACCGAGGAGCTGTGTGATGGTGATGCCGGCGCCGGCAATGCCCGGACCCGGAGGGTCTGCCCCCGGAAACGTGGGGGATGTGCGCCGCAGCAACCTGGCGCTGGTGCTGGGGGCGATTGCCGAGTTCCCGCCCGGCGCCCGCCCCAGCCGCGCCCAGGTGGCCGGAGCCACCGGATTGACCAAGGCCTCTGTGTCCAGCCTGGTGCTGGATCTCCTGGAGGCCGGGATCATCCGTGAAATCGGCCTGAACCCGCAGGGCCGCGGCCGGCCGGGGGTTGGGCTGGAACTGAGCCCTGCCCGTGCGGTCATGGGTATGGAGGTCAACGTTGACTACATCTCTGCAGCCGTGGTGGACCTTGCCGGAACGGTGCTGCTCCGCGAGGTGCAGGAACGTGACAACCGGAACAGCCCGGACCGGCCGGTCCTCGCCGCGCTCGCAGTCCTCGCCGCAAGGGTGCGCAGCGCCGCAGGGGAGCGGGGGGTCGAGGTCCTGGGCGGAGGGCTGGCGGTGCCCGGCCTGGTGGACCCGGCCGCTGCGCGGGTGTTGGCCGCTCCCAACCTGGGCTGGATCGATGTGGACCTCGACCTGGACGCCCTGTTGCCGGAAACCGCACTGGGGGTTGCGCTGTTCAACGAGGCCGATGCTGCCGCCCTGGCCGAACTGCGGCACCGCCCGGACGGCGCATCAAACTTCCTCTTCGTCTCCGGCGAGGTGGGCGTAGGCGGCGGGATCGTCATTGGTTCTGAGCTGTTTACTGGCCCCGGCGGCCACGCCGGCGAAGTGGGGCACATTGTGGTGGACCCGGACGGCGGCCGCTGTTCGTGCGGAGGCACCGGTTGCCTTGAGACGGCGGCGGGACAGGACGCCATCCTCTCCGCCGCCGGCCTGGCAGCTGACGGGGGCTCCCGGTCGGCCGCCATGGCCGCACTCCTGCGGGCGCTGGAAGCCGCGGAGCCCGGGGCGGTAGCCGCCGTCGAGCATGCGGGCCGCTGCCTGGGGATCGCACTGGCTTCAACGGCCCGGGTGGTCGATATCGATTCGGTGGTCCTCGGTGGCCACTTCGCGGTCCTGGACCCCTGGTTGCGGGAACCCTTGCTGGAGAGTGTAAAGACCTACGCGCCGGGCAAGTATGCGCCGGAGGCCATCACGATGTCCGCAGTGGGGGAGTATGGCGCCCTGCTGGGGGCCGCCGGCAGCGTGATCCGGTCCCTGGTGGAAGCCCCGCACCGGCTGAGCGCTTAGCAACAGATGCACGATGCCCCGGTCCAAAGACCGGGGCATCGGCCACCAGGGTGCCCCAGGAGGGAATCGAACCCCCGACCGGCGGATTAGAAGGCCGCTGCTCTATCCCCTGAGCTACTGAGGCATCAGCTTCCGGCCTGCAGGCCGGCGCCTCAAAAAGTTTACATTGCCCCGGCTGCCGGCGGCGTCATCCGGCCTCCACTGTTCCTCCCCACGTGGCGGGCTGGGGCCTGTTGTCCACATACGGGAACCCGTGCCTCCCCGCCGCCGGCATCCGGGGTGATGCTGGTCATGCCTGCTACAGGCGCCACCATCCAGACAGGACGTAGACATGAGCGAAACGATTACCATCCGGGGCTTTGTTGCCACCGAGATCACGAGTTCCACCACGCCAGGGGGAGTGGCAACAGCCTCCTTCCGGCTCGGTTCCACCACGCGCCGGTTTGACCGGGAATCCAAAACCTGGGGCGACGGGCACACCAACTGGTTCACCGTGCAGGGCTACCGCAACCTGGCCGGGACCCTGGGCTGCAGTATCCGGAAGGGCCAGCCGGTCATCGTCGTGGGCAAGCTGAAGATCCGCACCTGGGAGAAGGAAGGCCGGGTCTACCACTCCACCATCATCGATGCCGAGGCCGTGGGGCACGACCTTGCCTTCGGGTCGGCGAACTTCATCCGGACCGCGTCCAGGCCTGCGCTGTCCCTCGTGGAGCAGCCCCAGTCCCCGGAGGATGGCCCTGTGGTGGACCCTGACCTTGACGAACCGGAGGACCGCGAGGACGGGCATCCCGAAGAGCACGGCGTCGCGGCGGTGGTCATCGAGGACAACGACGGCGGCCTCGCGTCCCTTGACCTGGAAACCGGGGAACTCGCCGAAGTCTAGGAACACGCATCAGCTATCGACGTTCCCCGTTCAGTCCCGGGCGGACGGATTGGCAGCACCCCCCCGGCTGCCGTCCGTCCGCCCGCCAGGACATACTGCCCCGTCCTGTGCCGTGGATGGCCACGGCCGGTCGCGGCGGCCGCGCCACCCCGGTCGTGGAACAATGGCACCATGCGTCCCACCCCTTACCGCCGGCAGATATACCGGGCCGGTGCAGCGCTGACGTGCGCCGCCCTGGCCGCACTCTTGGCAGGGTGTGCCGCAGGTCCTGCCGCAAACAGCCCTTTAGTTGGCGGCAGTGAAGGATCCTTGACGCCGACGGCGGCAGCGCCCGCACAGCCGTCGGGTGCAGCCCGGGAGGGCAGTACGCCCGCCGGGGAAGCGATGGCCAACACGTCCGGCGGTGCGACGTCCGCTGCAGGCACCGCGGCCACCGACAACGTCAAGCGGACTGTCACCGATACGTTGGCGAAACTTGCAACAGGGACGCCAAAACCGGCTACGGCGCAGGTCAGCGACGCGTTGACGGGAGCGGGCATCGCGCCGGCGGCGCTTCAGGTCTCGCAGAGCCGCACGCCCACCGGATTGGAGGCGGATGCCATTGAGGCTGCGGTGCTGCAGGGGAAAGACTGTGTCATCGGCCAGGTGCGCGAAGGTGCCGTGACCGTCACAGTGCTTCCGGTCCTGGCCAGCGGCAAGTGCTTCGTGGGCTCCTGATCCCGCCGGCATTCCGGCCGCAAATGTGAGATCTGCCCGCCAACCCACTAGATTTGAGACCATGGCGGAATTTATCTACACAATGACCAAGGCCCGTAAGGCCGTTGGCGAAAAACTCATTCTTGATGACGTAAGCATGTCCTTCTTCCCGGGCGCCAAGATTGGTGTTGTGGGCCCAAACGGTGCCGGTAAGTCCACCATCCTCAAGATCATGGCCGGGCTGGACACGCCCTCCAACGGTGAAGCGAGGCTGAGCCCCGGCTACAGCGTGGGAATCCTGCTCCAGGAACCGCCCCTCAACGAGGAAAAGACCGTCCTGGGCAACGTCCAGGAGGGCGTGGGCGAGATCTACGGGAAGATCCAGCGCTTTAACGAGATCTCCGAGGAAATGGCCAGCCCCGATGCTGACTATGACACCCTCCTCGAGGAAATGGGCAAGCTGCAGGAAGCCATCGACGCCGCCGATGCCTGGGACCTCGACTCCCAGCTGGAGCAGGCCATGGATGCCCTCCGCTGCCCCCCGGCCGACGCCGATGTCACCAACCTTTCCGGTGGCGAGCGCCGCCGCGTGGCCCTCTGCAAGCTCCTCCTGCAGAAGCCGGACCTGCTGCTCCTCGACGAGCCCACAAACCACCTGGATGCCGAGAGTGTCCTGTGGCTCGAGCAGCACCTGTCGAGCTACCCCGGCGCCGTCCTCGCCGTCACCCACGACCGGTACTTCCTGGACCACGTGGCGGAATGGATTGCCGAAGTTGACCGCGGCCACCTGTACCCGTACGAAGGCAACTACTCCACCTACCTGGAGAAGAAGCGCGCCCGCCTCGAGATCCAGGGCAAGAAGGATGCCAAGCAGGCCAAGCGCCTCGCGGAGGAACTTGAGTGGGTCCGCTCCAACGCCAAGGGCCGGCAGACCAAGTCGAAGGCCCGCTTGGCCCGGTACGAGGAAATGGCCGCGGAAGCGGACCGCACCCGCAAGCTTGACTTCGAGGAAATCCAGATCCCGCCGGGACCGCGCCTCGGCGGACTGGTCCTGGAGGCGAAGAACCTCCAGAAGGGCTTCGAGGACCGTGTCCTGATCGATGGATTGTCCTTCAGCCTGCCGCGCAACGGCATCGTCGGCGTCATTGGTCCCAACGGTGTGGGCAAGTCCACCCTCTTCAAGACCATCGTGGGCCTGGAACCGCTCGACGGCGGCGAGCTGAAGATCGGTGACTCGGTCAAGATCTCTTACGCGGACCAGAGCCGCGGCGGCATCGACCCCAACAAGACCCTGTGGGAGGTCGTTTCCGACGGACTCGACTTCATCCAGGTGGGCAACGTGGAGATGCCGTCCCGCGCCTACGTGGCAGCCTTCGGGTTCAAGGGCCCGGACCAGCAGAAGAAGGCGGGCGTGCTCTCCGGTGGTGAGCGCAACCGCCTGAACCTGGCCCTGACCCTCAAGCAGGGCGGAAACCTGCTGCTCCTCGACGAACCCACCAACGACCTCGACGTCGAAACCCTCAGCAGCCTGGAAAACGCGCTGCTCGAGTTCCCCGGCTGCGCCGTGGTGGTCTCGCACGACCGCTGGTTCCTGGACCGGGTGGCCACCCACATCCTGGCCTACGAAGGTGACGAGGAGAACCCCTCCAAGTGGTACTGGTTCGAAGGAAACTTCGAGTCCTACGAGGAGAACAAGGTGGAGCGTTTGGGCCCCGACGCTGCCAAGCCGCACCGCGTCACCCACCGCCGCCTGACCCGCGACTAACAGCGCGGAACCCCGCGCGGCACGCAGAAGGCCGGCACCCGAAGGAATTCGAGGGTGCCGGCCTTCTGCGTGCCCGGTACTTCACGGTGCCCGGGATGTCAGGCGCCCCCGGGACCGGTGGGAATGCGCACCATCCCCTCCTGCGCCACCGTGGCGACGTGCTGGCCCTCGCGGTTGAAGATCTTGCCCGTTGCCAGGCCGCGTGCCCCGTGGGCGCTGGGGGATTCCTGGACGTAGAGCAGCCACTCATCAACCCGCGCCGGCCGGTGCCACCACATGGCATGGTCCAAGCTGGCAACGTTCATGCCCGGAGTGATCCAGCTCAGTCCGTGCCGCCGGAGGATGGATTCGAGCAGCGTGTAGTCGCTGGCGTACGCCAGGGCGGCGCGGTGCAGGTTGGCGTCATCCGGCATCGGCCCGAACGTCTTCATCCACACGGCGTTGCTGGCCTCCCGCGGACCGGCCGCCGAAACATACAGGGCGGGGTTGACATGCCGGATGTCGAAGGGCCGCTCGTAGGCCCAGTGGCGTGCCACCGGATGGTCGAACCGGCCGAGCAGGTCCGCCGTGCTGGGCAGGGATTCGGGGTCCGGGATTCCGGCCGGCATTTCCGAGGAGTGTTCGATTCCTTCGTCGTCGCCCTGGAAGGAGGCGATCATGGACAGGATGGGCACGCCGTCCTGGTAGGCGTGGACGCGCCGGGCGGAAAACGACCGGCCGTCGCGGAGCCGCTGCACCCCAAAGGTGATCGGCTTGTTGGCGTCACCGGGCCGCAGGAAGTATCCGTGCATGGAATGGACAAACCGGTCCGGATCCACCGTCCGGATCGAGGCCACGAGCGACTGGGCCAGCACCTGTCCGCCAAACACCCTGTGGTGCGGCTGCTTCTGCGACGGGCCCAGGAAAATATCCTCATCCGTGCGGGCGCCCTCAAGCTCACCAAGGTCCAGCAGTTCGATCAGCGATGAGGTGGGGTCGCCGCTGGGCGGCGCCAGCAGTCCGGCTTCGGCTTCAGTCATGGTCCGACTCTAGACGGCGCCCCGCAAACCACTCAACCGGAGTGCAGCCGGTAGTGTTCTAGGTGTGTCTGAACTACTCACTTCGTCCTTCCGTTTCGCCGATCCACGCGATCTGGCCGACCTGAAGACCTTCGCCACCCGGGCCAGAGCCATTGACGACGGTGCCATCCGCCTGCAGGCTGCCGGCTCCGTCCTGGCCGCCTACGTGTGCGTCCTGCGGCCCCGGCTCCTGGGCGAAGCGACCCCCACCATCCTGGGCCTGCGCACCATGGCGCTGGCGGAGCCTTCCGGAACGGATGTCACCGTGGCGTTGTCATCTGTCCTGGACAGGCTGGCACGTGCGGGGGAGGACGACGTCGAGTTGCCGGTTCCGCCCACCACGGTGACCGAGTCCTGGACGGGTGTTGGCGCCCCGCGGGGCGGTTGGGAGCTGTTGGGGTCCGTCAGCGACGCCCGACTCCGTGCGGCAGCGGAGGCGGGTATCGCCGAGGTGGCCGGCATCGTGCCGGACAAGCCGGGGGCGCTGATCGTCAACAACGCCCGGGCCGCGGTTTGGGGACGGGAACTGGACGACGCCGGCCTGCCCGCCGGTGCGGCGTTCGCTGCCTTCGCGCTGGGGTTCCTGGGGGACGGGGACCAGAAGCTTTACCGGGCGGGCCGCTGGTTCCGGCTTACCGGACCCCGCGGCCACGTCCTGGCGCGGACCGGCAGCGGCCTGCCCTAGGTGTACTCAGTCAGTAGGTTGGTTGCACCTGCTGATGGGTGGTTTGCCTCCGAGGCCGCCGTGGGGCCGGTGGTTGTT
>NZ_JARDJH010000043.1:0-35369 GCF_039907755.1 Pseudarthrobacter sp. CC12 | reverse complement strand
TCACACGGTGACCGCCTTCACGTCAGCAACGACGCAGACAACCACCGTGGCGTTACACCACTATGCGGGACTCCACTCATAGAAGTTGCTACGTTTGGTTAATGCAGCTCGAACTGAACCCGTATAACCCTGGCTCCGGAGCGCAACCAATGCACCTCGCGGGCAGAGACGCCGAGATTGCGGCGTTCGATCTACTGATCGTGAGAACAAAGAAGCACCTGCAGGCACGCCCCATGATCCTCTCTGGCCTGCGGGGCGTTGGAAAAACGGTCCTTCTGCGGCGATTGAAGGGACTGGCTGACCATCACGGGTGGATCACCATCAAGCTCGAAGCGCGCAGAGGGGAGAGCGCCCAACAGGAAGCCCGGAAAGTCATTGCGGCCGAACTGCAGAGCGCTGCTCGGCGTCTGGTACCTCTCCTGCAAGCTGGAGACTATGTCCGGAAGGCGCTGTCGACGGTTACCTCGTTTACTGCAACAGCCGGCGTGAAGGGAATTTCGCTGGGTGTGGGCGTGGATCCGACCAGGGCATCCACCGGCCACCTGGAGATCGATCTGAAGGACCTGGTCTAGGAACTGGCGCTTCATAGCGGCACCGGGCGTTCCCGCAATGCGTGCTGAGGATCACCGGCAGGCCGAGGAACGGCGACCTACCAAACACATCCCTTCCAGGCCGGGTGATTTGGCCATGCAAAAACAATTCGGCGGCAGCCCTTCATAGCCTCAGCGCCTTGAGTTTGGGGGCCCCTGAGACTGAGATTGCGATCGCTGCCGACGGCTTAGGGCCTGGAGTGGTTCCCGCTGTTCCTAGATTGGTTCGGATCACATTGTCGCGGAGACTACCTCCCGGAGCGGGACTCCCAAGGGGTAGGGTGTGCCGTAGCCGACGAAGGAGCCATGATGAGCTACAAATATCGAACTGTGCGGGTTCGCGGTACCGAGATGGTTGGAACCATTGCAAGGAAGCACGGGGGTGCGGCTGAAATCTACGAAACGTCCAAAGACTTGAGCACATCAGTAGTTCCGGTGTTTTTCGAGGCAACGGGCGAGATCCGTTTCTTTGACAGGTCAGTACTGGAGGACGTGGTGGCACCGTCCACATAGCCCTCCGGCAGGGTCCGTAGCGAAGCTGCCCCGCGTTGGCCGCCTGGTGTCAAAGACCTATTTACTACCCTCCTGGAGGTCCCATTCCCTCAGCAAGCTTTCCCGGGCAAGGGCGTAGCGGCCGGTCTTGAAGTAGTTTCCGTGCGTGGCCACCAGTGCCTGATACGAGTCGGGCTCTATCTCGAGGGCAACGCCGTCCAGCGCGTTCGCTTCCGGGGTGTCGTGCGGATAGGCGTAGACGGGGAAGCCGAGGTAGTCCGTCCGTCGCCATACATTCAGCCACACTCCAGGACCGGTTGCGCCGCCGCCCAGGAGGCCCGCGAGTTGGCCATCGGACGGGACGGGCGGCGTTGGGAGAAAACGGCCCTTCCACGGATCGCTCCCGAAATATCGTGGTCCCTGTACACCCGGAGTCCCAAGGACGGCCGGTCCCCACAGGTCGGGGAAGAATCTGCCGAAATATGGGCGCAGCTGGACACCGAAAGTGAGCAATCTGATCCTGGACAAAAGGTCGCTGACCCTGTCCTTGGCCGCGTCGGCATCCGTGCCCCTTGGCCCGGCCTCGAGCTCCCTGTGCTGGGCCATGGCGGCCAGGTGATATATCGCGGCTATGCCCAGGACGGCTCCCAGGCTGTGTGTAGCCAAAAGAATGCGGCGCGAGGGCTGCACCTGATCGAGCACTGCCGGGTCGTCCACCTTCTTCTGGTCGGTGAGCCATTGGAGCATCCGGTTGGCAAGTTCGGGAACCACACGTTCTGAGTAGCAAGCGGGGCCAAAAGGGCGGCCGGCCCTTGGCAGCCAAGCCACCAGATCCCAAAGCAGCCCGAGCGGCCTGCCTGTTCCCACGACGGCGCTCGAAATTGCTACCCCTACTATCAACACCCCCGCGGCTGTCAGGGCGCTCGTGGCCACCCAAGTGCCGGCCGGGGAGACTGCGTTCCAGAACCACAGGTGCCGGAGCCACTCATGGCCTGTGCCGTTCTCATGGAGGATGGTCAACGCAAGGACCATGAGGACGCCCGCGAGGGTGGCCCCTGCTGCCAGCTCTACCACCCGCTCACCGCGTTGCAGCAGGGCGCTTCTGCGGCGGACGGCCATTATTTCTGACGTGTAGGGCAGTTCGCTGTCAGCGATCGGAGGAGTGGTGATTCCTTCACCGATCCAGAGGCTGCCCAGCATGAGCGTGCCCAGGATGACCACGGCTGCAAGGACCAGGAGCACCATGACTCCACCCGCTGCCCAATAAAGGAAGGGGATTGAAATGGCAGACGCATCGTCGTTGAGCAGGGTGCGGAAGAGAGGATGGGTGCTGTCCCGTTGCCAAAGGAGGGCGCCGGCCTGCAGCCAGTTGCCGACACCCACGACGATGGCGCTCGAGTAGAAGGCCGCGAGCAGAAGGCTGAGGTACATTATTACGCCGGGAGCCAGGCCATGCCATGCTTCTGCCTGCCGACCCAGCGGCCGCACGGGCGCCCTGTCACGCTGGTTCATGAGGGATACCGCCACGGCCAGCAGGCAGGCCGCGCATATTCCGAAGGCAGCGCTTACGGACATTGGTGCAAAATTCCACTGGCCAATAATGATGAGGATGCCGATGAGGGCAATACACCACAACAGGGTTCCCCAGACGACGGCGGCATTCGGGGCCAGGCGCATAAGGAATCCCGAGGTCGCGAGTATCGCCAGGAGGGCAACGAGCACTGTCGGCACCAGCTGGGCCACCGTGAAGGGGGCTGCCTGCCCGGCACTGGTAGCGCGGCAGACCACTACCACCGTGCAAAGGTAGACGGCGAAGCTGGAAAGAAGAAGGATCATAGCCCAGGCCATGCGGGAAAACCCGGCTCCAAGGGGTGCACGGACGCTCTCTGACCCCCAGTACATGACGGAGCCGGCTACGACTACAAGGAGCAGGCACGTAACCGTCACTAAAGTCGTGGCAATGCCGGCGTCGTCCTTCGACGCCTCACTGAGGTCGGCGGCGAGAAGGAAGGTCACGAGCAGGACGCTGGCGGCAATGTGTGCCACTCCTGTCGGCGAGTTGACGCGCCGGATCCACAACCGCGGTGCAGCGAGGACCGGCGTGCGCCGCAGCCCGTTTTCCATCGTGCGGCGTTCCCGCTTCTTTGGAACAGGAGAATGGCCCTGGACTCGCTTTTGATCCGTAAACCGGGTCCGATAACGAACATCACTGGACAGGCTGATGGCGGCCAGGAGTGCAATGGCGACGATCGGAAAAGTTGACACGGCTGCAAGACGTTGGCCCCGCGTCAAGCTCCTAAGACCATCGAACCAGTGCGGCATGGCATCGCACATCTGCAGGTGCCCGTCCGCGGTGACGCGAAAGCACTGAACGGCGATGAAGTCCATGGCAGTAGTGGCGATGGCAGTTGCCAGCAAGAGCGTCAGCAGCAGACTGAACAGACGTACGAGTGCCGCACCTGTTCCGGGGTCGACTCCGTCACCGCGTCTATCATCGGCTTTGAGAACACGTGCCCAGTAGGCGGCGTTTGCGAAACCGAAGGGGGCAATCAAAAACCATCCAACGTTATAAAGTGCCCGGACGCTCTTACCAAGAAACCCGTTCGGCGCGAAGCGGTCCAGCTTGCCCCAACTGTATGCCTCAAGCTGTGTTCTCGAATCCGGCGACGAGGACGCATCTGCGGGGGACTGCCTCACCTTGTAAAAACCGGCCAACTTGTCAACGAGCCTGATTCCGTCGTGGTCCGCCGGCCCTACGTCTGCAGGCTCGACTCCCAGCATCTCGTAAGGTGGGGTATTCCGGACTCCATGGACGCGAAGCTCGAGAATTTCCAATGCTGAGGACATGGCCCCTCCCCGGTGACTCTCCCTGGCACTCAGCTGACGCTGGTCGATGTGTGGGTGAGGGTGTCGTCAACAAATGCGACTTTGGCTATGTATTGCTGATAAAGCCGGACGGCATCTTCGAGATGAAGACGGCCAAAGCCAACGCTCCCGCGAGACCTTCCAATTCCGCATTGCACGCCTCCGCGGCACTGACACGGGAGGCGAGCTCATGGGAGTTGGACAGACCCGTCGACACAGCCGCGGTCAGGGAACAAAGTACGGCGAGCAGGCAAAGGATGCGCCATACTGTCGAGTCGTCGTCCAGCGACAGCAGAGCCTGCACGCCCTCTGTGAACTTAGTACCCCCTGCAGCGGGCCCAACGGTCAGTGCTGCGGCCAGTGCGCTCCCTATGACACTTATGTTGATCAGCCTGTTCCTCCGGGGCCGGGCCTGGCGCAGAAAGGTTCTGATATTCGCGCGGCGCTGTTCAATGAGCTCGGAAAGCTGCTGACGGGTTGCTGGGTCTTCCTTCATGTCATCCTCCGCACCGACCTGGGAATGAGCGAACCTATTTCGGCAATACCGCAGAATCTTGTGCACGTTGGGAGAGCGGCCGGGTTGCTGCGGCGATCAGGACACCAGGATTTGTACACTTTGGCTCCTCAGTGAGCCCGGACTTTGACTGCGTCCCATGCAGATGAAACGGCGTTTGCTTCTTTACTTGCTGTTCCGTAGCGGGATCGCGCGGACCTGAGGGTGAGGCCAGCGAACGAGCTGAAGGTTGCATTGGGCCGTAGCCTGGGATCAGCGAGGGTGTCGTACCAGATCTGTCCGGGCGCTTCCCATGCGTTGCCTCCAATCCCGGTGGCCACGAGATAGAACGCGCGGTTCGGGATTCCGGAGTTGGTGTGGACGCCACCATTGTCGGTGGTCGTCCGGACGTAGCCGTCCATCGTGGCAGGCTGGTGGTCGTACTGGTTGGCGGTACCGGGAGCCTTCATGGAACGGAGGGCGGGGGACAGCAGCGGACCGACGATATCAGCGCCGATAAGCCAGTCCGCTTGTTGGGCGGACTGGCCGAGGTGATACTGCTTGACCAGGACGCCGAAAACATCCGAGCACGATTCGTTCAGTGCACCGGACTGGCCGGAGTAGGTCAGGTTTGCTTCGTGTTGGGTCACGCCGTGGGTGAGCTCATGCCCGACCACGTCGGTGCCTTTGGTGGTGTCTGTAAGCGTCTTGCCGTCGCCGTCGCCGAAAAACATGTGGCCGGCTCCGTCGTAAAAGGCGTTGTCGTAGTTCGTGCCGAAGTGAACCAATCCCTCCAGCGGCATGCCTTGGTCATCGATCGAGTCCCTGTGGAAGATGTCCCAGTAGAGGGCGTACGTGTAACCGAAATTGTCATAGGCCGTGGTTCACGGAATGGTCGGCGTCCGGTGGATCTCCTTCGGAGCGCACGAGCCTCCCCGGAACCTGGTCACTGGAATGTGCCTGGTCGTAGATTCTGCGGGTGGGGGCACCCCCCGCCGTCGTGCGCCCAACCGCCGTGGGGTGCTGGAGGGTGCGGGCTGCGATCTCGGCCCTGGCGACCCGAAGTCCTTGATCGATGGCCAGCGTAGACAATAGCGAGTCCCTGTGGGCAGCGTCCGCGCCGCGGGCCAGTTCGATCAGTAGGTCCGGGGGAAGGATGCAGGCAAGGGAGTGGCGGCTCGCGGCACGTGGCGATCCCTGCGCTGTGCGTGCGGACATGATGATCTCCTTACTGACGGTTTCTTGGCACCTGAGGTTCCCGGAGCCGGCGCCTGGATGGGAGGACCAGCTGGGCTAGGGCGTGACGGATGAGAACACGGCGTCGGTCCGGTTGGATGTATTCGCGTCATTGGCCCGTATGGACAGCGACGCAAATGATGAGCCCGCGGGTGCCAGCCCGGCGTAGTCGCCAATGAAGAACCCGCGGGCGGAGGGTGCGGTCGTCATGTCGGAAGGGCCGTGCATGACCGGTGAAATAGGGGATCTCCGGTTCACATGCACGAACGTTGACAGCAGCGGCAGGGTCGCTCGCGTGCGGTTGGCGCCTCGTGCTGCTGCTGTGCGCGTGGGGCTCCATGCGGGCCTGCCAGCGGCTGAACTCCGGGGTACGTTCCGGGAATCCCTGGAGGACGCGGAGAACAAGTCCGCTGACAGGCGGGTGTCCTGGTAATTCCTTGCCGGCGGAAGGGCGGAGTACTTGTTCTCTTGTGCATCCATCGTTTTCCCCGCTCCGGGGCTCGTTGTTAGGCTGCAGCTGCGGGGGACGGTCTTTACCTATGGTGAGGACCATCGGCGGGCATGATTTCTACTGACGGAACCTTAGGTTCGGGAGAGCCTTTCAAGCTAGTGCCCTTTGGCCCTGTTCAAGAACGGGGTCAACCACAATGCCGGATACCCAATCCAGTGACCGCTGCCCGGACGATCAGCTGTAGGGGGCTATGGCCGATCCGAAGCCCATCGAGAGGCACCGGCCCGGGACCGCGCCGGCGAGTGCCAAGGCGAGCTCGATCAGGGGACTGCTTCCCTCCAGTCCGGTGTCGAACAGGACCCACCCGACGCTGATCAGCGCCAGCCGAGTTGTGGAGCCACGTCCTTCAGGATCGACTCAAGCACGTGGGCGTTGTAGTCCACACCAAGCTGGTTGGGGACAGTAAGGAGCAAGGTGTCCGCCGCGGCGATGGCCTCGTCTTTGGCCAACATGGCGGCCAGCTCGTCAGGGGCGCCAGCGTAGGAGCGGCCAAAGATTGCCCGGGTCTTCTCGTCAATGTTCCCGATCTGGTCGGAGCTTTGACGGTCACGGCCAAAGTACCGCCAGTCGAGGTCGTTCGTCAGGGCGAAGATGCTGCGGCTGACCGAGACGCGCGGTTCCCGTTCGTGCCCGGCCTCCTTCCAGGCCTGCCGGTACAGTTCGATCTGCTCGGCCTGCTGGACATGGAAGGGCTTGCCGCTCTCGTCGTCTTTGAGCGTGGAACTCTGCAGGTTCATGCCCAGCTTCGCGGCCCACACCGCCGTTGCGTTCGAGCCGGAACCCCACCAAATACGGTCCCGCAGTCCCTCCGAGTAGGGCTCAATACGCAGCAACCCAGGAGGATTGGGGAACATCGGGCGGGGGCTCGGCGCCGCGAAGCCCTTCCCGGTGAGAACCTCGAGCAGGCGCTCAGTATGCCGGCGGCCCATGTCCGCATCCGATTCCCCTTCCTTCGGAGCGAAACCGAAGTAGCGCCACCCATCGATGACCTGCTCGGGTGAACCTCGGCTGATGCCAAGCTGCAACCGGCCGCCGGAAATCAGGTCGGCCGCGCCCGCGTCCTCCGCCATGTAGAGCGGATTCTCGTAACGCATGTCGATCACGCCGGTACCAATGTCAATGCGGTTTGTGCGTGCCCCGATCGCGGCCAGCAGCGGGAACGGGGAAGCATATTGCTGGGCGAAGTGGTGGACACGGAAGTACGCGCCGTCCGCTCCCAGTTCCTCTGCCGCGACGGCCAAGTCGATGGCCTGCAATAACGCGTCCGACGCGCTGCGTGTGCCGGACTCCGGGTGGTCGGTCCAATGGCCAAAGGACAAGAATCCGATACTCTTCACACCGAAAGCCAACATAGTGGTGCACGATCCTATTCCGCCGGGCACCGGCGGCCACGCAGATCCTGGCTCAACCCGTCACCCGTACTCCGCCCACCGCGCCCGTCCACGGTGTATCTGCGGGCCCCGGCAAGGACAGGTGCGCGGAGACATAGCCTTCCTGGAGCGTGATCACCTGTGACGTTGCCCCCGGGCAGTCCACAGTGAGCTCGACGGGCCAGAGGGTGACCTTGGGATTCTCCTGCCGGATGAAGATCTTGGCGTTGGACCCGCCAACGCAGGCTGCCGTCACCGTGTATCGGCCAGCCGCAGGCACCTCCTCGGTTGTGCCAAAACCCCGGGCCGGGCCGTCAAGTGGCCCTTCCTGAAAGAGCAGGACCGGCCCGGGCACCGACTTAAGGAGTCCGTCCAGTTCCTGGTAGTTCCGCACCTCCCGTTCAAGGACCAGCGGGTTCGGCGTTGGGGTGGCGGCCTGCGTTCCCCCAAGGAGTCCGGGTACGGGGGTACCGGGTTCGGCGGGCGTCCTGTTGGCCTGGTCCGGGTAGTCATAGGCACACCCCGTCGCTGCTGCCAGTGGGACCAGCAGGCACAGGGACAGAACCAGTCGATGCCGGACGGCGTTCATGGCCACAATTCCATGGTGGTCGTGGCCGCCGCCTGGGGCAACCATGCCGGATGGAACGGGCAGTCCAAAAAATGCTACTCAACTACTAATTTTGTACAGCGGTTCTCCAGGTATTCGCATGCATGTCGCTTGCCGTTCAGTCCGCATGGTGAGACTCGGGCGGTGACTTCACCATGTAAGGCCCACGAGGCTGAAAGTGTTTTCCTGTCCCCTTCCCGCCGCGGATTCCTTGCCGCTGCGCTGGCCGGTGCCGCCGTGACCCTGGCACCCCTATCCTTTGCCGCGGCCGATACCGGCACCAGCAGGACCAAGACGATCACCGGGCACCTCGATCCGGGTGCCGCTGATTTCGTGTACCTGCCGGTTGAGGTACCCGCCGGCGTGAACAAGATCAGCGTTTCGTACAGCTACAGCAAACCCTCGGTTACTCCGGGACTCCTGTCCAACGCCTGCGACATCGGAATCTTCGACGAAAAGGGCACCGACCTTGCCGGAAAGGGATTCCGCGGCTGGTCCGGCGGCTTCCGTACCGAGTTCTTCATCAGCGCTGCCGAAGCCACGCCAGGGTATCTGCCTGGACCCGTGGGCAAAGGCACCTGGAATATCGCGCTTGGCCCCTACCAGGTGGCCGAACAGGGCATGGACTACACCGTCAACGTCACCCTCGGCTACGGCCCTGACGGCACCCCTTTCCGTCCCCAGTACCCGGCCACGCAGGTAAACGGACGCGGCCCGGGTTGGTACCGCGGAGACGCCCATCTGCACACCATCTACTCCGATGGCAAGCGCACCCCGGCGGAAGTTGCTGCTGGAGCGAGGGCAGCGAAACTCGACTTCATGATCAGCACCGACCACAACACGCCTGCTTCCCACGGAGCCTGGGGACCCCTGGCCGGCGACGACCTGCTCATCCTCACCGGCGAGGAAGTCACCACGCGCAACGGCCACTACCTCGCGCTGGGCATCGAACCAGGGGACTGGATCGACTGGCGCTACCGCGCCCGTGACAAGGGCTTCGAGCAGGAGGCCCAGCACATCCACGCCTCCGGCGGCCTGGTAGTCCCCGCGCACCCGTATTGCCCCTATGTCGCCTGCCGCTGGAAGTTCGGCTACGACGATGCGGACGCCGTCGAAGTCTGGACCGGACCGTGGACTGTGGACGACGAATATGCCATCAACACGTGGGACTCCATGCTCGCCCATTCGGTGCGCACCGGCGGACGCTGGGTCCCGGCCATGGGCAACAGCGACGCGCACAGCGAGCCGCAGGTCATCGGCCTGCCACACAACGTGGTCAACGCCCAGGCCCTTTCCCACGATGCCATCCTTGACGGCATCCGCAACGGGCACAGCTGGATTGCAGAGTCCGCCAACATCTCCCTGGACTTTGGCGTTTCCGCGGGAGGCCGTAAGGCAGGCATAGGGGAGAGGCTCGACGTTAAGGCCGATGCGCCCGTGACGGTCCGTGTGGATGTCAGCGGAGTCCCCAATGGCGTCATCCGGATCATCACCGACGAGGGACAGACGCAGCAAGTGGCGCTCCCGGCCTCCGGCCAGGGCACGCACACCTGGGTCACTACCGCGCAGCTTTCCGCTTATGTCAGGGCAGAAGTGCGCCACCCGATGGCTGACGGAACCGCCAGCAACGGCACCAACATGGGCGCGGCACTCTTGCTGGGCCCCATGGCTGCGTTGACCAATCCGATCTTCCTCGGGTCCAAATAACCTTGACGGAGCAGGTGCACCCGCAAAGGGTCGCTACGTCCTGACTGGCGCCATGCCAGCGGGTCTGGCCTGGGCAGTTTCGGCACTGCGTCCGGCGTGGGCTGATCTCCGCCGTCGGGCTTTTGCAAGGGACACCAACAACGTCAGTATGGTGCCTGTCCAAGCAAACCAGGTGAGGAACACCAGACCGATTGCCACTAAGGGGTGCATGGCCACAGCTTAGGACGGCACGACGGGGAGACGTGGGTGAAACTCCGCACCGTTTGGGCGGGAATTCTTCCGGCGCACGGTCATGGCGACTTCCCGTACCTTTGGTGTTCATGCCGCCCAGTTGGGGCTGAAGGTGCCGATCAACGGGCCCTGAGCGCCACAGTCCGGGCATGATGGAAGGCGGCCAGTGCCACGGCGCTGGCCGCCAACCGAAGGCTATGGATTCGGTACCACCGCGCCAGCAAGGGACCACGCTGGTCCTCTGGGAGCGGATGGGGGCTGAAAAACAGCCGGGGATTGAGATACCGAAGGATGTAGGCGGTTGCGGCCGCGCCTGCCGCGGAACTCGCGGCGCCCACCATCAGTGACACTCTGGCGGACGGGCGGTCCCACCCCACAATGAGTGCGCCGATGGCCGCAGGTGCATTGAGCGGCGCAACCGGTGCATAGTACCGGCCCGGGCTGCCTGCCCCGAAAGGGGAGCGGGAGAGTTCGCTGCTGGCCTCGGCACCGGCCACGCGATGGGGAACCTTGACGAGAAGCTCATAGAGGTTGCCGAAGAACCAGTGCGCATGGGTGAATTCAGCAACATCCATGAGCCGCCCGGCGAGTACGCCGCGGCGAAAATTGAGGGTCTCTCCCATGTGCACAATGTACGCTCCGAGGGGCGCCGGCGGAATGGAAGTTGGCCCTTTGGGAAAACGGACGACGCCGGGCGGCGGCAGTGCGCGAAGCTCGCCTCGGGGGATCGCCTACTGCGTCTCAAGGCCCGGCTGCAGGGCGTGCGCCATCAGTGCAGGTGGCGCTCCCAGTCCGGGGGCACCCGTCCTGCCGGTCCCGGGACGGGTTGGCTGAGCGGACGGTGCTGGGGCGGCGCGAGCACCGTCCCTTCGTAGTATTCCTCCGTGGCGTAGTTCCAAAACCAGTCCTCGCCGGGTTCGAAGGAACGGACAAAAGGATGGCCGGTGCCGGCCGCGTGTGCGCTCGCATGCTGGGCTGGCGAGGAGTCACAGCATCCGATGTGGCCGCATTGGGCGCACCGGCGCAGATGGAACCACCACCCGCCTTGGTTCTCGCACTCTGCACAGCCCGTACCGCTGGGCCGCGCGGAAGGATTGATTCCTGGGGGAAGGCTCATCTGATGGGTTCCTTTGCGTGGAGCATGCCTGAAACGGATGCATCCCCTGCAGGATAAGTCACTGCGGGCCCCGCCTGAAGGGACACTGTCAGACGTGAAAATCCGTGGGCCGACACCCGTGCATGGTCCTGTGATCTTCATGCTCCTTCCGCCTACTGGCCCTTCCGGGTGCAGGCGGGAACCGTCACCGGCCCGGCGGCATCGTGTCGGACTGCGTCCGTAACGCGGCCCACGCCTGGAAGCCACCGACCAGGTCGGTCGCCCGGGTCAGCCCCAGCCGTTGCAGGGTATGCGCAGCGAGGCTGGAACTGTACCCCTCATTGCAGACCACCACGATCCTCCGCGTGAAGTCGTCAGAGCCGGGGATCCGGTGGGGGCTGGAAGGGTCGAGCCGCCACTCGAGCACGTTCCGGTCAATGACGATTGCTCCGGGAAGCGCCCCATCACGGTCCCGCTGATCGGCCGGCCTGGTGTCGACAACAAGGGCACCCGCCGCCATTTCCAGTTCAAGATCGGCAGGATGAACACGATCAAGTCCCATCCGGCTCTCAATGAGTAACTGGTCGATCGTAAGACCCCCGGTGGGACCGATCGGAGTTTCGTTGGAGACAGGACACTGTTCCACCATCATCTACCTCACCTTTTATGCGTCGGGCGCCGTTTCCGTCGGCGTCTTCAGATTATGGAGGGAGCAGCGGCACAGCCGCCCCGCCCCGCCACGCCATGGGACCACGCTCAGTGCAGGCAGGCAGCGGTGCGTCCAATGCCGTGACCAAGGCCTCTACGACGGCGTTCCCCTGTGTGCCAAGCTGCACTTTATGTCGTACTTCCTGGAGTACGTGACCAGCCATACTGTCGGTCGAGCTGCCATCAATGGCAGCACGCTGCATGAAGCCCTGGCGCACGCCCAGAAGGCCTTGATGGGCCTGCCCTGCCTCAGAGCGGTCCTGCGCCATGCGTCTGCTGACAGCCGCGTGTTTGGGGAGGGTGCGGCGATGGCCGGCTTCACGGCTGCCCAGGGCTGGAGGATCCAGGGGCGGAGCAGGCCGCAGCTGATGCCGGATCAGGAAGGTCCGGGGGATTAGTTGTTTCCGTGGACCCAGCTGGCTGTGGGGGTGGCGGAGCGCGGTACCGGAAATTAGGCTCGGCTCACGTGGGGAAATCCAGTTCTGCGAAAGGAAACGACCATGACAGTGCCGCATATCCCGCTCCGCCTGGTGACGGGGGCCTTCGCCGCAGCCGTGGTCTTGGACCGGAAGCCAGGGGACGCGCGTTGCAGCTGAAATTCACCACAACCCTCCGGGGGACCGGCGGCAAAGTGGGCATCGAGGTTCCGGAGGAAATCGTCGAAGCACTTGACGCGGGCAGGCGGCCGCCAGTGGTTGTGACCATCAACGGAAAAAGCTACCGCAGCACCATCGCGGTTATGGGCGGCCAGAACATGATCGGGCTCAGCGCTGCCAACCGGGAGCTGACAGGGACCTCTGCCGGGGACACAGTGGAGGTGGCCTTAGGGCTGGACACGCAGCCACGGAGCGTTGATGTTCCCCCCCACCTTGCCGAAGCACTTGAGGCCGAACCTGCGGCATATGCCTTCTACCAAACGCTCAGTTACAGCACCCAACGCCGCTACGTCGAGCCTGTTGTCGGGTCGAAGACTCCGGAAACCCGGTCACGCCGGATTGCCAAAGTGGTGAGTGACCTCAAGGCCGGCAAGAAGTAGCCAAGGGCATCATCATGGACAAAGGCAGCGGCCCTTGGCTGCCCGGAGGGGCCGGGAAGCCAAGGCCGCTTCCGTGGACTAGCTAGTTTTTTCCAGCATGGCTCCGCCGGGATTCCTGCGCATCCCCCTCTCCGCCTGCCACTGGCCTGTCACCGCCTCGGCGCAGGCTCAGCATTACAAGTCCGGCGGCGAGCAGGCAACATGCCAGGAAAATGGACGTGGCCAGGAAGCTGCCGTGCGTCACGTCCTGCAGATACCCGCCCACGTAGGGCCCCACGAATCCGCCGAGGTTGCCTACTGCGTTGATCAGTCCCATGGCGGTGCCGGCCACCGCCACCGGCATGGCGCGGGATGCGGAAGCCCAGAACGGCCCGTCATAGGCCAAGGCTCCGGCGACGGCGATGCTGATGAGGGTGACCGCGAGGAACGGAAGGTTGTCCCCGGTTGCCACCGAGATGACCAGGGCAACAGCGCCGATGGCCATGGACAACAGCACGTGGGTGGAGTAGCGGCCCGATCGGTCGGCGGCCTTGGCGTTGTACCAGAGGCCGAACATGGCCAGCACGTACGGTATGGCCGTGACCAGGCCTACCTCCAGGGAAGAACCGGAGGTGATCGTCTTGATGACATGCGGGAGCCAGATGTTGATGCCGTAGAACCCGATCTGGATGAGGAAATAGACCAGGGTCAGCCGCCACACCACTGCGTTGGAAAGGACGTGCCGCAGGCCGAGTTTTTCCTGCTGGGGATGGCCCGCGGCATCAGCAGCAAGGCCCTGTTCGATGTACTCACGCTCCTGCTCGGAGCACCATTTGGCGTCGCGCGGGTGGTCGGCGATCAGGGCCCACCACAACGGCGCGGCGATGACGAACGGGAAGATTCCCTCGATGATGAACAGCCACCGCCAGTCCGAGAAGGACAGTATCCACCCGGACAGCGGGGCCGTGATGATTGACGCAATGGCGATGTTCATCATCCAGAACGCATAGGCCCGGGCCCGTTCGGCAGCGCGGAACCAGTGGCTGATCAGGACTAGGATCGCCGGCCAGATCCCCGCCTCGGCCACGCCGAGGAAGAAGATACCCGCAGCCAGCCCTTGTTGCGCGGCGTCGATGCCAAGGTCCTGATGCAGGCCGTTGAGGGCGAAGCCGATGTTGGTTCGGTCCATGAACGAGATGATGTACACGATGATTGCGACGGGAATCAGCCTCTTCCACCGGGCGTTTCCCACCGCAGTCGCTGACATGGCGTTGCGTGCCATCGGAATTGCTCCTTCGCAATATGGCTTATCAGATAGCACCCCAGCATGCTGACGCTCTCCCGCGGACCCGGACGGGCCTGCTTTCCGTGCAGGACGGAAGGAGCGGGACTTGTGCGGGGGGCGCCGCGGCGGTGGAATCCATCAGGTGTCCCGTCGCTCCTGGCCCCACGCGGAATATTCTCTTATTCAATAGCAACTTTTGCGTATACGCAAGAGATTTAGGCTGGTGAGGCATTTTTTTCCGGACCTTCGGGGCCGGAGGCGTAGCCAAGTTGCAAGGCACAGTGGACGAGGGGGAAATGACTGAAAGCCTGTGGAGTGTTTCCAAGTTGGCGGTGGTTCTTGGGGTCCCATTCTTCACTGAGCAGGCCCACATCGTTCCGGAGTGTCAACAGACGTTCGAACAGGTCGGTGGCCTGCTCGCGGCGTCCTATTCCCAGGAGCGCGTCGACCAGCCAGAAGGAGCAGGCGAGGAACACGCCCTCGGTGCCGGGCAGCCCGTCATTGGCCGCTTCCGGGTGGTAGCGCAGAACGAAGCCGTCCCGGGTGAGGTTCTTTTGGATAGCTTCGACAGTGCCGGTGACGCGTGGATGGTTGCGTGGCAGGAACCCGACGCGGGGGATAAGCAGCAGGCTGGCGTCGAGTTCGGTGCTGCCGTAGGACTGGACGAAAGTGTTGTGCTTTTCGTCAAAGCCCTGGGCCATGACGTCGTCGTGGATCTGCTTCCGCAGCGCAGCCCAACGATCCCGGGGACCCGGCAGCCCGTACTGCTGGACGCCTTTGACCATCCGGTCAGCGGCGACCCAGGCCATGACCTTTGAATGGGTGAAGTTGCGCCGGGGGCCCCGCATCTCCCACAGCCCGTTGTCCGGCTGGTCCCAAGCTCCCTCTAGGTATTCCATGAGCGCCACCTGGATGTCCCAGGAATCATCCGCAGCACCGTTAGGGGCAGCGGCCCGTGTGAGCGCGAGGCCGTCGAGTACCTCGCCCCACACGTCCAGCTGAAGCTGCGGTGCCGCCGCGTTTCCCGTTCGGACCGGCTTCGAGCCCTCAAACCCCTTGAGCCATGGAAGTTCGGCCTCGGGCAGTCGGCGGGTGCCGTCGATCCCGTACATGATCTGCAGATCGGCGGGGTCGCCTGCGACGGCCCGCAGCAGCCATTCCCGCCACGCAGCTGCTTCCTCGGTGTAACCGCATGCGAGCAGGGACTGCAGCGTCAGGGTGGCGTCCCGGAGCCAGCAGTACCGGTAGTCCCAGTTGCGGCTGCCGCCGGGGTCTTCGGGCAGGGACGTGGTGGGGGCCGCCACGATGCCGCCGGTAGGGGCATAGGTCAGTGCCTTGAGGGTAATGAGGGACCGTTGGACGGCGTCGTGATAGCGGCCGGCAGTGGTGTTGCGGCCGGTCCACTGATCCCAGAAAGCCTGCGTGGAAGCCAGGGCCCGGTTGGGGTCGGTCCGGTCCGGAACTGGCTTCCAGCTCGGTGCCCAATGCAGGACGAAAGGGACCCGCTCACCGGCCTTGACGGTGAATTCGCTGATGGTCCGCATGTCCTGGCCCCTCGCGGGCGCCGGGGTGCTGAGGTAGGCGGCGTCCGGACCGGCAATGGCGCTGATGCCGTAACCCATGCGCCGGACCCAGGGAACGATGCGCCCGTAGTCGAAGCGGAGCAGCAGCTCGCCTTTCATGCGTACGCTCCCGTTGAGACCCTCCACTATGCGGACCATGTCGACAGAGTCATCGCGGGCAGGCATGAAGTCCGTGACCCGCACGCTGCCGTCTGCAGTGTCCCATTCCGTCTCCAGGATCAGGGTTCCGGGCCGGTAGCGCCGCCGGGTGCAGTCGCCGGCCCCGGCCGGTGCCAGAAGCCAGCGTCCCGCCTCCGGGGAGTCCAGGAGTGCCGCAAAGCAGGCCGGCGAATCGAAATTTGGCAGGCACATCCAGTCGATGGATCCGTTGCGGCCAACCAGGGCTGCTGTGTGCAGATCACCCACCATTGCATAGTCGCTGATCTCCGCCATCAGGCACCCCCGGAGGTGGGTCGACCGTCCGGTTCATTGTGCGGTGTCTCCATTGAAGGGGTCCTTCCTGGCGCTGTGAGCTTTGTTGGCGGGCCGCGGCGGCTGGTCAGCCGACCCTGTATCCGTCGGCGTCCGCGGTACGGAGCGAGAGGCCGTTGCCGCTGCCCGCTCCGGGGCTGAGCCACCCGCCGTCGGGGTCCAGCGTTCCATCGAAGAAGAGGCTCTCGATGCGGACGTGGTCGTGGAACCATTCCAGGTGCCGGAAGTTGGGGGTGGCGGCGGCTACGGCGGCGCTCAGGTTGGGAGCGCAATGGCCGGAGACTTCCAGGCCGTGGGCAGCGGCGAGCGCGGCGACGCGGAGCCATTCGCTGATGCCCCCGCACCTGCTCACATCCGCCTGCAGGCAGTCGACGGCACCGGCCGCGCACATCCGCAGGAAGTAGGGAAGCCCGGTTCCGTACTCGCCGGCGGCCACGTCGGCGTCGACGGCGTTCCTGACTTCCCGCAGCCCGGGCAGGTTGTCGCTGGAGACCGGCTCCTCGAACCAGGAAACGTCTTCGCCGGAAACCGCGCGCATTACGCGGACCGCCTGCTTGGCTGTGTACGCACCGTTGGCGTCGACGAAAAGTTCCACGCCAGGGCCGACGGCGGCGCGCGCCTGGTGGATCCGCTCCAGGTCCCGCCGGACGTCCGTCCCGTTGTCCTGTCCAATCTTGATCTTTACACGGGGGATGTGCTGTCCGAGGGCCCAGCCTTCGAGCTGGTCGCGCAGCTGGGTTTCCGTGTAGGTGGTGAAGCCGCCGCTGCCATAGACCGCCACCTTGTCCCGGACGGCGCCGAGCAGCTTGTGCAGCGGAAGGTCCAGAAGGCGGGCCTTCAGGTCCCAGAGGGCGCAGTCGACGGCGGATACGGCGTAGGACGCGAGGCCTGTTCTTCCCGGGTTGCGGACGCAACGCGCCATGGCCGCCGCGGCGGCGGGAACGTCGAGGGCGTCGATGCCGCACACGGCAGGACCGAGAAGGTCCTCCACCAGGGCTGCTGCCGCCGGGGGACCGTAGGTCCAGCCCAGTCCGGTCTTTCCGCCCGCTGCTGCCTGGACCAGGACCATGGTGGTGGAGTCCCAGCTGAACGTGCCGTCCGCTTCCGGCCCCTCCGTCGGAACCGTGTAGGTCGCCGTCTGGACATCGGCGATGGGAACCTCTGCACTGTCCGGCGCGGTCCTGGCCACCGGTCAGCCCCCCTTGTGCGGCAGGAATTCCTGGATCTTGGTCTTGACCCCTTCCTTGACCACGCCCCAGGCGCTGTCGTCGCCCTTGATCATGGCCTCCGCGCTGTTCCGGGCCTGTTCGAAGGTGGCGTGTGGGGGGATGGGTGGAATGTCGGGATCGGTGCGGACGTCCAGCAGGGTGGGCCGGTCTGTGGCGAGGGCCTTCTCCCAGGCCGGCCCCACGTCGTCGGGATCCTGCACGTGGATGCCCAGCAGCCCCAGGCTTTCTGCGAAGCCGGCGTAGTCGACGTCGGGCAGCGCCTGGGACTCGCGGAAGGCAGGCACACCGCCCATGGCACGCATTTCCCAGGTGACCTGGTTCAGGTCGTTGTTATGCAGTACAGCCACCACCAGCCGGGGGTCGCTCCATTCGCGCCAGTAGTGCTTGATGGTGATCAGCTCGGCGAGCCCGTTCATCTGCATGGCTCCGTCCCCGGCGAAGGCGATGGCGGGCCGGTCCGGATGGGCGAACTTGGCGCCGATGGCGTAGGGGACGCCGGGGCCCATGGTGGCCAGGTTGCCGGACAGCGAACCCCGGACCCCGTCCCGGAACTTGAGCTGCCGGGCGTACCAGTTCGCCGACGAACCGGAATCGGCGCTGAGCATTGCGTTCTCCGGGAGCCGGGTGGACAGTTCTGCGAACAGCCTCATGGGGTTGATGGGGTTTGCACTGACCATGGCTTCTTTGTGCATGGTTCCCCACCAGCGGCTGACGGACTTCTCCAGGTTCTCCTGCCAGGACCGGTCCTGCTTGCGGTCCAGGTGCGGGATCAAGGCGCGCAGGGCGGTGGCGGCATCGGCCACGATGTTGAATTCGTTGGTATAGCGCAACCCGATCATTTTCGGATCGATATCGATCTGCACACCGCGGGCCTGGCCCGGTTCGGGCAGGAACTGGGTGTACGGGAAGCTGGAGCCTATGGTGAGCAGCGTGTCGCAGTCCCGCATCATTTCGTAGCTGGGCCGGGTGCCCAGCAGCCCGATGGATCCTGTGACGTAGGGCAGGTCATCAGGCAGGGAGTCCTTGCCCAGCAGGGCCTTGGCCACCCCGGCTCCGAGCAGGTCGGCCACTTCCTTGACTTCTGCGGCCGCGCCGCGTGCGCCCTGCCCGATCAGGATGGCCACCTTGGAGCCCTCGTTCAGGAGCTCGGCGGCAGCACCGATTGAGCCGCTGTCCGGCTGGATCCCCGGCCAGCGGATTCCGACGCTGGAAGGCACCATCTTGAATTCGTGGGTGGGTGCGGAATATTCGAGTTCCTGCACGTCGGCCGGGATGATCACAGCAGTGGGCGCCCGCTGGGCCTCGGCGATGCGGATGGCCCGGTCGATGACGTTGGGCAGTTGCTGGGGAACAGTGACCATCTGGACGTAGTCGGAGGCCACGTCCTTGAACAGGGTCAGCAGGTCCACCTCCTGTTGGTAGGAGCCGCCCATGGCGCTCCGTGCCGTTTGGCCGACGATGGCCACCACGGGAACATGGTCCAGCTTCGCGTCGTAGAGCCCGTTGAGCAGGTGGATGGCGCCCGGGCCGGAGGTGGCCATGCACACGGCAGGGTGCCCGTCGAACTTGGCGTAGCCCACAGCTTCGAACGCGGCCATCTCCTCGTGGCGCGCCTGGATGAATTTCGGCCAGTTGCCCGCCTTGCCGAAGGCGGCCAGGATGCCGTTGATGCCGTCTCCGGGGAAACCGAAGACCTTGTCCACGCCCCACTCACCCAGCCGGGAGAGCAGGTAGTCAGCCACTGTAGTTGCCATGATCAGTCTTCCTTTTCACTCGCCGGGGCGCCCTTGCGGGCGCCCCGGATCAGGACGCGTGCGGCGCGGGCCGCCAGCGCCATGATGGTCAAGGCCGGGTTCGCGCTGCCCTGGGTGGGCAGCACGCTGCCATCGGTAACCAGCAGGTTGGGTACTGCGAAACTGCGCAGGTTACGGTCCACCACCCCGTCCCGCTCACCGGCGGCCATGCGGGCCCCGCCCACCAGGTGCGCATAGCGGTTGATGGTGATGACCTCCTCCGCTCCGGCAGCGGTGAGGATCTGTTCCATGACTTTCTGTGCGGCGGACATCAGCCGCCGGTCGTTGTCACACTGGCTGTAGGTGAAACAGGCCACGGGGATGCCATTGCGGTCCGTTTCCTCCGCAAGCGTCACCCTGTTTCCTGCAAGGGGCAGGAACTCGCAGAGGGCACCCAGGCAGGCCCAATGCGGGTAGTCGCTCATGTACCGGCGCAGCGCCGGACCCCAGTGGCCCTGCGCCGCAACATGCTCCGCCCAGGTAATCGGAAGGGGCGAAACAGTCTGGATGGAGAAGCCACGCTTGTACGGCTTCCCGGGGTCTGTTTCGTAGAACTCCTCCGTGCTCACTTCCGGGGGCGGGGCCTTCCACATCCGGACCTCTGCCTGGAACCGGCCCGCGGTCTGCGGCGCGCCCTGCACCATCAGGTACCGGCCCACCTGGTCGAAGTCGTTGCACATGCCGTCCGGGAACCGTGGCGAGGTGGAGTTCAGCAGAAGCCGCGGAGTTTCGATCGAGTAGCCGGCCACTGCCACCATCCGGGCCCGCTGGAACCGGCGGAGGCCGCCATGGACATATTCGACGCCGGTCGCCAGGCCTGTGTGCTCGTCAAACCCCACGCGCGTGGCCATGGAGTCGGCCCGGATTTCGGCGCCGTGGGCCAGGGCGTCCGGGACATGGGTGATCAGGGGAGAGGCCTTGGCGTTGACTTTGCAGCCTTGGAGGCAGAAGCCGCGGTAGATGCAGTGCGGGCGGTTGCCGAATCGGCCGTTGGCGATGGCCACCGGCCCCACCTTTGCGGTAATGCCGCAGGCGTTCGCACCTCTGAGGAACAGCTCACCGTTCCCGGATACCGGGTGCGGCCGGTGGGGGTAGCTGTGCGGATCGCCCCACGGCCAGTGCTCCCCGGCCACGGGCAGTTCGCCTTCGATGTCCTCATAAAACTCCCGGAGTTCGGCGTACTCCAACGGCCAGTCCGCGCCCACTCCGTCCTCGCTCCACGTGCGGAAATCGCTTGGATGGAACCGGGGCGTGTACCCGGCGAAATGAACCATGGACCCTCCCACCCCGCGGCCCGAATTGTTCGAGCCCAGCGGCACCGGATCCTTGCCCGTGATCACCCGGGGCTCGGTCCAGTACAGATGGTGGGAGCCGGCTTCGTCGCTGACCCAGTCCTGCTCGGGTTCCCAGAACGGACCCGCCTCCAACGCCACCGCCCGCCACCCGGCCCGTGACAGGCGCTGCAGCAGTGTGGCGCCCCCGGCACCGCAACCCACAATGACAATGTCCACCTCCTCCTCGTGGCGGAAACGGCGCATGTCCTCGCGCAGCAGCAGGTTGCTGCCAGGTCCGGCGGGCAAGAGCCAGGCTGACTCGTTCCGGCTGCGCAGGGTGCTCACGAGCCGGTCCTTCGGGTGGGGTCTGCACCGGGGCGGATGTCGCGCACTTCGAACGGCTCCAGCCGGTCCACACCCAGGTTCTTGTAGCCGCGCGGGTACGCCGGGCCGGCAAAGCCGATCTCATCCCAGGCCAAGGGATGGGAGTAGAACGCTGTGCAGGCGTACCGGGTCCACAGACTCCAGACCCGGTCCGCCGGAAGCCCGTGCCACAATTCCTGCTGCAGATCGCAGACGTCCTGCAGCAGGGCCGCCTGGTGCTCCGGATCCAGCAGGGCGAAGCTGCAGCCGCCCCGCGATCCCGCTTCGGAGTCCAGCGCAGCGAGGGTGGCGCGCCAGGCTTCACCGTCGCGGGGCATATTGCCGTAGTGCCAGCCGTCGGTTTGCTCCTCCGCCAGCCGGGCGTCCACCATGTTCACCACCGGGACCCGCGGCTCGTCGTGCTGGTCCAGCAGCAGGTCGAAGAGGGTTCGTGCCGCAGCTTCCTCAGCCGGCGTGAAGAAGCGGATGTCCGGAGGCAGCGTCATCCGGGACTGCACGACGGAGGCCGTCACGGGGTCCCAGTGCCGCGCCTGGGCGAGGGTGCTGAAGCCCGGGTACCGGCCGCCGTCGTCTTCGCCCAAGGGGAGCGCGCTCACGGTTCCCTCCGCAAGACCGAGGCCAGGACACCCATGCCCCCTACCATTGTCACCAACAGCGGGGCGAACAAAGGCGGACCCATCTCCAGGTTGTAGCGCAGGTTGGACAGGCCGCCGGGCTTCTGCCTGATTCCCCGCAGGTGCAGCCAGGTACCCTGCAGCCCGTTCGCCACAATGGCAGCGCTGGCCAGCGGGAGTGCCGTTTTGGCCATGCGGCGGCTGAAGACACCGGCAACGCCCGCGGCCGCGCCAACGGGGCCAAGAGCCACGGGTGCCCACATCCACTTGTTTCCGAAACTCGCTTTGTCGTGCTCAAGGAATACTTCCGCGGCGGTCACCAAGGCGCCTGCCGCCGTCAGCGCGGCAAGCGACCGCTCAAACCGTCCGGTCCGTACATTCCGGATGAGCCTGTCGATGCCGTGTAGTGTTCCGGCCGCGGCCCTTTCTGCCTGGTGTGTTCTCACGATTCTCCTTACCTGCGGAAGGTCCCGTACTGGGTGACGTGGAACCTTCAAACTTTGCGGGAGAGCAACCAGCGGAGGAAACTGGTCCCCATGGATGCTGCTGGTGGACCTGAGCCCACGCCGGAACCTTCGAGCCGGGAAGTTGAGGCGGTGATGCTGGCCGCCGACACCCTTTTGCGGGTCGTGGCCCGCTCAGTGGCCGAGGTCGAGGATGTGGTGAACACTCCGCAGCTGCGCGTCCTGGTCCTCATCCACACCCGTGGACCGCAGAACCTTGGCGGGGTGGCAGCCGAACTGGGCGTGCACGCCTCCAATGCCACCCGCATCTGCGACCGCCTGGTCGCTGCCGGCCTGCTGGAGCGGAGGGAGGATCCTGCGGACCGGCGATACGTTCGCCTGGAACTCAGCGTGAAGGGAAAGTCCTTGGTGGACTCGGTGCTGGACCACCGGCGGCAGGCGATTGCGGAGGTCATTTCGCGTATGCCGTCGGGCCGCCGCCCAGCACTGGCTGCGGCCTTGGAAGCCTTCGCGGCCGCCGCCGGTGGCCAAGGCACTTCGGACGGCCGCTTTACCTTGGGAGCCGGCACCTGAAGTCGCCGGTTTCTGCTGCGGCAAGACATACTTCATTCAACTCCCATAGTTGCGTATACGCAATAGTTAGTGTTTTGCCTTCGATTGGAAAAGGCGCGGCGGCTCCTGGCCGCGCAGCACCTAGACCGGCCGTATGCCCCATTCGGCAGAGTGGGATTGCCCGGGTTCGAGTGTGGTCAGGCCTTCGCCGGAATTGAAGGCGTCAGGGGCGCATGTCATGGGTTCCACTCCCAGCCCGCTGCGGTGCCGCTCCTGCTTGGGAAGAGTGTCCCCGGTGAAAATCTCCAGGTACGGGTAAGCCTCGTCCACCCATAGCTCGACTCCTCCGGAGTGGTCCGGACGCAGGAGCTTTACCCGGGCGCGACCGTCACCGTCCCGCACCAGGCCGGTGTAGGCGACATCGACGTGCCGTCCGCCGAGCTGTTGGAGTTCCCGAAGATCATAGGCAGTGCCGTCCACTTGTTCATGCCCGGTGGGGATGCCCCGCTCATCCACCGGGAGGAAGGTGTGGCCGGGCACCTGGACCAATGCGGAGTCGATGGAACCCCGGCGCCCCACGCCCGTACTGAGATAGGGATGCGCCCCGGTGCCGTAGGGGCACGGTTCCAGGCTGCGGTTCACTGACGTAGTGCGAACTCTCAACCCGCCCTCGCCAATCCGGTAGTCCAGGCGGCAGTCGAGCACCCAGGGCCATCCCTGGCAGGCGTGCAGGGTGTATGCGAACGAGATTGCATCCTCCGTATGGTGCAGCACGGCCCAGTTCCGCCAACGTGTCAGCCCATGGATCGCTCCGCCCTTGTCCGGCTCGCTCAGGTCAAGCTGGAGGCGCCTGCCTTCCCAGTTGTAACTGCCGCTGCTGATTCGGTTGGGCCACGGAATGAGGGACTGCCCGCGCGCGCCCGTGCACATGGCCTCCGGACCGTACCCATCCAGCAGGCTCCGGCCGTCGTGTTGGTATGTCCGCAGGGCGCCTCCAACCTCGGTCAAAATGACCTCGTGCCCGCCGGAGGCTATTGCATATTGCCGCCCCGAAGGGAGCCGGCGGTCGGTTCCGGGGTCCCTATAGGATGGTTCCTTGGTCATGGCGGCGGCCTCCTTTAGTGGGTCAGGTCCAGGACGACCTTGACGTCGTCGGACCGGTGCTGGAAAGCATCAGCGAAGTCCGCCAAAGGAATCCGCCGGGTGATGAGGCGTCGCAGCCAGTCGTGATCTGCCTTGGCAAGTGCCTGGGCGGCAGCGTCATAGTGGCGCCGATTGGCGTTGACGCTCCCAAAAACCACTCCGTTCATGAGCACCTCCTCCCGGTTGAGGGCGCCGACATCCACCTTTGTCTGTTTTCCGGTCCCCGAGACGCCGGTGAGGCAGGTGATGGCGTCCTGGTCCCGGCACTTAAGGGCATCAAGGACCACCTGGGTGACTCCGGTGCATTCGACCAGGACGTCGGGCTTCAGGCCTGATTCCGGGAGGGGTTCGCTGTGGTAGGACGCCCCCAGGTCGCGGACAAGCTGTGGTTTCAGTCCGTCCGTGACGACGTCGAACACATGGACCTCAAGGCCCTGTTGGACTCCTAAGAGTGCCGCGAGCAGTCCAACGGGTCCCGCGCCGGTAACCACCACCGTGTGGGGGTCGAAAAAGGCGCGCTGCCCGATTCTGTTGATCTGTTCCCAGGCCTTGGCAACAATCGTGGTGGGTTCGAGCAGGACCCCCGCGTCCTCCAGGCCGGAGCCGAGCTTGACCATGGCATCTGCGTCCGCCCGCCAGTGCTGCCGCGCGAAACCGTCCAGGCCCTTGATGCCGTGCTCGGTGTAGTTGCCGTTCAGGCACATGTCCCATTCACCCGCGGCGCAGGCCTTGCAGGGTTCCGGGTCAGGGCGGCGGACAATTCCCACCACCAAGTCACCCTTTTCCAAGCCGGACGCCGGGGGAGCGTCCACCACCCGGCCAAGATTTTCGTGCCCAAACACCAGGAAGTCCTGGCCCGGCGGCGCTTCCCCGTATTCAGCCTTGATGATCTCGATGTCGGTCCCGCAGAGCCCTACCGCCAGTGCCTCCACCAGCACCTGGCCCTCGTTTTCGGGCGGCTCCGGGAGGTCGCGAAGGCGTAAAGAGTCTGTTGACCCCGGTGTCACTGTCAGTGCACGCATCGTCTCTCCTCAAGTGGACAGTCCGTACAGCCAGTCTCGTTCGTTATTTGCGGTTACGCAATGATCAGTGGGCTGCGAATATTTGCTGCTGCTCGGTGGTCCAGTACGCAGCCGTGCAGGTGATGTCGGCCTCCAGTCGTGCCGGAAGGGAATATTGCGGCCCGCTTCCGCCTTGTCAATGGTGAGGCGCCGACCGGTGGCTGCCTCACCCGAAAGGACTCCCTTGCCCGTAGCTTTCATTCCATTCACCATGCACGCGTCCGCGCGGCATGACCACCGACGCACCTTCCGCACCGACATCGAACGCCTGACCGACGGACACCTCCGGTCGACGCCCCTGGACGTTATCAGGTCAACAAACACCCAGGCTGTGTTCCGCGGCGCAGTGCCGAAAGGCGCGCATACAGCCACGGAGGCCAGCCTGGCCCGGTACCTCCAGGACCGGCTCGCAAGCGAGAACATCCACCTCGACCTCAGCGTCAGTATCGAACGGTAAACCAAACGTGCAGCGCGGGCCACCGGGCTGTCACACTGGCCGCTGCAGCCCCGGGATATCCGGGCCGGCAACGGCTTTTTGGTTTTAAGCCGGACGCTTGCATGACCACAGGACACGCCTCGCCCCGTCCTGTTGCTCGGGCTGCTCTCTGGGATATGCTCCAGAAATGGCACCGCGAAGTTTTCTTCAATGGCCGGTCGTCCGTCAACTGACCACGGGCGACCTCTTGGGCCGTGGACCGTCGGTAACCTCGGCCAGGACGAAGGCCATTGCCCCCCGGACCGCAACTGCCGACCGCGTCGTGCAAAGTGTGTGCCCCTACTGCGCAGTGGGATGCGGGCAGCGCGTCTACGTCAAGGACGAGAAAGTCATCCAGATCGAAGGCGATCCGGATTCACCGATTTCCCGCGGCCGGCTCTGCCCCAAGGGTTCCGCCAGCGAGCAACTGGTAAATTCGCCGGGCAGGCAGACCAAGGTCCTTTACCGTGCGCCGCGATCTACCGAATGGCAGCGCCTGGACCTGGCCACCGCCGTCGAGATGATCGCGGAGAGGTTCATCGAAACCCGCCGCCGGACGTGGCAGCAGGAAGATGAACACGGCCGGCTGCTGCGCAGGACCATGGGCATCGCCTCACTGGGCGGCGCAACCTTGGACAACGAAGAGAACTACTTAATCAAGAAGCTCTTTACGGCTGCCGGGGCGGTGCAGACCGAGAACCAGGCGCGTATTTGACACTCCGCAACGGTTCCCAGTTTGGGAGCCTCGTTTGGACGCGGTGGCGCTACGCAGTCACTGCAGGACATGGCCAACGCCGACTGCATCATCATCCAGGGTTCCAACATGGCCGAGTGCCATCCCGTGGGATTCCAGTGGGTTGCCGAGGCCAAGGCCCGCGGAGCCAAGGTCATCCACATCGACCCCCGGTTCACGCGGACGTCCGCGGTTTCGGACAAGCACATCCCCATTCGGGCTGGATCTGACGTTGTGCTGCTTGGCGCGCTCATCAACTACGTGATCGCCAACGACCTCTGGTTCAAGGAGTACGTCAGCGCGTACACCAACGCTGCCACCCTGGTCCACGACGATTACCGGGACGCCGAGGACCTGGGCGGCCTGTTCTCCGGATTCGACCCGGAGCGGCGGGCCTACGACACATCCTCCTGGGGTTACGCCGAAAAAGACGACGGTGTAATCGACGACCCTGGTTCCGGATCTGAACATGGCGCCGATGCCGGGGCGCGTGCCCACGGCGACACGTTCGGCAGCGGTGGTCCGCCCATGGAACATGCCCAAGTACTGCGTGACGACACCCTGCAGAACCCCCGGACGGTCTTCCAGATCGTGAAGCGGCACTATGCCCGCTACACGCCTGAGATGGTCCAGGACATGTGCGGCATCAGTGTCGCGGACTTCGAATACCTGGCGCGCACCATCACTGAGAACTCGGGACGCGACCGGACCACCTGCTTCGCATACGCCGTGGGATGGACCCAGCATTCCCTGGGAACACAGTTCATTCGCGCCGCAGCGATCCTGCAGCTCCTGCTCGGAAACGTGGGAAGGCCGGGCAGTGGAATCATGGCCCTGCGCGGCCACGCCAGCATCCAGGGCTCCACCGACATCCCAACCCTGTTCAACCTGCTGCCCGGATACCTGCCGATGCCGAGCGCGGGCCGCCACGACACCCTCGAAGAGTATCTGGCGGTTGTGGGATCCAAGCAGCAAAAAGGCTTCTGGGCCGACGCGGACGCCTACACCATCAGCCTGCTCAAGGCCTGGTGGGGGGAGGCAGCAACGGCAGAGAACGACTGGGCTTTTGACTACCTTCCGAGGCTCACCGGCGCCCACGGGACGTATGAGACCGTGATGGGCATGCTCGAGGACCAGGTGGAGGGCTACTTCCTGCTCGGCCAGAACCCGGCGGTCGGCTCGGCGCACGGCCGGATGCAGCGCCTGGGAATGTCGCACCTGAAGTGGCTGGTGGTCCGGGACCTGAACATGATCGAGTCGGCGACCTGGTGGAAGGACGGCCCGGAAATCGAATCAGGGGAACTCCGCACCGAGGACATCGAGACCGAGGTCTTCTTCCTGCCGGCAGCAACGCACGTGGAGAAGGCCGGGTCCTTCACCCAGACCCAGCGGCTGCTTCAGTGGCGGCACCAGGCGGTGGCCCCGCCGGGGGAGTGCCAGAGCGAACTGCAGTTCTTCTTCGAACTGGGCAACCGGATCCGGGAGAAGCTGGCCGGCTCGCAGGACGAGCGTGACCGTCCGCTGCTGGACCTGACGTGGGACTACCCCACGGACGAACACGGCGACCCCGACGCCGAGGCAGTGCTGGCCGAAATCAACGGCCGCCACATGGCCGGTGCCGACGCCGGCAAGCCCCTTTCCGCCTACACCGAACTGCGCGCCGACGGTTCCACGGCTGCCGGCTGCTGGATCTACACGGGCGTCTATGCCGACGGTTTCAACCACGCTGCCAACCGCAAGCCCGGCCGGGAGCAGGGGCCCGCGGCTTCCGAATGGGGTTGGGCGTGGCCCGCGAACCGGCGCATCCTGTACAACCGGGCCTCGGCCGACCCTGCAGGTAAACCCTGGAGCGAGCGGAAGAAGTACATCTGGTGGGACCAGGAGCAGGGTAAATGGGTGGGCGACGACGTGCCCGACTTCCCGGTCGACCTGGCGCCGGACAGCAAACCCGATCCGTCCGTCGGCGGTCCGGCCGCACTCAGCGGTGACGACCCCTTCATCATGCAGGCCGACGGCAAGGGCTGGTTGTTTGCGCCGAAGGGCCTGATGGACGGGCCCCTTCCCACGCACTACGAGGCGCAGGAATCGCCGGTTGCCAACGCGCTGTACCCGCAGCAGCAAAACCCGGCAAGGCTGGTGTTCCCCCGCGCGGACAACCTCAGCGCGCCGAGCGCCGGTACCAGCGGGGCAGACGTCTACCCGTTCGTCTTCACCACATACCGGCTCACCGAGCACCATACGGCGGGTGGAATGAGCCGCTGGCTCCCGTACCTGTCGGAGCTGCAGCCGGAGATGTTCTGCGAGGTCTCGCCCGAACTGGCCGCCGAACGTGACCTGGAGCCGTACGGGTGGGCCACCATCATTTCGCCCCGCTCCGCCATCGAGGCGAAGGTGCTTGTCACTGACCGGATGGCGCCCCTCAAGGTCGGCGGCCACACCGTGCACCAGATCGGGCTGCCCTACCACTGGGGCGTCGGCAGCAACGCAGTCGTCAGCGGGGACGCCGCCAACGACCTGCTGGGTGTGACGCTGGATCCCAACGTACAAATCCAGGAATCCAAGGTGGCCTCCTGCGACATCCGTCCGGGGCGCCGGCCGCGGGGCAAGGATTTGCTGGCCTTGGTGGCCGAGTACCAGGCGAGGGCCGGGGTAACCACCGCGACCAGCAACCAGGCGGTCACTGACCCTGCTGCGGAGGGCATCGAACCCGCTGGCGGCAATGGCCACGCCGATGGTGGGCCGCGATGATGGGAGTCATCGTTGGCCCCGCCGACACAAACCTTGCCCGGCCCGGAACCCAGCCCCAGTGCAGCGTTCCGGGCATCGACCCGACGTTGGAGAACTAGATGGGCCAGCTGTCCGGACCGACCGACCCCACCGCCGATGCCCATTGGGAGCACAACCATCCGCGGAAGGGATTCTTCACCGACACCTCGATCTGCATTGGCTGCAAGGCCTGCGAAGTGGCCTGCAAGGAGTGGAACCACAACCCGCAGGACGGCAACCTCGAACTTCTGGGGTCCTCCTACGACAACACCGGTTCGCTGGGCGCCAGCACGTGGCGGCATGTCGCCTTCATCGAACAGGGCCAGGAACGCATTGTCGAAGCCCGCGAATCGGGACGGGCCCTGGTCAGCCTGGGCATGCCCCGGATCGGGCCTCCCACCCCGGCTGCGATAGACCAGGCTGATACCACCCCGCCGGACACCGCCGATTTCCGCTGGCTGATGTCCTCCGACGTGTGCAAGCACTGCACCCATGCCGGGTGCCTGGACGTCTGCCCCACCGGCGCGCTGTTCCGCACCGAGTTCGGCACCGTGGTGGTGCAGGACGACGTCTGCAACGGCTGCGGAACCTGCGTGGCCGGGTGCCCGTTCGGCGTCATTGAACGCCGCAGCAACGGCACCGTCAAGGTCGCCACCAGCAGGGAGGACCAGCACGCCAAGCATCCCGCCGTCCCCAACGAGGGCATCGCCCAAAAGTGCACGCTGTGTTACGACCGCCTGGTGGCCGACGAGACACCGGCGTGTGCAAAGGCGTGCCCGACGACGTCCATCAAGTTTGGCGACCACGATGCCATGGTGGAGACGGCCCGGGAACGCGTTGACGCCCTGCACGCACAGGGAATGACCGAGGCCAGGCTGTACGGCGCGAATGAAAACGACGGCGTCGGCGGCACCGGATCGGTGTTCCTCCTCCTGGACGAACCGGAGGTCTACGGACTTCCACCGGACCCACGGGTACCCACCGCTGACCTGCCGACGATGTACCGGCGGGCTGGCCTGGCAGTGGCGGGAATGGCCGCGGCGGCTGCGCTGGCTTTCCTGGGAGGACGCGCGTGACACTTTCCGAGTTCGACAGTTTCCGGCCATCCGAACCTGCCCGCCGTCGCCGTGAGGGTGGCAAACGTGGCTCCGGCCGCCGTCGGGACAGCGGTGACGGTTCCCGGGAAATGCCGATGGTTCCGGAGCCGGAATTCACTTCCTACTACGGCCGTCCGGTGGTTAAGCCTGCCCCCTGGGGCGATGACGTCGCGATCTACCTTTTCCTGGGTGGCGTGGCCGCCGGATCGGCTTTCCTTGGCCTCGGCGGGCAACTGACCGGACGCCCGGTGCTGCGCAGAAATGCGCGGCTGAGCGCCCTGGCTGCAGTGGGCGCCGGCGCAGTTTTCCTGGTGAAGGACCTGGGCCGGCCGGAGCGGTTCCTGCACATGCTGCGGACTTTCAAGGTCACCTCGCCGATGAGCGTCGGCTCGTGGATCCTCAGCGCCTTCAGCGCCGGCGCGGGAGTATCAGCTGTGGCGGAAATCGACCGGATGAGCGGAAACCGGCTGCCCTTGGGTCCCTTGCGCAAAGTGCTGAAGGCGGTCGAAGGACCAGCCGGCATCGAAGCCGCAGTTTTCGCCGGACCCCTGGCTGCCTACACAGCCGTCCTCCTGGGCGATACTGCCACACCGACGTGGAACGCCGCCCATGAGGAACTGCCGTTCGTTTTCGTGAGTTCCGCCTGCCTGGCCTCTGCCGGCCTGGCCATGGTCACGACGCCGGTAAGCGAAACAGGTCCGGCGCGGAATCTCGCCGTGCTGGGCGTGTTGGGCGACGTTGCGGCCATGAAGGTGATGGAGCACCGGATGGACCCGGTTGCCGCCGAGCCGCTGCACCAGGGCAAGGCCGGGACAATGCTCAAATGGAGTGAGCGGCTGGCCGTCGCCGGCGGCCTTGGCGCGCTGCTCGGCGGACGGAACCGTATGGTGGCCGCGGCCTCGGGACTGGCGCTGCTTACCGCTTCGGCACTGACCCGGTTCGGTGTGTTCGAGGCGGGCCTCGCCTCGGCCAGGGATCCAAGGTACACCATTGAACCGCAAAAGAACCGGCTGGCGGCCCGCCGCGCGGCCGGGGTCACCGGCGATTCAATTACCACCGGCAGCTGACCGGCTGCCCCTAAGAGGGCCTCAACGGACTTCGATGCCCTGCCCGGCGGTGGTGTGGCCAATGACGGGGTGCCCCGGCAGCTCGCCTACAACGAGCAGGCCGCCTGAGGTTTGGGCATCAGCCAGGAGCAGCAGGTCGTCGTCACTGACGCCGGCGGCGGCGCTGAGATGCGGCCGGACCCAGTCCAGGTTGCGCCGGGTACCCCCGGACACGAAACCGTCCCGGAGCGCCTCGCGGGCTCCCTGGATCACCGGTACCGAGGCCAGGTCAACCACCGCCCCGACGTCCGAGGCCCGGACCATCTTGTAAAGGTGTCCAAGAAGCCCGAATCCGGTCACGTCGGTTGCCGCCCTGACACCGGCAGCCACCGCGGCGTCGGCCGCGTCGCGGTTCAGGGCAGCCATGGTTTCCACGGCTTCAGGGAACACCTCGCCGGTCTGCTTGTGCCGGTTGTTGAGAAGTCCGACGCCGATTGGCTTGGTGAGCGTAATGGGCAGTCCGGGCCGGGCGGCATCGTTGCGCAGCAAACGGTCCGGATGCGCCACGCCCGTCACTGCCATGCCGTACTTTGGCTCAGGGTCATCAATTGAGTGGCCCCCAAGAACCGGACAACCCGCCTGCGAGGCTACGCTCAGCCCGCCGCGCAGGACTTCGGTCATCAGCTCCATGGGGAGGACGCCCCGGGGCCAGCCGATGAGGTTGATCGCCGTGATTGGCCGGCCGCCCATGGCGTAAATGTCCGAGAGCGCATTGGCTGCGGCGATCCGGCCCCAGTCGAAGGCGTCGTTGACCACGGGAGTGAAAAAGTCCGCCGTGGTCAGGACGGCAAGGTCCTCACGCACCAGGACCACCGCCGCGTCGTCGCCAGTGTCGAGGCCCACCAGTACCTCGGCTCCGGGCTGGCCGATCAGGCCACGGACCGCGTCTTCGAGCTCGCCCGGAGGAATTTTGCAGGCGCAGCCACCCCCGTGGGCATAGTCGGTGAGCCGGACTGCGCCGGCGGCACCTGCATCGAGTTGCTGGATTGACGTCTGGGCCTCATTCACCTGCCCAGCGTACCTTCAAGGCAATCCTGCTATATTGAGGCGCGGTGGCGTCCGGGTCCTGGTGGGCCCCCCGGTCTTCAAAACCGGTGCGGCTGAGCATCTCGGCCTGGCGGGTTCGATTCCCGTCCGCCACCGCCAACTTTCGGCAACGAATGCCGCGATACGAGGAGGGCTGTGGACCAGGTCGATCCCCGGCGCCTGATTCCCCGCACGAATGACCTGCTGGCACTGCCGGCGGTCCGCGAGGCCCGCACCCGGCTGAACGGGCGCATCATCCGCGAACTCGTCCGGGATGTCCAGGAGCAGGCCCGGAGCGGCGGGCTCCCGGCCGGCCAGGTGGAACCTGTCCTGCTGGCTGCCGTCGCTGCCCGGACGGCAACAACCCTGCGCCCGGTCTTGAACGCCACCGGTGTCATCGTGCACACCAACCTGGGGCGTGCGCCGCTTTCCGAAGGCGCTGTTGCCGCCCTCGTCGCGGCCAGCGGCTACGTGGACGTGGAGCTGGACCTGTCGGACGGCAGCCGTTCACGCCGCGGCGCCGGAGCCCGCGCCGCCCTCCTCGCTGCATGTCCTGCGGCCGAGGACGCGCTGGTGGTGAACAACGGAGCGGCAGCACTGGTGCTCGCCACGACGGCCCTGGCGGCCGGCCGCGAGGTGGTGCTGAGCCGGGGCGAACTGGTGGAAATCGGTGCCGGGTTCAGGCTCACCGAGCTGATGGAATCCACGGGTGCAAGGCTTCGCGAAGTAGGCACCACCAACCGGACCCACCTCCATGACTACGCCGGGGCGCTCGGACCGGATACCGGGTGCATCCTCAAGGTCCACCCCAGCAATTTCCGTGTTGACGGCTTTACCTCGGCTGTTCCCATGGCTGAGCTGAGCCGGCTGGCTGCCGGCAACGGGGTACCCCTCGTGGCTGACCTCGGCAGCGGACTGCTGGCACCGGACCCGTTCCTGCCGGATGAACCGGATGCCGCCACCGCTTTGGCGAGTGGGGCCGACGTCGTGATTGCCAGCGGCGACAAACTGCTGGGCGGCCCCCAGGCCGGCCTGCTGCTGGGCCGCAGGGAAGTCATCGCGCGGCTGGCGCGCCACCCGCTGGCCCGCGCGGTCAGGGCCGATAAACTTGCCCTTGCCGCCCTGGAGGCGACCGTTGCCGGCGGCCCGCCGCCGGTCGTCCAGGCGCTGCACGCCGACGCCGGGCAACTGCGCCGCCGAACTGACCGGCTGGCCCGGGAACTTGGTGCAGCCGTGGTCCCGCATGACGGCAGGGTAGGCGGCGGAGGTGCCCCGGGGGTTCCCCTGGCCGGGTGGGCACTCCGGCTCCCGGAAGGCGTCGCCCGGCTCCTGCGGACCGGGGATCCGGCCGTGCTGCCGCGCGTCCACGACGGCTTCTGTTTGGTTGACCTGCGGTGCGTCCCCGAACGGGACGACGCCCGGATCGCCGCGGCCGTACGGGAGGCGTTGGCAAGCCTCGAAGCCGCGGATGCCGGCAGGGCGGGCTGAGCGGTGCACGTCGTTGCCACAGCCGGACATGTCGATTCCGGTAAAAGCACCCTGGTCCGTGCCCTCACCGGCATGGAACCGGACCGCTGGGAGGAAGAACGCCGCCGCGGCTTGACCATCGACCTTGGCTACGCCTGGACCACGTTGCCCTCCGGGCAGGATGTTGCGTTCGTCGACGTACCCGGCCACGAACGGTTCCTCGGAAACATGCTGGCCGGCATTGGGCCGGCGCCGGTGGTCTGCTTCGTGGTGGCCGCGGACGAGGGCTGGCAGGCCCAGTCCAGCGACCACCGGGACGCCGTTGCTGCGTTGGGCATCGACCACGGCGTCGTGGTGCTGAGCCGGGCAGACCGGGCCACGGGGCAGCAGGTTGCAGACGTGCTCTCGCGGACCCGCGCAGAGCTGGCCGGGACAGGGCTGCGGGATGCTCCCGCGGTGGTGGTGTCCGCCATCGACGGGACCAGGCTTCCGGAGTTACGGGCAACGCTCGACGACGTCCTGGCCCGGGTGCCTGCCCCGGTCACCACCGGGCGGGTCAGGTTGTGGGTGGACCGCTCGTTTACCATCACCGGTTCCGGAACCGTGGTGACCGGAACCCTGGCGGCAGGAACGCTGGCCCAGGGCGACCGGCTGGAACTGCTCGGGCACACCGGTACCCGGACTGTGGTGGTCCGGGGCCTGCAAAGCCGTGACACCTCCTACCCTTCCGTGGAGCCGGTAAGCCGAGTGGCATTGAACCTGCGCGACGTTGCAGCGACGGACGTCCGGCGCGGAGACGCCCTGGTCTCCCCGGGCGCCTGGCCCACCACGGCCGTGGTGGGCATCCACCGCACCACCGGGGCGGCATACACGGACGTACCGGAACAACTCATGGTCCATGTCGGCACCGCATCCGTGCCGGCCCGGCTGCGTCCCTTCGGGGCGGACCACGCCCGGCTGGTCCTCGACCGGCACCTGCCCCTGGTCCTGGGGGACCGGCTGGTGCTGCGCGACCCCGGAAGCCGCACCGTGCTGGGCGGCGCACGCATCCTCGATGCCGACCCCCCGGTCCTGCGGCGGCGCGGTGACGGTGCCCACTGGGCCCAGCGCCTTGCGGGGATGGATCCCTCAGGTGATGTGCTGGGGGAAGTGGCGGCCCGCAGGGCCGTGCAGCCAGACCGCCTGCGCCGGCTCGGACTGCTGTCCGGGCATGACGCCGAGGCACCCGCCGGCGTGCAGGTCATCGAGGACTGGTGGGTGCACGCTCCCGTCTTTCAGTCCTGGCAGCACCAGCTGCGCGCCGCGGTCCAGGCGCTGCAGGAGCGGGACGCCCTGGCACCGGGCCTTTCCATGGGCGCCGCACGGGACCTCCTCAAGTTGCCCGACGAGAAGCTGCTTTCCCACGTCATCCTCGGGGCCGGCCTGGAACAGGACGGCGGCCACGTCCGGATTCCCGGGAGCCAGGGCAACCTTGGACACATCGAGCCGGCCATCGCCAGGCTGGAGGGCAGGCTCGGCGTGGACGCCTTCCGCGCCCCCGAAGCCGATGAGCTGGCGGCACTCGGCCTGGGTGCCCGCGAGCTCGCCGCGGCCGAGCGCACCGGACGCATACTGAGGCTGCGCGACGGGGTGGTGCTGCTGCCCACCGCACCGGCTCTGGCCATGCGCACCCTCGCCGGTTTGGAGCAGCCCTTCACCACGAGCCAGGCGCGCCAGGCCCTCGGCACGACACGCCGGATAGCCGTGCCGCTGCTGGAACACCTCGATGCCCGCGGCTGGACCAGGAGGCTCGACGCCGGGCACCGCACCGTAGTGCGCTGACCCGCCGTCGGCCGGGAAAGCCGCCGGCCCCGGCTAGCTGTATTGACCACAGACGTTAGTGACGCCCGGCGTGGTTTGGTGACATGAAGAAGACCTCCGGGTGG
>NZ_JARDJH010000042.1:0-35686 GCF_039907755.1 Pseudarthrobacter sp. CC12 | reverse complement strand
CCGAACCCGGAAGCTAAGACCCACAGCGCCGATGGTACTGCACCCGGGAGGGTGTGGGAGAGTAGGTCACCGCCGGACATACATTACGAAGGGCCCTGACAAGGAATGTCAGGGCCCTTCGACTTTAACCACAAGACCGATGCCGACGGAGGGCCAAACGACCGCCGGTAGGATTGACCCTCATGAGCAGCATCTTCAGCCACGCCCAGGACCCCTCCCAAGACGACGGCCGGCAGGCTTCGGATCCCTTGGAGCCGGTGGTGAACACGGTCCGGGTTCCGGGCCCCGTCTCCCGGGCCTTCGCAGGCTTCACCGACCATACGCACTTGTGGTGGCCCCTGGAAAAGCACGGCGTTTACGGGGCCGGCTCCTACGTGGAGTTCGAGGAGAACCTCATCCTTGAGACGGCTGACGATGGCCGCACCAGCATCTGGGGTACCCTCGACGACTGGCAGCCGCCACTGTCCTTCCATGCCTCCTGGCACCCCGGAACCACGGCGCTCTGGTCCACCGAGCTCCTGGTGGCGTTCCGTGCTGTTGGGCCGGAGACGGAGGTCCGTGTGTTCCATGAGGGGTGGGAAGGGGCGGAGGATCCCGTTGCCGCCCGCGAAGCGTACGTGGAGGCGTGGCCCCTGATCCTGGAAAGGTTCGCACGGTTCATGGGTGCCGGCGACTCAACGGATGCGGTCCCCTCCGAAGACCTGTCCTAGGCTGTCCGCGCGGCTCCTAGGCTGTCCGCGTGGCCGGGCCCGGTGCTACGGCGGTGCTGTGCCGGATCACGAATTCCGTGGGGTATTCCTGGTCTTGTGCTGACGTGGCCGCTGTACCGCCGTCGGAATCCCCGATGGCGCCTTCCAGCAGGGCCAAAGCCGTGGCTGCCGCAAGCCTTCCCTGGCCGCGTGGATCCTGGCTGACGGTGGTCAGCCCGAAGGTTTCCGAGAGCTCGTGCCCGTCAATCCCCACCACGGAAAGATCTTCCGGGACCCGAAGCCCAAAGTCGCGCGCGGCAAGCATGATGCCCACCGCCATCTCGTCGGACGCGGCAAAGACGGCCGTAGGACGCTCGGTGGAGGTCCCCAGCAGCCGGCGGCCAGCTGCGTACGCGCCCTGGATGGTGAAGTCGGCAGTCACATGCCACTCCGGCCGGAACTCCAGTCCCGCTCCTGCCAGGGCCGCGCTGAAGCCCTTCTGCCGAAGCTGGGGTAACTTGAAATCCCGGTTCAGCCCCGCGTCACCGGTGATGTGGGCAATCCGGGTATGTCCCAGGCCAATCAGGTGGCGGGTGGCCATCATGGCCAGTCCTTCGTCATCGATCCGGATGGTAGAGGCTCCGCGCAGGGCACCTCCGATGCCCACAATAGGACGGTGCACGGCCAGCAGCTGGCCGATTTCCTCTTCGCTGAGCACCAGTGCCACCGTGATCACCGCATCCAGGCGCTTGCGCAGCAGGAAGTCAGTCAGGATGCTGTTTCGCCGCTCCGGCTGCTCACCCACGTTGTACAGCGTCAGGTCGTAGCCGGCGTCGAGCAGGGTTTCGGAGACGCCTTCGAGTACCGACGAGAAGTACCAGCGCTGGACGTTGGGCACCACCAGCCCGATGTTGTGGTTCCGCCCGGACGCGAGGCTCGACGCATGGTACGAGGGGACGAATCCGAGTTCCCGGGCGGCTTCCTGGGCCAGCCGGCGGCTCTTGGAAGAGACGTTGGACTTGCCGCTCAACGCCCGTGAGACCGTGGCAACGGACAGGCCTGCCCGGCTGGCAACTTCTTTGATGCCTGCCATCGTCAGAAAGCTGCTGCGGCGTCCGGTCCAAGCTGTATCCACGCGGTCTCACCGGAGGCAAGGGCGTGGCCCGCGCCTGCGGGCAGGCTGCGGATCAGGACGTTGCCGGCGGGCATTTCCAGCGGCTCGTGGTTCAGGTTCATAAGCACCAGCGTAGTGCCGTTCACGTAGCCCAGGGAGGAGCCGGTGCACCAGTCCTCGGCCCATGACAAGGACCCCCGGCCCAGGTCCAGTTCACGACGGCAGGCCAGGGCCTGGCGGTACAGGGAGAGGTGCGATGCCGGTGATTCCGCCTGCAGGTCCCTTGCCAGTGCTTTGAAGGAGTCAGGGATTGGCAGCCAAGGATCGCTTCCCGAACCGAATCCCAGATGCGGGTCCTCGCCGCGCCACGGCAGGGGAACCCGGCAGCCGTCGCGGCCAAGCCGCTGCCCGCCGGTGCGGGCGAACGTGGGGTCCTGGCGGAGGTGGTCCGGAATCTCAATCCCGTCAGGCAGTCCCAGTTCCTCGCCCTGGTACAGGTAGGCGGCCCCGGGCAGCCCCAGCATGAACATCGAAGCAGCGGCCGCGCGGCGGCGGCCAAGGTCATGGTCCGGCTGGGGGTCTGCGAAGCCGATGCCGTCCCCGTCCCGCGGACCCAGCCCGTTGTAGCCAAACCGGCTGGCGTGGCGGACCACGTCATGGTTGGAAAGTACCCAGGTGCTGGGGGCTCCGACGCCGTCAAGGACGGTCAATGAGTCGGTGATGACGGAGCGGAGCCGGTAAACGTCCAGGCCAGCGTGGAGATAGGGGAAATTGAAAGCCTGGTGCATCTCATCCGGCCGGACCCAGTGGGCAAGCCGGTGGAGGTCCACGCTGGCCTCGGCGCAGAGAATGCGGTCGGGGCCGTATTCGTCCAGGAGCATCCGCCACTTCCGGTAGATGTCGTGGACGCCGGGTTGACCGAACATGGGTGCCTCGTGGCCGGGATAGCCGTCGCTGCTGCCGCCGTCCGCGCGTCCGCCCCAGGCCGGCAGTCCCGGAGCCTTGACCAGGGCGTGGGCCACGTCCACGCGGAAGCCGGAAACGCCGCGGTCCAGCCAGAACCGGAGCACCCGCTCGAACTCTGCGTGGACGGCCGGGTTGTCCCAGTTGAAATCCGGCTGCGAGGAGTCGAAGAGGTGCAGGTACCACTGGCCGGGCCGTCCACCCTGCCCTTCCACCTGGGTCCATGCAGGGCCGCCGAAGTGGGACTGCCAGTTGTTCGGCGGTTCCTGCCCGTCCGGACCGGTCCCGTCACGGAATATGAACATGTCCCGTTCCGGGCTTCCAACCGGCGCTGCAAGGGCCGCCTGGAACGCGGGATGCTGGGCAGAGCAGTGGTTGGGGACCAGGTCCACGATCACCCGCAGGCCCAGGCGGTGGGATTCGGCCATCATGACGTCGAAGTCGCCAAGCGTGCCGAAGATGGGATCCACGTCGCAGTAGTCGCTGACGTCGTAGCCGGCATCCCGCTGCGGGGACTTGAAAAAGGGAGACAGCCACACGGCGTCGACGCCCAGGTCCGCCAGATGCGGCAGTTCCTCGGTGATCCCGGCGAGATCGCCAATGCCGTCGCCGTTCAGGTCACGGAATGACCGGGGATACACCTGGTAGATCACCGCGGAGCGCCACCAGCCCGGGACGGTGTCAGCAGTGTGGATGAGCGTCAGGGGACCGGCGGAGGCGGTAGTGTCCTGGGTCACAGTTTCGACAGACATGCAAGCCAGCATAACGGCGAAGGGCCAAATAACTGAAAACGCTTCCATAAATGTTTCCGGCCGCCAATTCCTGGATGCGGCCCAGCGGCAGGGACGGAACTGGAAGCGATTACAGCAGGGAAAGCTTCGAGGCTTCGCATGCTGCGCACCTAGACTGGGTAGGTATGTCCGACGACGGATGGAGGCTTTGTGGGAAGCATCGTTGACGAGCTGGAAGCCATCCTGGCACCTGGCCAGGTGGACACGGGCGAAGTCCCGCTCCGCCGGTACGCCGTGGACCAGGCGCCCGTGATCGATTTCCAGCTTCCGCTGGCCGTGGTGTTCCCCGAGTCGGTGGCCGACGTGCAATCGGTAGTGAAGGCCTGCGCGGACAGCGGCGTGGCCATCGTGCCCCGGGGAGCCGGCACGGGCGTATCCGGGGGCGCCCATGCCACCGCCAACTGCATCATCCTCTCACTGGAGCGGATGGACCGGATCCTCGCCCTGAGCCCGGATGACGAAACAGCTGTGGTGGAGCCCGGCGTCGTGAACGCCGTGCTCAACGAAGCCGCGGCGGAGCACGGCCTCATGTACGCGCCGGACCCTGCCAGTTTCCGGAGCTCTACAATCGGCGGCAACGTGGCCACCAACGCCGGCGGCCTGCGGTGTGCCAAGTACGGCGTCACCAGGGACTCTGTCCTGGCGCTGGACGTCGTCCTGGCGGACGGCTCCCTCATCCACACAGGCCATCAGACCTTCAAAGGCGTGGCCGGGTACGACCTCACGGGCCTCTTCGTGGGGTCGGAAGGCACGCTGGGGATCGTCGTCGGGATCACGGTGCGGCTGAAGTACCTGCCCCGGGAAGTGCATACCGTCGCCGCGTTCTACCCGGACTTCAGGCTTGCCGCTGCCGGCGTCCTGGCGGTGGGACGGGCCCGCGTCCAGCCCGCCATCATGGAACTGCTCGACGGCGGTACGCTGGCGCAGCTCGACGACATCCATGGGTCCGACCTCACCGCCCGCGGGAAATCATTGCTGCTGGTCCAGACCGACGGTTTTGGGGCTGCGGCCGAGGCGGAGGTGGTGCGGCGGGTCCTGCGCGACGGCGGGGCCACGGTCACCACCGAGGCGAGCGCCGAGGCGGAGCGGCTGGTGGAGCTGCGGCGGCACAGCCGCGGTACGGAGGTGGACGACGAGTACCGGGTGGGCGAAGACGTCGCTGTTCCGCGCTCCCGCCTGGTGGACTACGTTGCAGCGCTTGAAGTTATGGCCGCCGAGCAGCAGGTGCACCTCAAGGTGGTGGCACACGCCGGGGACGGCAACCTGCACCCCACGTTCTGGATCGACAGGCAGGGCCCGGACGTGGAACCCGGTGCAATGGTTCGGCTCCAGGTGGCTCTGGACGAGTCCATCACCGCGGCCCTGGCCATGGGCGGGACCATCACGGGGGAGCACGGCATAGGCCAGTACAAGCTGCGCTGGCTGGGCCAGGAGCAACCGGAGCCCGTCCGGGAACTCCAGCGCAGGATCAAGGACTTGTTCGATCCTGCCGGAGTCCTCAACCCCGGGAAGGCCATCTAGGAGTCAGTCGTCCGAATCCGGGTATTCGTCATCGGATTCATCGGCACCATAGCGGGACTCCTCGTTTTCCACTTCGAGGATCTTTAGCAATTCGGTGTCCGGGTTGAGCATGATCGCTGCTTCGTCGCGCCGGTGCCGCAGGATCGAGTCGATGTAGGACTGCACGGCTTCTGCCAGTGGGATGTGGCGCTCCTGCTTCTCCGACATGTACCACCGGTGCTCCAGGACCTCGTGGACCACCTCGGCGTGCTCGAGCTTGCCGGAGAGGTCCCGGGGGATGGAGCGCACGATCGGCTCGAAGATCTGGCTGACCCAAAGGTGGGCGCTGTATTCCTCGTCCATCTCCGGGTTGTTGTCCGCCCGGAACGAGTCCATGTCATTGAGGAGGCGGCGGGCCTGGTTCTCCTGCGCGTCCAGGCCGGTCAGCCGGAGGAGCCGCCGCTGGTGGTGCCCCGCGTCCACCACCTTGGGCTGCAATTGGATGGTGGAGCCGTTTTGGGTGGTCTTGATGGCATATTCCTCGACGTCGAAGCCGAGTTCGTTCAGGCGCCGGATGCGGGCGCCCACCCGCCAGCGTTCGCCCAGCTCAAAGGATTCCTTCTCCGTCAGTTCAGCCCACAGCCGCCGGTAACTGTCCATGATCAACTCACTGGTGGCTACGGGGTCCACCTTCTCCTCGATCAGGCCGCCGTCCAGCAGGTCCATCAGCTCCCCGGCGATGTTGACCCGCGCGATTTCGAGGTCGTATTCGCGCTGGCCCGTGGACAGGTCCGGGTACAGCTCGCCCGTTTCGGCGTCCACCAGGTAGGCGGCAAAGGCTCCGGCGTCGCGGCGGAAGAGGGTATTGGACAGCGACACGTCTCCCCAGTAAAAACCGATCAGGTGCAGCCGCACCAGCAGCAGGGCCTGCGCGTCGATGAGGCGCGTCAGGGTGTCCTTGCGCAGCATTTGGGAGAACAGCGCGCGGTAGGGCATGGAGAACTTCAGGTGCCGGGTTACCAGGACCGGGTTGAGCGGACGCCCGTCTGGGGTGGTCCGCCCGGTGATCACCGCAACAGGCTCCACGCAGGGCACATCGAAGCGGGCGAGCTTGCGGAGCATGTGGTATTCGTGGCGGGCCACATGCTCGGAGGTTTCCTTGATGGCGATGACAGAGCCGCCCAGGTGGGCAAAGCGCACGATGTGCCGCGAGATGCCTCGGGGGAGGGCCGCCAGGTATTGCGCCGGCCACTCCTCCAGGGCTATATGCCAGGGCAGGTCCAGCAGTTCCGGATCCGCTGCCGCGGCAGTGATGTTCAGCGACGAGGCTACCGAGGCCGCCTTGTTGTCATCTGCACTGGCCGCCACGAACCGCGGCAGCTTCCCGATCTGCGCGTAGTCGGTGGGTTCGTCGTGCCACTGGGCGCTGTATTCCTCGGTCATGGCTCAATTCTTCCGTACTTGGGGGTACCGCGCCTAAAATTTGCCGCTTAAAAACCGACGGCGGCCCTCCCGGAGGAGGACCGCCGTCGGTCTCTAAGCTGGAACGTCAGTCGCCGAGGCGCAGGCCGGTCTTGGTGTCGAACAGGTGCACGTGGCCCGACTGCGGGCGGACGTAGATGACCTCACCCTTCATCGGAGGTCGGCGGCCGTCGACGCGGGCCACGATGTCGTGGTCCTTGCCGTCGAGGGTGGTGTGGCCGTAGACGTAGGCGTCGGCGCCGAGTTCCTCGACAACGTCCACCTCCACCTTCAGGCCTTCACCCTGCGGAGCGGTTTCCAGGTCCTCCGGGCGGCTGCCCAGCGTGACCGTGGAGCCATGTGCCTCTTCGAGGACGTCGCGCGGCACGGGGTAGACGGTGCCGCCGAACTGCACGCCGCCGTCGACCACGGGAAGCTCCAGCAGGTTCATGGCGGGGGAGCCGATGAAGCCGGCAACGAAGACGTTCTTCGGGCGGTCGTAAAGGTTGCGCGGGGTGTCCACCTGCTGCAGCAGGCCGTCCTTCAGCACCGCCACGCGGTCACCCATGGTCATGGCTTCAACCTGGTCGTGCGTCACGTAGACGGTGGTGACGCCGAGGCGGCGGGTCAGGGACGCGATCTGGGTGCGGGTCTGGACGCGGAGTTTGGCGTCCAGGTTGGACAGCGGCTCATCCATGAGGAAGACCTGGGGGTTACGGACGATGGCGCGGCCCATGGCAACGCGCTGTCGCTGGCCGCCGGAGAGCGCCTTCGGCTTGCGGTCCAGGTACTGCTCAAGGTCAAGGAGCTTGGCGGCTTCGCGGACGCGCTCGGCGCGCTCTTCCTTGGAGACACCGGCGATCTTCAGGGCAAAGCCCATGTTGTCGGCCACAGTCATGTGCGGGTACAGCGCGTAGTTCTGGAAAACCATCGCGATGTCGCGGTCCTTCGGCGGAACATCGGTAACGTCACGGTCACCGATCAGGATGCGGCCGGTGTTGACGTCCTCAAGGCCTGCGAGCATGCGCAGGGAGGTGGACTTGCCGCAACCGGAGGGTCCCACGAGGACCAGGAATTCGCCATCGGCGATGTCGATGTTGAGCTTATCGACGGCGGGCTTATCTGTGCCCGGGTACAGACGCGTAGCGTTATCAAAAGTAACTGTAGCCACAGTTATCAATCCCTTCACCGGCAGGTACGTGCCGGACGATCCGTTGTGAATGGTTCATGTTTATTCAGTTTTGTTCCTGCAAAGCGCTCCGAGCCTGGGCCCGGAGCGCAGAATGACGCCGCACGGTGTCTGTGCGCCACATCACACCTAGAGTATGCCAGAGGTTGCGCTTCCTCGCCGAAATGTTACGGACGTCACATGTGCCGCCGGCCACGTCCTAACCGGACGCGGCCTGCGGATCCTCTTCGGCAACAGCAATGCTCCGCTCCTGGAGCAGGGCCTCCAGTAGTTCCGCAATGTGGACGGGAGCCTCCACCCGATACTGGGCCTGGGTGAAATCAAGGCCCACCTTGACCCCCACGTCGCCCGGTTCGAGCCGGCCAAAAGCGTCCTCGTCCGTGACGTCGTCGCCGGCGAACAGCACGGCAGTGGCCCCGGTGGCCTGCCGCAGGAAGGCGACACCTTCGCCCTTGGAGGCATTGACAACCGAAGTCTCCAGGACGCGTTTGCCTTCCTTCAGGAAGACTCCCTTGCGGTCCCGGAGCACCGACCGTGCTGCCGCTACTGCGTCTTCTGCCACGTCGTCCTCAGCCTGACGGGTATGCAGGACGACGCCGGCAGGCTTGTCCTCAAGGGAGGTGCCGGGCGCCTCGGCAACGATGCCGGCCAACTCGGCGCGGACCTCTTCAAGGAGTGTCTTCTGGTCCTCTTCAAGGGCCAGTTCGGTGGAACCCGGCCCCAGCCATGCCTCGGCGCCGTGGCTGCCGATCAGGAGCGTGTCGACCGGCGGGGAGGCGACCTCCCGCAGGCTGGCGAGGGCGCGTCCGGAGATGAGGGCCGTCGTCGTCCGTGGAAGGACGGCGAGGCCTGCGAAAGCGGTGGCCGACCGGGGAAGCGGCCGGGCGTCCTTCGCCCGGCCGACGATGGGTGCAATGGTGCCATCGAAATCCATGGCCACGAGCAGGTGCTCCGTGCCGGCGATCCGGCGCAGGGCTTCGCGGAGCTCGGGGGTGATCGCCAATGGCGCGTTACCGGGGCGCTCAGGAGTCATCGCGGACCACTTTCTCGTTCAGGGCGCGCAGGAAGTCCGCTGACCAGTGGTCTACGTCGTGGTCCAGGATCTGCTTGCGCATGGCCCGCATGCGGCGTGAGGCCTCCCTCGGGGTGAGTTCCACGGCGGCCATGATGGTGTTCTTGAGGCCGGCGATATCGTGCGGATTGATCAGCAGCGCCTGCTTCAGCTGGTCGGCCGCCCCGGCGAATTCGCTGAGGACCAGCGCGCCGTCGTTGTTGTTGCGGGCGGTGACATATTCCTTGGCCACCAGGTTCATTCCGTCGCGCAGCGCGGTGACCAGCATGACGTCCGCGGCCAGGTACAGCGCCACCATCTCCTCCACGGGGTAGCTGTGGTGCAGGTAGCGGACGGCGGTGTTCTCCAAGGTGTCGTAGGTGCCGTTGATGTGGCCCACGGTGCCTTCAACTTCCTCGCGCAGGAGCCGGTACTGTTCCACGCGCTCCCGGCTGGGGGAAGCAACCTGGATGAGGGTTGCATCGCCCACCGTGAGCCGGCCGTCCGCAAGGAGTTCCTCGAAGGCCTTCAGCCGGTGGCGGATGCCCTTGGTGTAATCCAGGCGGTCCACTCCGAGCAGGATGGTCTTGGGGTTGCCAAGGTCCTGGCGTATCTGGCGGGCGCGTTCGATGATGTCCGGCCGGGCCGCGAGTTCGGTGATCTGCTTGACGTCGATGGAGATGGGGAAGGCCTGGGCCCGGGCGATGTGGGTCAGCTGGCCGTTGTGGTCCTTGACGTGAACCTGCTGCTGCTTGACGCTGGCGCCGAGGAAGCGGCGGGCGGAGCGCATGAAGTTTCCCGCGTCGCTGGGCCGCTGGAAGCCCACCAGGTCCGCGCCCAGCAGCCCGTCGATGATGGCCTGGCGCCAGGGAAGCTGGGCGAAGATCTCCGGCGGCGGGAACGGGATGTGGTTGAAGAAACCGATCCGCAGGTCCGGCCGTGCTTCACGGAGCAACCGGGGGACCAGCTGGAGCTGGTAGTCCTGCACCCACACCGTGGCGCCCTGGTCCGCGTGGCGCACCACGGCGTCGGCGAACCTGCGGTTAACCCTGCGGTAGGCGTCCCACCAGGTGCGGTGGAACTCCGGCGGGGCGATGACGTCGTGGTACAGCGGCCAAAGGCTGGCGTTGGAGAACCCTTCGTAGTACAGCTCCACGTCATCGGTGCTGAGCTGGACCGGGACAAGGTCCATGCCTCCGTGGCTGAACGGCTCGACCGTTTCGTCAGGGGCGCCGTGCCAGCCCACCCAGGCCCCGTCCGTCTTGGTCATCATCGGCGCCAGTGCAGTCACCAGGCCGCCGGGCGACCGGCGCCAGCCGGAGCCGTCGTCGCTGTCGTCCCCTGGTGCCACCCGGTCCACGGGCAGCCTGTTGGAGACCACCATGAAGTCGTATTTGGTATGGCCGGCGTGGCCGGAACCGGAACTGCCGGCCGTAGCTGTTCCGGCTGGTTTTTCCTGGACGGGTGTTTGCATTGCGGCCCCCTGGGGTTGCTTGTGCCTCTAAGCCACCCTAGCCGGACGGAATCATCGGGGCTATTCGTCCGTTGGTCAAGCCGGAAGAATGGTTGAAACCGCAAGCTCTCAGCTTTCTCCCCTAAAATGTTTGGGGCACCACCAAGTGGTCCCCCTACGTCGACCGACCCAAGGAACTCATGAGCCCCGCAAACGAAGTACGTAAGTCCAAGGCTGAGCGAACCGCGGAGGCGCGCGAAAAGGCGCGCCTGATCCGCGAAGCGCAGGTAAAGAAGGACAAGCGCAACAAGCTCCTCATTGGCTGGGGCATCGTGGCGGCGGTTGTGGCCATCCTTGTGGTGGTGGCCCTGGTTGTCACCAACCGCCTCAAGCAGAACGCGCCCATAGCCGACCAGGGGCCGGTCCCCGCCAACGCCAACGCCCACGGGGGCGTGACCCTGCTGGCCAACACGGACGTGGCCAAGACGGGACCGGCTACCGTCGACGCAGCCTCCCTGGGGGACGCCCCCAAGACCCCGCCGGCCGAGGTAGTGGCCCCGGGCGCCGAAGCTGAGGCGGGCAAGCCGGTGAAGGTTGTCCTCTACATCGACTTCATCTGCCCCGTCTGCAAGAACTTCGAGGCCCAGTACAACGACCAGCTCACCTCGCTGCGCAATGACGGCAAGATCACCGTGGAATACCGGCCGCTGGGCTTCCTGGACAGCCGGTCCACCACCAACTACTCATCGCGTGCGGCCAATGCGGCGGCCTGCGTTGCCAACACGGCTCCGCAGAAGTACGCCGACTACTTCAATGCCTTGTACGCCCAGCAACCGGCTGAAGGAAGTGCCGGCCTCTCGGACAACGACCTGAAGAAGATGGCCTCCGACATGGGCGTGGATATCGGTTCCTGCGTCGATGACAAGACGTACCGCCCGTTCGTGAAGTTCACCACCAAGGAAGCGGCGGCCATCGGCGTGACGGGTACGCCCACCGTGTTCGTGGACGGCAAGCAGTGGGGCAAGGGGGACAGCGCCCAGACGCCGTTCCCGGACTTCCTGCAGGCAGCCATCGCGGCCAAGGGCTAACGGGAAACAGCCCGTGCAGGGGCCCGCTCCGGATTCGCTCCGGGGTGGGCCCTTGCGCATCCACCGCCGGTTCAGCGGGCGTTTTTACCCCCGGCTGGAGTTGGGCTAACCTTATCTAGCGCCTGCGGGCGCACGCCCTTCCGGGGCATGCCTCCTTAGCTCAGTTGGCCAGAGCACCGCTCTTGTAAAGCGGGGGTCGTCGGTTCGAATCCGACAGGGGGCTCCACATCACCTCCGGGTCTAAGCTGGATCCATCCGAATAATCAGCCTGCTGACTAAAGGAGGATGGGTGCCATGCCCAAGACCGGCAAGAACGACCATGCCCGCAAGGACGAACTGCCGTCCACACTGCAGCGTTCCGAGCAAAAGGCCCAGGACACGTTCGCGAAGACCTATGACTCCGCCCTCGAGTCCTACGACAACGACGAAGAGCGCGCTGCCCGTGCAGCCTACGCCTCACTGAAGCACAGCTATGAGAAGGTGGGCGACCATTGGGAGCCCAAGGAAAAGCGCGGCCCGTCTGACAAACGCGCGGAGCAGGGCGTCCGGTCATCCGAGCCCACCGCCGGCGGCGTCGACGCCAATGCGTCCAAGGAGCACCTCTACAAGCTGGCCAGGGAACTGGACGTCAAGGGCCGCTCAAAGATGGACAAGGACCAACTGGTCCACGCCCTCCAGAAGGCCAACGACGCCGCCACCCGCAAAGCCCGCAGCAAATAGCCTGGGCACTTGCCGTCCCGCCGTCCCAAGGTGTCGAATCAGAGGACACGTCCGGTCCGGTCGGCAACGATGCCAGGAGGTTCCAATGTCGGTGAAGAGCACCAAGGAGTCCGCGCGGGGTGCCGGCGGCAGGAACGGGCCTGACGCAAAGCGGGCAGACCAGGCCACCGGGATCGCGGCGGAGGACCCGGCCCGGATCCGGAACGTGGCGCTGGTGGGGCACTCCGGCGCCGGGAAGACCTTGCTGATCGAGGCACTGCTCGCAGCCACCGGGGTGATCACCCGCAAGGGATCCATTGCTGACGGCTCCACGGTCAGCGACTCGGATCCGGCTGCGGTGCACCAGCAACGCTCGGTCACGCTGTCATTGGTTCCGCTGCTGGTGGGCGACGTCAAAGTGAACCTCCTGGACACCCCCGGCTACCCGGATTTCATCGGGGAACTCCGGGCCGGACTGAGGGCTTCGGACGCCGCCCTGTTCGTGGTCTCGGCCGTGGACGGCATCGATGCCACCACTACGGCGCTGTGGGGCGAGTGCGCGGACATGGGGCTGCCACGCGCCGTCGTCATCACCAGGGTGGACCATCCGCGGGCGGATTACGACGGCGCCCTGGCCGCCTGCCGGAAAGCGTTCGGCGACGGTGTACTCCCGCTGTACGTCCCGGTGCCCGCCGAGGGTGGGGCGGCCGGTCTCCTGGGCCTGCTGTCCCAGGAGGTAACGGACTACTCATCCGGCGATCCCTCACCGGATGTCCGTCCGGCCGCACCCGGGGAACTCGCTGCCGCCGGGACCGCCAGGGGCGCCTTGATCGAGGGCATCATCGCCGAGAGCGAAGACGAAACCCTGATGGACCGCTACCTGGACGGGGAGGACATCGATACCGCGGTGCTGGCAGACGACCTGGAAACCGCCGTCGCCCGGGGCTCGTTCTTTCCCGTCCTGCCAACGTCCGCTGTTACGGGACTCGGCACGGCAGAGCTGCTCGAGGTCCTGGTGCGCGCCTTCCCGGCCCCGTTGGAAGGCAGACTGCCGGACATGACCGACCTCGCGGGGGAACCGGGTGGAAGGCTATCCTGCGATCCTGATGGCCCGCTCGCCGCTGAAGTGGTGCGGACCTCCAACGATCCCTTCCTGGGCCGCATCTGCCTGGTGCGGGTTTTCTCCGGGACGCTGCGGGAAGATACTCCCGTCCACGTGGGCGGACACGGCCTGGCTGACCGCGGGCACCAGGACCACGACACCGATGAACGGGTCACCCACATCTACTCCCCGCTGGGCGCCAGCCTGCGGCCTGTCCCCTTCTCCGTGGCAGGGGACATGTGCGCCCTGGCGAAGCTGGGCAGCGCTGAAACCGGGGACACCATTTCCGCCCGGGAAAGCCCGCTGCTGCTTGCCACGTGGGAGATGCCCGAACCGCTGCTGCCGGTTGCCGTGGAAGCGGATTCCCGCAGCGACGAGGATGCGCTGGCCCGCAGCCTCGGCCGGATCGCCGCCGGGGATCCCACCCTGCGGGTGGACCGGAACGCGGAGACCCACCAACTGGTGCTGTGGTGCATGGGGGAGGCACACGCCGAGGTGGTCCTGGACCGGCTGCGCGAGCAGGGCGTGAAACTGCATACCGTTGACGTGGTGACACCGCTGCGGGAAACCTTCGCTGCCCCCGCCTCCGGCCACGGACGCCACGTCAAGCAGTCCGGCGGCCATGGCCAGTACGCCGTGTGCGATATCGAGGTGGAACCGCTGGAGCGCGGCGGGGGATTCGAGTTCGTGGACAAGACGGTGGGCGGCGTCATCCCGGGAACGTTCATTCCGTCCATCGAAAAAGGGGTCCGGGCGCAAATGGAGCGGGGGGTGTCGGCAGGTTTTCCCGTCGTGGACCTGCGGGTGACCCTTACCGGCGGCAAGGCCCACAGCGTGGATTCGTCGGATGCGGCGTTCCAGGCGGCAGGGGCCTTGGCGCTGCGCGAAGCTGCGGCCGCCGGGAAGGTCCAGTTGCTGGAACCGGTGTCCTCCGTGACCATCACCGTTGCCGACGAACACGTGGGTACCGTAATGAGCGATTTGTCGGGCCGCAGGGGGCGCCTCACGGGCACCACCTCATCAGGCGAAGGACTGACGGAGATCAGCGCTGAAGTCCCCGACCAGGAGCTCCTGCGCTACGCGGTGGAACTGCGGGCCCTCACGGCAGGCACCGGCCGGTTCCGGCGGCAGTACCTGCGCCACGACCCCGTCCCGCCAAATTTCAGCCCGTCCTGATCCGCCCCGGAACAGTCCGAAGGAACGGGCGCCGGTGAACGCCGCAGCACGAAAGATCCAGAACGTCTACCTGACGCTGACGTTGGGAAACACGCTTGCGGCGTCCTTCATCTGGGGAATCAACACGCTCTTCCTGCTCGACGCGGGGCTCAGCAACCTCGAGGCCTTCGCCGCGAACGCCTTCTTCACCGCAGGGATGGTTCTCTTCGAGGTGCCCACCGGGGTGGTGGCGGACAGCTGGGGACGCCGCGCATCCTTCCTGCTGGGCACCGTGACCCTGGCGGCGTCTACCTACCTGTACTACCTGCTCTGGCAGCTGTCGGCCCCGTTCTGGTGGTGGGCGGCCGTGTCTGCACTGCTTGGCCTTGGCTTCACCTTCTTCTCCGGAGCCGTGGAAGCCTGGCTGGTGGATGCCCTCCATTTCTCCGGCTACGACGGCGGCCTGGAAGCCGTCCTGGGGCGGGGCCAGATGGTGTCCGGAATCGCAATGCTGGCCGGATCCGTGGCAGGCGGTGTCATTGCCCAGGCCACGAACCTTGGCGTCCCCTTCCTGCTGCGGGTGGGAGTGCTGGTGGCGATGTTCGCCCTTGCGTTCCTCCTCATGCACGACGTCGGCTTCACCCCCGAGCGGTCGGCCCACCCGGTGCAGGCCACGCGGGCAGTCCTGCGCGCCTCGTTGGAGGGCGGACTGAAGAACCCTCCGGTGCGGTTCATGATGCTGGCGGCCCCGTTCACCGAGGGGGTGGGGTTCTACGTCTTCTACGCCCTCCAGCCGTACCTGCTGCAGCTCTTTGGCGACCCCAAGGCCTATGCCATCGCAGGACTGGCAGCTGCGATCGTTGCCGGCGCGGACATCGTTGGTGGTTGGCTTGCGCCGCTGGTCCGGAAACTGGTGGGCCGCCGCACCACGGTCTTGATCGGCTCCACGATTGCCAGCTCAGTGGTCCTGGTGGTGCTCCTGGCCACCCACTCCTTCTGGCTTGCCCTGGTCCTGCTGTCGCTGTGGGCCGTGGTTGCCTCCGCCGGCACCCCTGTCCGCCAGGCGTACCTGAACGACATGATCGCCTCGAAGCAGCGGGCCACGGTCCTGAGCTTCGCGTCGCTCATGGGTTCGAGCGGGGGAGTGGTGGTGCAGCCGGTGCTGGGCAGGACCGCGGACCTTTACGGCTACCCGGCGTCCCTGGCCCTGGGCGGCGCGGTGCAGCTGCTGGCGGCGCCCTTTATTGTGCTCAGCCGGCGCCGGCGCTCGCCGGCTGATGTCGCCACCGGCCTGGCTGCCCCTTAAAGAGCTGCCTGGGCGTTTGCTTCCCGGCGCCGGACGCAGGAAGGCCCCCGTTGCCGGGACTTCGTCCGGGCAACGGGGGCCGGCAGGTGCGCGTGACCCGCCTACTTCACGCCTGCCTCCACCGTTTCGCTGGCGGCCGGCGCCGGCTTTTCCCGGGCCGGCGGAGGGCTGGTCTTGAGCTTGAAGCGCTTGCCAATCTCCCCTCCGCCGCCGCTGCGGTTCTTGTTGAAGATGTCAAAACCGACGGCGACCAGGAGTACCAGGCCCTTGATGAGCTGCTGGTAGTCGGTGCCCAGTCCCAGGATGGACATGCCGTTGTTCAGTACGCCCATGATGAGGCCACCGATCATGGCTCCGGCTACTGTTCCGATACCGCCGGTGACAGCTGCTCCACCGATGAATGCTGCCGCGATGGAATCGAGCTCGAAGCCGGTTCCGCCGGCGGGCTGGGCGGAGTTGAGCCGGGCGGTGAACACCAGGCCCGCCAGCGCGGAGAGGACGCCCATGTTCACGAAGAGCCGGAACGTGACGGCCTTGGTCTTGATGCCTGACAGTTCGGCGGCGTGGAGGTTGCCGCCGATAGCGTAAGTGTGGCGGCCGAAGACGCTGTTGTTCATGAGGGCGGTGTAAGCGATCACCAGGGCAGCAAGGACCACCAGGACGATCGGAGTGCCCCGGTAGGACGCCAGCAGGAACGTGATGACCAGCATGAGCAGCGCGGTGAAGGTTGTCTTGATGACAAACCAGACCAGGGGTTCGCTTTCGAGGTCGAACTTGCGGCGGATCCTGCGCTCCTTGAAGGCCTGGATCAGCAGGGCCGCCGTGGCGCCGAGGCCCAGGATGACGGTGAGCCATTCCAGCACGGAAGTTCCGCCGGAAATGTCCGGAAGGAAGCCGCCGCCCAGGGCCCGCAGTTCGGCGGGGAACGGGGTGATCTGCTGGTTCTTGAGCGTGATGAGCGTCAGCCCGCGGAAGATCAGCATGCCGGCGAGCGTGACGATGAAGGCGGGAATCCCCACGTAGGCGATCCAGTAGCCCTGCCACGCGCCGACCAGGGCTCCGACCAGGAGGCAGGCCGGGATGGCTGCCCACCACGGCCAGCCCCAGTGCACGATCATGACCCCGGCCACGGCGCCGATGAACCCTGCCACCGATCCAACGGAAAGGTCGATGTGCCCGGCGATGATGACCATCACCATGCCGATGGCCAGGATGAGGATGTAGCTGTTCTGGACCACCAGGTTGGTGACGTTCTGCGGTTCCAGCAGGATTCCGCCGGTCAGTCCCTGGAACAGCAGGACGATCAGGATCAGGGCAACGAAGATGCCAACCTGGCGGAGGCGGCTGGTGAGGAATCCAAGCGATTCTCGTAAGGCGGACATGTCGCTATTCCTTCTCTTTGGTCATGTAGTGCATCAGGGTTTCCTGGGTGGCGTCGGCGATGGGCACTTCGCCTGTGATGTGCCCGGCAGCGAGGGTGTAGATGCGGTCGCAGATTCCCAGGAGCTCGGGTAGCTCCGAGGAAATGACAATGACGGCTTTTCCTTCGGCGGCGAGCTTGGCGATGATCGTGTAGATCTCGTACTTGGCGCCGACGTCGATGCCGCGGGTGGGTTCATCAAGGATGAGCACGTCGGGATCGGAGAACATCCATTTGCTGAGAACCACCTTCTGCTGGTTTCCACCGGACAGCTTCCCGGTAACGGCAGCCACCGACGGGGCTTTGATGTTCATGCTCTTGCGGTAGCCGTTGGCCACCACCGTCTCCTGGTTCTTGTCCACGAAGCCGCGTTTTGCCAGCTTGCGCAGTGATGCCAGGGAAATGTTCCGTTTGATGTCCTCGATAAGGTTCAGGCCGTAGTGCTTGCGGTCCTCGGTGGCGTAGGCAATGCCGTGCCTGATGGCGTCAGACACCGTGGCGGTGTTGATTTCCTCGCCGTACTTGTAGACCTTCCCGGAGGTGGCGGTGCCGTAGGTCCGGCCGAAGACGCTCATGGCAAGCTCGGTGCGCCCGGCGCCCATGAGGCCGGCCAGCCCTACCACCTCGCCTTTCCTGACGTGCAGGTTGGCATTGTTGACTACCATGCGGCTGTGGTCCTGGGGGTGGCGCACGGACCAGTCCTCGATCCGCAGGACTTCCTCGCCGATGTTCGGTTCACGGTCCGGATACAGGCTTTCAAGGTCGCGGCCCACCATGCCGCGGATGATCCGCTCCTGGGTGATCTGGCCTTCGTCGAGCCGTAGGGTCTCGATGGTCTTGCCGTCCCGGATGATGGTGACGGCGTCCGCCACCCTTCGGATCTCATTGAGTTTGTGGCTGATGATGATGCTGGTGACGCCCTGTCCCTTCAGGTGGAGGATCAGGTCCAGGAGGTGGCCGGAGTCCTCGTCATTGAGGGCGGCCGTGGGTTCGTCCAGGATCAGCAGCTTCACCTCCTTGGACAGGGCCTTGGCGATCTCCACCAGCTGTTGCTTGCCCACGCTGATGTGCTGCACCGGTGTGACGGGGTTTTCGTCGAGGCCCACGCGGGCCAGCAGCTTGGCGGCCTCCAGGTTGGTCTTGCGCCAGTCCACCCAACCGTTGGTGGCCTGTTCGTTGCCCAGGTAGATGTTCTCGGCGATGGAGAGGTACGGGCTCAGGGCCAGTTCCTGGTGGATGATGACGATTCCGCGCTTCTCGCTGTCCGAGATGCTGGAGAAGTTGCACGGTTCGTTTTCGAAGAGGATCTCCCCGTCAAAGGAGTTGTGTGGATAGACGCCGGACAACACCTTCATGAGCGTTGATTTGCCGGCTCCATTTTCGCCGCAGATGGCGTGGACCTCGCCGCGGTTTACGTCCAGGGTGACGTCCTGGAGGGCCTTCACGCCCGGGAACGTCTTGGTGATTCCTCGCATCTGAAGAATGGGTGTGTTCATCGGTCAATTCCCACTGACTGGTCGGAGCTGGGCCGTCCTGCTGCTGCAGGAGGCGGCGGGAGGGGCTGTGGCCGGATGGAGGTCCGGCCACAGCCTCCGGACGCTGACTACTTGACGTCGGAGTCCTTGTAGTAACCCGAGTCGATCAGTTCCTTCTTGTAGTTGTCCTTGGTGATGATCAGGGACTTCAGCAGGAAGGCCGGGACAACCTTGACCTTGTTGTTGTAGGTCTTGGTGTCGTTGGTCTCCGGTTCCTGGCCCTTCAGCACTGCATCGACCATCTTGACGGCCTGCGCGCCGAGCTGGCGGGTGTCCTTGAAGATGGTGGAGTACTGCTCGCCGGCGATGATGGACTTGACGGAGCCCTTTTCGGCATCCTGGCCGGTAACAACCGGGAGGCTGCCCTTGGCGTAGCCGCCGGTGCTGGTGAGGGCCGAGATGATGCCGATGGACAGGCCGTCATACGGGGACAGGACGCCGTTCAGCTTGGTGCCTGAGCTGTAGGCGGAGGTGATGATGTCCTCCATGCGCTTCTGGGCCACGGGGGCCTGCCAGCGAAGAATGGCGGCCTGTTCGAACTTGGTCTGGCCGCTGGGGACCTTCAGGGTGCCGGCGTCCATGTACGGCTTGAGGGTGTCCATGGCGCCGGTCCAGAAGAAGTTGGCGTTGTTGTCGTCGGGGCTGCCGGCGAAGAGCTCAATGTTGAACGGGCCCTTGCCGTCGACCTTCTTGCCGCTGGCATCAACGAGGCCGAGGCCGGTCAACAGCGAAGTGGCCTGCTGGACGCCCACAGTGTAGTTGTCGAACGTGGTGTAGTAGTCGACGTTCGGCGTGCCGTTAATGAGGCGGTCGTATGCGATCACTTTGACGTTCTGCTCCTTGGCCTTGGCCAGGACGTCGGTCAGGGTGGTGCCGTCAATGGCGGCAATGATCAGGGCCTTGGCGCCCTTGGTCAGCATGTTCTCGATCTGCGAGACCTGGGTGGGGATGTCGTCATTGGCGAACTGGAGGTCTGTCTTGTAGCCGAGGTCCTTCAGGGACTTTTCCACGTTGGCGCCGTCGGCGATCCACCGTTCGGAAGTCTGCGTCGGCATCGAGATGCCTACCAGTGAATCGCTGGGCTTCGCGGCACCGCTGGATTCGCTGGCCCCGCCGCGGGAGCCACAACCGGTGGCGCCCACCGTCAGGGCGACGACGAGGGCCACCGCGCCCATCAGTTTCTTGATTCTCACCATTTTCTCCTTCCGCGGCAGCACTGCCACGAAGCGTTGGTGGACCAGGCAGCACCTATGCTCCCTGGTCCTGGCCACATTGTTGATGTGTCGGTTCAATATAGACTGATTTGTGAACGCTAACAAGAGTGTCCAGCCGGAATCCCCGAAAACTTTCCAGCTCATTGACTTCCAGTTTGTTAGCGTTCACACTAGCTGCAGCACGTAGCTCCACCCTGACCCCTACAAACCCGGTAATGAGGCCCATGCCTCCCGGACGGAGGCAACCCCCATGCCAGATGCGCTGACCACGTCCAGCTCCGAGCCCAGCCATGACCACTGCGTCATCGGAGTGGATTACGGAACCCTTTCAGGCCGCGCCGTGGTGGTGCGTGTCCGGGACGGCAAGGAACTGGGCAGCGCCGTCCATGAGTATGCCCACGCGGTGGTCACCGACGTCCTGCCCCGGGATACAGCGGGCGACGACGGCGCCCGGCTTCCCGGGGAGTGGGCACTTCAGGTGCCCAACGACTACCGGGACGTCCTCCGTACCGCTGTCCCCGCCGCCGTGGCCGACGCCGGGATCGACCCGGCCGCCGTCGTCGGTATTGCCACCGACTTCACCGCCTGCACCATGGTGCCGGTCACGGCCGACGGCACACCCCTGAACGAACTGCCCGGCTTCGCGAACCGTCCGCACGCCTATGTAAAGCTCTGGCGCCACCATGCTGCGCAGGGCCAGGCCGACCGGATCAACCGGCTCGCCGCCGAACGCGGCGAAGACTGGCTTCCCCGCTACGGAGGACTGATCTCCTCCGAATGGGAGTTCGCCAAGGGACTGCAGCTGCTGGAGGAGGATCCGGAGGCCTACGCCGCCATGGACCACTGGGTGGAGGCGGCGGACTGGATCGTCTGGCAGCTCTGCGGCCGGTATGTCCGCAACGCCTGCACCGCCGGTTATAAGGGCATCTACCAGGACGGCCGGTATCCGTCTGAAGAGTTCCTGGCCGCCCTCAACCCTGACTTCAAGGATTTTGTCAGCTCCAAGCTGGAGCACACCATCGGCCGGCTGGGTGATGCCGCCGGCACCCTGACGGCGGAGGCCGCCGCCTGGACCGGGTTGCCGGAGGGCATCGCGGTGGCCGTGGGAAACGTTGACGCCCACGTCACCGCCCCGGCCGCGAAGGCCGTGGAGCCCGGCCAGCTGGTGGCGATCATGGGCACCTCCACCTGCCACGTCATGAACGGCAGCGAACTGCGGGAAGTGCCGGGCATGTGCGGCGCCGTGGACGGTGGAATCGTTCCGGGCCTGTGGGGCTACGAGGCAGGACAGTCAGGGGTGGGGGACATCTTTGGCTGGTTCACCAGGCACGGCGTCCCGCCCGAATACCACCAGGCCGCCAAGGACGCCGGGCTGGGGATCCACGAGTACCTGACCGAACTGGCTTCCCGCCAGGCCATCGGGGAGCACGGCCTGATCGCGCTCGACTGGCATTCGGGAAACCGCTCGGTCCTGGTGGATCACGAGCTATCCGGCATGGTGGTGGGCCAAACCCTGGCCACCAGGCCCGAGGACACCTACCGCGCCCTCCTGGAAGCCACGGCCTTTGGAACCCGCACCATCGTGGACGCCTTCCGCGACGCCGGAGTCCCGGTCAAGGAATTCATCGTTGCCGGCGGGCTGCTGAAGAACCGGCTCCTGATGCAGATCTACGCCGATGCCACCGGCCTGCCTCTGTCCACCATCGGCTCGGAACAGGGACCGGCACTGGGTTCTGCCATCCACGCCGCCGTCGCAGCGGGAGCATACGCGGACATCCGCGAAGCCGCCGCGGCCATGGGCGCCGAGCCCGGCGAGGTCTACACCCCAATCCCGGAAAACGCGGCCGCCTACGACGAACTGTTCCAGGAGTACCGCACCCTGCACGACTACTTCGGCCGGGGCAGCAACGATGTCATGCACCGGCTCAAGGCCATCCAGCGCAAGGCCGCCCAGGCGGCCCGGCCCGGAGCAGGCGTCGCCGCCAAAGCAACCGTGGGGGTGTCCGCATGACCGCCGGAACAGGCGCCGGAACCGGCCTCCTGGAAACCATCGCCCGGATCCGGACGGAGGTGTGCGCCCTGCACGCCGAGCTGACCCGCTACGAACTGGTGGTGTGGACCGCAGGCAACGTTTCCGCCCGGGTGCCGGGCACCGACCTCATGGTCATCAAGCCCTCCGGGGTCGCCTACCAGGACCTGACCCCGGAACAGATGATCGTGACGGACCTGTACGGCACCCCGGTCAGGGGCACCAATGTTGGCGGCAGCGGCACGGTGGACTGGGGCAATCCCGCGCTGTCGCCCTCGTCGGACACCGCCGCGCACGCGTACGTGTACCGGCACATGCCGGAGGTGGGCGGGGTGGTGCATACGCACTCAACGTACGCCACCGCCTGGGCTGCCCGGGGCGAGGCCATCCCCTGCGTGCTCACCATGATGGGGGACGAGTTCGGCGGTTCCATCCCGGTGGGACCCTTCGCCCTGATCGGTGACGACTCGATTGGCCATGGGATCGTGGAGACCCTGAAGAATTCCACGTCCCCGGCCGTCCTGATGCAGAACCACGGCCCCTTCACCATCGGCAAGGATGCCCGCGCCGCCGTCAAGGCCGCCGTCATGTGCGAGGAAGTGGCGCGCACCGTGCACATTTCCCGGCAGCTGGGCGAGCCGCTTCCCATCGACCAGGCCCACATCGACTCCCTTTACGCCCGCTACCAGAACGTCTACGGCCAATAACACGCACCGGCCACCAACCGGCCAGAAAATCTTTCCAGGAGAATCATGAGTACCGCTGCAACCACTTCCCTCGACGGCTACGAAGTCTGGTTCCTCACCGGCAGCCAGCACCTCTACGGCGAGGAAGTCCTCAAGCAGGTGGCCGCGCAGTCGCAGGAGATCGCCAACCAGCTCAACGCCTCCTCCGCGGTGCCCGTGCGGATCGTCTGGAAGCCGGTGCTCACCGACTCGGATGCCATCCGCCGCACCGCGCTGGAGGCGAACGCCGATGACTCGGTTATCGGCGTGACGGCCTGGATGCACACCTTCAGCCCCGCCAAGATGTGGATCCAGGGCCTGGACCTCCTGCGGAAGCCCCTGCTGCACCTGCACACCCAGGCCAACCGGGACCTGCCCTGGGCGGACATCGACTTCGACTTCATGAACCTGAACCAGGCAGCACACGGTGACCGCGAGTTCGGGTACATCCAGTCCCGCCTGGGCATTGCCCGGAAGACCGTCGTCGGGCATGTCTCCAACCCCGAGGTCGCCCGCCAGGTGGGATCCTGGCAGCGCGCCGCCGCTGGCTGGGCAGCCGTCCGCACCCTGAAGCTCACCCGCTTTGGCGACAACATGCGCAACGTCGCCGTCACCGAAGGCGACAAGACCGAGGCCGAGCTGCGGTTCGGCGTTGCGGTGAACACCTGGTCCGTCAACGAACTCGCGGACGCCGTCCACGGCGCGGCGGAGTCCGACGTCGACGCGCTGGTGGCCGAGTATGAGGACCTTTACGACGTGGTGCCGGAGCTTCGCGCAGGCGCGGCCCGGCACGAATCGCTGCGGTACGGCGCCCGGATCGAACTGGGCCTGCGCAGGTTCCTCGAAGCCAATGGTTCGGCCGCGTTCACCACGTCCTTCGAGGACCTCGGTGCCCTCCGCCAGCTGCCCGGGCTCGCCGTGCAACGGCTCATGGCCGCCGGTTACGGGTTCGGCGCCGAAGGCGACTGGAAGACCGCCATCCTGGTGCGCGCCGCGAAGGTGATGGGCGCGGGCCTGCCCGGCGGTGCCTCCCTGATGGAGGACTACACGTACCACCTGGAGCCCGGGTCCGAGAAGATCCTGGGCGCCCACATGCTCGAAGTCTGCCCTTCCCTGACGGCAGCAAAGCCGCGCCTGGAAATCCACCCGCTGGGCATCGGCGGCAAGGAAGACCCGGTCCGACTGGTGTTCGACGCCGACGCATCCCCGGGCGTCGTCGTCGCCCTGTCCGACATGCGGGACCGGTTCCGCCTGGTGGCCAACGCCGTCGACGTCGTCCCGCTCGACCAGCCGCTGCCCAACCTCCCCGTGGCCCGCGCTCTCTGGCAGCCGAAGCCGGACTTCGCAACCTCCGCCGCCGCCTGGCTCACCGCCGGCGCAGCCCACCACACCGTGCTCTCCACCCAGGTGGGCATGGACGTCTTCGAGGACTTCGCCGAAATAGCCAAAACGGAACTGCTCACCATCGACCAGGGCACCACCATCCGCCAGTTCAAGAAGGACCTGAACTGGAACGCCGCCTACTACAAACTGGCCGGCGGGATCTGATCCGGTGGCAAAGGTCCCGGCGGCGGCCAGGGACGGGAACCCCGTGACGGACAGCGTCCCGCGGCGGCTGCCCAGGCTCGAGGATGTGGCGGCACGTGCCGGGGTATCGCACCAGACCGTCTCACGGGTGGTCAACAACCACCCCAACGTGAGTCCCGGCACCCGCCGGAAGGTGGAAGTTGCGATCGCGGAACTCGGCTACCGCCGCAACTCTGCCGCCCGAAGCCTGGTCACCCGGCGCTCGCAGATCATCGGTGTCCTGGGCAGCGAGCTTTCGCAGTACGGCCCGGCCAATACCCTGCTCGGGGTGGAACGGGCTGCGCGGGATGCCGGCTACTTCGTCAGCGTCGCGGCGCTGCGCGAGGTCACCCGGGACGCGATCCTGGACGCCGTCCGGCACTTCCTGGACCAGTCGGTGGACGGAATCGTGGTCATCGTCCCGCATTTGGAAACGCTGGCTGCCCTGGCGGAACTGCCCATCGGAGTGCCGGTGGTGGCCGTGGGACCTGACGGCAATGACACCGTGGGCGGGGTCAAGGTGGACCAGCGGCGCGGCGCCGAACTGGCGGTGGAACATCTCATCGCCCAGGGGCACGTCCGGATTGGACACGTTGCGGGGCCGCAGGACTGGATCGACGCCGTAGCCCGCGCCGAGGGCTGGCGGGCAGCCCTCTGCTCGGCCGGGCTCGCGGCAGACCTGGTCACCGAGGGTGACTGGAGCGCGGGCAGCGGATACGAGATCGGCCGGCGGCTGGCTGCCGGCCGCCGCGCCACTGCCCTTTTCGTCGGCAACGACCAGATGGCCCTTGGGGTCCTGCGTGCCCTGAACGAGGCGGGCATCAGGGTGCCGCAGGATGTTTCGGTGGTGGGCTTCGACGACCAGCCGGAGGCCGGCTACTTCAGTCCGCCCCTGACGGTGGTCCGCCAGGACTTCGAAGAGCTGGGCCGGCGGTGCATGGACATGATGCTCACCGCGTTCCAGGGCGGGGACGGGCCGCGGACCCTGGTGGTGGAGCCTGAGCTCATCGTGCGCAGAAGTACGGCGCCACCCGCCCCGTAGCGTGGCCGGCGCCGAATTAATCAGCGGGAGACCCGCGCGAAACGTGGCCACAACAATAACTGCGTAGTTTTCAGGCATGACCGCTACCTTGCTCATCCGCCTCCGCGACTGGCTGCTGGACTCCGTCACCTTCGACTGCGAAACGGACGCTGCCGGTGCCATGGCCGACGCCACCCGCTGGGGCTGGCTGCCGGCCTTGAGCGGGGTGTCCATCGGAGCCGGCCACGCCCGCTCGGAGCACGCAGGAACAACGGCAGAAACCGGCCCAGTGTCTGGTTAAGCACACTATTGCGCCGGTAGAGGGATCATGCCCTAAACTGCTTCACTGAGGTGCCTGAAATGGCGCTGCGCAGCAACGAAAGTGAACATGCTATGGCTACCGATTACGATGCTCCACGCAAGCAGGAAGAAGAGTCGCCGGCTGACTCCCTCGAGGCCCTCCAGGCATCACGGAGCGGCAACGCGCAGACCGCGGTTATCGATGTCGACGAGAACGACACCGCTGAAGGTATCGACCTGCCCGGCGCAGACCTGTCCAATGAGGAACTGACGGTCATTGTGGTTCCCGAACAGTCGGACGAGTTCACCTGCTCGTCGTGCTTCCTGGTCCGCCACCGCTCGCAGGTCGCCCGCGAAAAGGACGGCCTGAAGTACTGCCGCGACTGCGAAGGCTAGAATCCCATCCTGGTTTTCCCGGCGCCGGCCACCTCACCCGAGGTGGCCGGCGCTTCTTTGTCCCCGGACGCCGTCGTTATCAAAATGGACCTCGTTTCCGCCCGCCAACGCTCCTACGCTGGAAGCATCCAATAGCCCTTATTTTGGGTGGCACCACAATGAAAAAGTTCTCCATCTGGCTCGCGGCCATCCTGCTGGCGGTCGGGCTGGGAATCGTCGTCGAGGGGCCCGCCTCCGCGGCTCCCTACTGCGGACTCACATGGGGTTCGCTGATCAAGTCGGACGGCGCCATGGGCCGCGTGCCCGTGACGAACGTCCGGACCGGGCAGCACTATTGCTTTGACCGGCTGGTGGTTGACCTGGGCGGCGCGCCGGCCCCCGGCTACACCGTGCGCTACGTCCCGCAGGTCATCCAGGACGGCTCGGGCGCAATCGTGCCCACCCGGGGCGGCGCCCGGCTGCAGGTCGTCGTCAAAGCGCCTGCCTACGACGCCAACGGCCAGCCCACCTACACACCTGCCGACAAGGCCGGGCTCTCCGACGTTTCCGGATACCAGACCTTCCGCCAGGTGGTCTGGGCCGGAAGCTTCGAGGGCCAGTCCACCATCGGCGTGGGCGTCCGTGCCCGCCTCCCGTTCCGGGTGTTCGCCCTTGACGGTCCGGGCGCCGGCTCCCGCCTGGTCATCGACGTGGCGCACTACTGGTGAGCCGTCCGTCGCCGCCACACCGAAAAGGTGCCGGGCCACGGTGGGGGCGCGGCACCTTTTGGGTTGGAAGTTATTCCGGAACCACCAGCGCCGGGGTGTCCTGCTTGAGGGTTTCGCCGCGGAAGAAGCCCGGGTGCGTACGGGACATGACCAGCATGACCGCGGCGCCCAGGGCCAGGATGCCGACGCCCAGGATGAATACCAGGCCTATGCCAAACACCTCTGAACCGCTGCCAAACTCAGGTGCCAGGCTGTCCATGGCGGTCTGGACGAATACTACGAACAGCCCCACGCCGCCCATCACCGGGCACACCAGCCGCAGCACGAAGTGCCGCATGCTGTTGAACAGGCTGTGGCGGAAGTACCACGTGCAGGCCAGGGCGGTGAGGCCGTAATAGAAGCAGATCATCAGGCCCAGGGCCAGGATGGTGTCGTTCAGGACGTTCTCGCTGACCACATGCATGACTGCGTAGAACCCAGCAGACATGACGCCGGCGGCGATGGTGGCGAAGCCCGGCGTGGAGAACTTGCTGCTGATGCGGCTGAAGGGTGCCGGCAGCGCGCCGTAGTGTGCCATGGCCAGCAGGCTGCGCGAGGGCGACATGAAGGTTGACTGCAGGGACGCGGCGGAGCTGGACAGCACGGCCAGGGACATCAGGATGGCGAACGGGCCCATGATGGGGGAGGCCAGCGCCGTGAAGATGTTCTCGTGGTTCTCGGCGTTGTTCAGCCCGTTCCCGGTATCGCCGACGCCGGCGAACATCATGGTGGCGATGCTGACCAGCAGGTAGATGGCAAGGACGATGACGGCGGTCAAGGTACCGGCCACGCCGGCGGTCTTCTTGCCGTTGGCTGTTTCCTCGTTGACCGTCAGGCAGACATCCCAGCCCCAGTACACGAAAATCGAGAGGGAGATGCCGGCGGCGATCTGTCCGAACGTCTCGATCTTGGTGACGTCGAACCAGTCCCAGCTGAACGGGATTGCTGTTTCCGAGGTGGACCAGTTGGCGAAGGCCATGGCCACGAACAGGCCCAGCACCAGCAGCTGGAAGCCCACCAGGCTGTATTGCACCAGCTTGGTGGTGTGCAGGCCGCGGTAGCTGACCCAGACGGCCAGCGCCACGAAGACAAAGCAGGTGATGACGTTCAACGCCTTGTTGTCCGCGAGGTCCGCCAGTTCGGGGGAGCCGGTGAGCTGGGAGAGGAAAAGGTAGAAGAAGTCGACGGCGACGCCGGCCAGGTTGGACAGCACGATGATGTTGGCGGCGAGCAGGCCCCACCCGCCCATCCAGCCGATCCACGGACCGAATGCCTTGGTCACCCAGGTGAAAGTGGTGCCGCTGTCCGGGGAGTCGGCGTTGAGCTCCCGGTAGGCGAGCGAGACCAGGATCATGGGGATGAACCCAATGAGGAAAATGACGGGCAGCTGCAGGCCGGCTTCATTGACGGTGGGTCCAAGTGCGCTGGTGAGGGTGTAGGCGGGGGCAATGGTGGAAATACCCAGGACGACGACGGCCAGGAGCCCGAGCTGGCCGCCCTTGAGTCCCTTGGCGCTGACGCCGTCCGCGGAGGGCGCGTGCGCGTGCGGGCCGGGTTTGGCAGTACTGGTGCGGATTGTCTCTGTCATGGCACCACTTTCTGGAAGGCTGTGAGACGGAGGTCACTATATGAATGGCGTTCATTTAGTATGGGGGTGCCCCGCCTGTGATGCAAGACGCAATATGAATCACATTCGTTTATGACTGGTTTCCGAAATTAGTAAGCTCACTGAGAAATTGCCTTTTGCCCTGCCGCCGCGCCGTTCGGGGCTGGTAGCGTCTGCCGTACTGGACCAATTGAGGAGGATGCATGAAAGCTTCACCGACACTGACCAACAACCTGCAGGCCGTCCTGGCGGACCTGATCGAGCTCCACGTTCAGGGCAAGCAGGCGCACTGGAACATCGTGGGCACCAACTTCCGCGACCTTCACCTGCAGCTTGACGAGATTGTGGACGCTGCCCGCCAGTTCGCCGACGACACCGCCGAGCGCATGCGCGCCCTGCACGCGCTTCCCGACGGCCGCAGCGCCACCGTTGCCGAGACCACCAGCCTGGCCCAGTTCCCGGAAGGGCTGATCAGCACCGCGGATGCCATCGAGCGGATCGTCGCTGCCATGGAGGCGGCCGTGGGCACCATGCGCAAGGTCCATGACGAAGTGGATGAGGAAGACCCCACCTCCGCGGACCTCCTGCACGAGTTCATCGCCCGGCTGGAGCAGTTCGCCTGGATGGTGCAGGCGGAAAACATGAAGCCCACCGCCAAGGTCACCGCGGCCGACTCCAAGTAGCGGGCAGTCCACACGGGCGTCCGGCGCCGGCGGATCCCGCCGCGCCGGACGCCTGGCTGTTGTCCGGGCAATACTGCGGATGTTCCGCTAAGCCGCTTTGGGCGCTTTCCGGAGGACGACGGCGGCGAGCACTGCCGCCGTCGCCATGAGGACCAGCCCAATTGCCGCCGTAACGTGCACGCCGGAATCGAAGGCGGCCGCCGCAGCGTCCTTGAGGGCTCCGGCGAGCGGTGCCGGCACCAGGTTGGCTGCGTCCACCGCACCGGCCAGCGTTTCCCTGGCGTTGTGCAGCGAGGTTCCGGGCAGCATGGCCTCCAGCCCCGCCGGCAGCCGGAGGTTCTGCTGGTAGGACGCGGTCAGGATGGAGCCCAGCACCGCGGTCCCCAGCAGCGATCCCACCTCGTAGCCCGTCTCGGAAATCGCTGCCGCAGCGCCGGATTTCGCCGGCGGGGCCGAGCCGAGGATGAGGTCGTTCGAGATGGTTTCCGCCGTGCCTACGCCCAGCGCCAGGACCAGCAATGCTGCCAGCAGCAGGGGCGGGCCCCCGCCGTCGTTACCGAAGGCCACCATGCTGTAGCCGACGGCACTGAAGGACAGGCCCGCGGCCACGACGTACCCCGGACGCACCTTCCGGACCAGCGGGACCACCACCAGCCCTGCCGTCACTGTGGCTGCCAGGGCCGGGAGCATGGCAATGCCCGCCGCCGACGGTGTCATCCCCTCCAGGAGTTGGAGGTGCTGGGCAAGGAAAAGGATGAACCCGTTGAAGGAAAACAGGGCCAAAACGTTGGCGCTGATGGCCATGCTGAACACCCTGTTGCGGAATAGTGACATGTCCAGCAGCGGGTGCTCCAGCCGGTGCTGGCGCCGCACGAACACAATGCCCATGGCCAGGCCGAAGGCTATGCTTCCCAGCCCGGCCGGCCCCGGACCTTCGGTGGCTACTGACTTTACGCCGTAGACCGTGGGCACCATGACCAGCATGGATAGCAGGACGCTGGGAATGTCCGCTCTTCCCGGCGCGGGATCCCTGGACTCCGGAATGAAGGCCGGCCCCAGCGCCAGCAGGGGCAGCATGAGTGGCACGGCCACCAGGAACACGGCACCCCACCAGAAGTGCTCCACCAGCCATCCACCGAGGATGGGGCCCAGGGCGGCGCCGCCGGAGAATCCGGCAGCCCAGATGGCAATGGCCATCCGCCGGCGGTTGGGCTCCGGGAAAATGTTCCGGATCAGCGACAAGGTGGACGGCATCAGCATGGCGCCGAAGAACCCGAGCGCCGCGCGGCCGGCGATCAGCCACTCCGGGGTGGGCGCGAATGCCGTGGCGGCGGACAGCCCTGCGAAGCCCAGGCTGCCGACGACCAGCAGCCGCCGCCGCCCAATCCGGTCGCCGAGGCTTCCCATTGATACCAGCAGCCCTGCCAGGACCAGTGGATAGGCGTCCACGATCCACAGCAGCTGCAGGCCCGTCGGTTCCAGGGCGCGGGCGATGGCGGGCAGGGCGAAGGTCAGGGCGGTATTGTCCACTGCCACCAGCAGCACGGGAAACATCAGCAGCCCCAACGCGAGCCAATCCCGCCACGGTGGCCGCATGGCGGAGCTGTCCCTTTGTAAGGAGGCCGGGCGAATGGAGGTCGTCATGTAATAACTGTACCGTCTGGACGGTATAGTTTGAAACCGAAGCATTCCTTCTTCCCTGCCGGTGGAGGGCATGATGGAAGGCATGCCCCGAAAGCCTGTAGCCCGTGATGCGGTCCTTGACGCCTTCGAGTCCCTGCTGATCGAAGTGGGGGAGCGCGCTGCAACCCTCGACGCCGTAGCCCGTAAGGCCGGGGTGTCCAAAGGTGGCCTCCTCTACCACTTTCCCAACAAGGAAGCGCTCATCGCCGTGCTGCTGGACCGCCTTGAGGGGTTGGCCAAGGCGGATGCCGACGCGATGGCTTCGGCCAGCGAAGGTGCCGCCGCGTATTTCATCCGTTCCTCTGTCTGGGCGGATACTCCTCTGGACCGGGTCATTGTGGCCGCCACGCGGCTTGCCGAGGTGGCGCATGAGGAGACCCGCCGCCGGTTCGCCGCCATCCAGCAGCGGTGGCTGGACGAGATTGCTGCGGATGTGGGGCCCGGCCTGGCCAGGGCTGTCCTGTATATGGGTGACGGTTTGTACTTCAATGCCATGCTTTCCGTGGGCCCTGCGCCGGAAGGCGGAGCAGCCGCTGACGTGGAGGAACTCCTGGCCGCGTTGGAACGGCTCCGCAGGTAGTTTTCCATTTGCCGGAGGGCTTCTGGCGTAGGACAATGGAGAGTTGTGAGGGCTGTCACCGGCCGTCATGATCCAACAAATGAATAGCCTTTGATCTGCGGCGGGAGAGTTCTGCCGGAAGTACAGGCAGGCGCCGTAGGAGCAAATCCTCCCCAGGAATCTCGCAGGCCCCTGTACCGCCGCGGCGAGGCACCTCTGGAAAGCAGCAGGCAGTTGTCCGGCCTCCCTTGGGGGAAGCGGAACGGCTGTTGTGCTCACCGACGGTGCAAGCGGTTCCTGCGCAGGCAGGCGACGCGGAAACTCTCAGGTCCAATACAGAGCGGGGAGGGACCCGAATAGCTGTGGCGTACCCTGCGCCGCCTGAATAAATGGAGTTCCTTCGTGTCGGTTACCCCAACCTCCACCACCTTCGTAGACCGCCACATTGGCGCACGCCGCCAGGACGACGCCGACACCATGCTCAAAGCCGTGGGCTACGGCACGGTCGATTCCCTGGTGGACACCGCCGTGCCCAAGGTCATCCGCCAGGACACGGCCCTCCGCCTGCAGGATGCCCTCAGTGAGGTTGAGGTGCTTGCTGAATTGCGCCGGCTGGCCGCCAAGAACAAGACCGCGGTCCAGATGATTGGCCAGGGCTACTACGACACCATCACCCCTGCCGTGATCCGCCGGAACATCCTCGAGGCCCCGGCCTGGTACACCGCCTACACCCCGTACCAGCCCGAAATTTCCCAGGGCCGGCTTGAGGCACTCCTGAACTTCCAGACCATGGTCCAGGACCTGGTGGGCCTGCCCATCGCCAACGCCTCCCTGCTGGATGAAGCCACCGCCGTGGCCGAAGCGGTGCTGCTCATGCGCCGCGCCAACAAGACCAAAGACGCCCACGACGGCAAGACCGTCCTGGACATTGACGTGCTGCCGCAGACCATTGCCATCGTCAAGGGCCGCGCCGAGGCGCTCGGCTTCGAGGTTGAGGTTGCCGACCTGTCCAAGGGCCTCCCTGAAGGTGCGATCAACGGGATCGTGCTCCAGCAGCCCGGCGCCTCAGGCCGGGTCTGGGATCAGTCCGCCACCATTGCGGCGGCGAAGGACCGCGGTGCGCTGGTTACCGTGGCCGCCGACCTGCTGGCCCTGACCCTGATAACGCCTCCCGGCGAGCAGGGCGCCGACATCGCCGTCGGCTCCACGCAGCGTTTCGGGGTGCCGCTGTTCTTCGGCGGGCCGCACGCCGCCTACATGGCCGTCCGCAAGGGCCTGGAGCGTTCCATGCCCGGCCGCCTGGTGGGCGTGTCCAAGGACGACGCAGGGATGCCCGCGTACCGCCTCGCGCTGCAGACGCGCGAGCAGCACATCCGCCGCGAAAAGGCCACGTCCAACATCTGCACCGCGCAGGCCCTCCTGGCCATCGTCTCCTCCATGTACGCCGTCTACCACGGCCCCGACGGGCTGAAGGCGATCGCGGAAACCGCCCACGGCCATGCACGAACACTGGCGGCCTCGCTGGCGGGTGCCGGTGTGGAGGTGCTGCACACGAGCTTTTTCGACACCCTGACGGTCCGGGTCCCGGGACGCGCTGCCGCGATTGTCGCCGCCGCCGAAGCACGCGGGATCAACCTGCGTCCCGTCGACGCCGACACCGTGGGCATTTCCCTGGATGAAACCACGACGCCGGCCATCGTCGCCGAGGTTGCCGACGTCTTTGGCGCCACCGTTGCCGGGATCCGCGGCGAGGGCCAGGGCTTTGTGCTGGAGGCCGCCGTGGAGCGTTCCTCCGACTACCTGCAGCACCCGGTCTTCAACACGTACCGGTCCGAAACCCAGCTCCTGCGCTACATCCGGAAGCTGTCGGACCGGGACCTCGCGCTGGACCGCACCATGATCCCGCTGGGCTCGTGCACCATGAAGCTGAACGCCACCGCCGAGATGGAAGCCATCTCCTGGCCGGAGTTTGCCTCCATCCACCCCTTCGCCCCGGACTCCCAGACCGAAGGCTGGCGCGAACTCATCGCGGACCTGGAAGCGGACCTGACCACGATCACCGGGTATGACCAGGTGTCCATCCAGCCCAACGCGGGCTCCCAGGGCGAACTGGCCGGGCTGCTGGCTATCCGCGGGTACCACCACTCCCGCGGCGAGCAGCAGCGCAACGTCTGCCTGATCCCGGCCTCGGCCCATGGCACCAACGCTGCCTCCGCCGTCCTGGCCGGCATGAAGGTCGTAGTGGTTGCCACCGCCGCGGACGGCACCATCAATCACGATGACCTGACGGCCAAGATCGAGGCGAACAAGGACGTCCTCTCGGCGATCATGATCACCTACCCGTCCACCCACGGCGTCTACGATGCGGACGTGACCGAGATCTGCGAGGCCGTCCATGCTGCCGGTGGCCAGGTCTACGTCGACGGCGCCAACCTGAACGCCCTGGTGGGCCTGGCCCAGCCGGGCAAGTTCGGCGGGGATGTGTCCCACCTGAACCTGCACAAGACCTTCTGCATCCCGCACGGCGGCGGGGGACCCGGCGTCGGGCCGGTCGCGGCGAAGGCCCACCTGGCACCGTTCATGCCCGGCGACGCGAACAAGGCAGCGCATGAGGAAGGCCACGGGGTAGCCATCTCGGCGTCCCGGTTCGGTTCGGCGGGTGTGCTGCCGATCTCCTGGGCCTACGTGAAGCTCATGGGCGGGGAAGGCCTGACTCAGGCCACCAAGTCCGCGCTGCTGGCGGCCAACTACGTCGCTGCCAGGCTGAACGACTACTTCCCGGTCCTCTACACCGGCGAAGGTGGCCTCGTGGCGCATGAATGCATCCTGGACTTGCGCGAACTCACAGCCAGGACCGGCGTCACCGCCGAGGATGTGGCCAAGCGGCTGATCGACTTCGGTTTCCACGCCCCCACCCTTTCGTTCCCCGTAGCGGGCACCCTGATGGTGGAGCCCACCGAGTCCGAGGACCTGGCCGAGATCGACCGCTTCATCGAGGCCATGATCACCATCCGCAGGGAGATCGACCAGGTGGCCAATGGCGACTTTGCCGTGGCGGATTCACCCTTGCGGCGCGCACCCCACACGGCAGCCGCCGTCGTCAGCTCCGACTGGGACCGTGCCTACCCGCGCGAGCAGGCCGCGTTCCCTGCCCACCACAAGCAGGACAAGTACTTCCCGCCGGTGGGCCGGATCGATGGCGCCGCCGGAGACCGGAACCTCATCTGCTCCTGCCCGCCGCTCGAAGAGTTCGAAAACTGAAGGACCGGCACCGTGACTGAGAAATACACCGCCCTTTACGACGAACACAAGAAGCTGGGCGCTTCCTTCACCGACTTCGGCGGCTGGCAGATGCCGCTCAAGTACAGCTCCGAACTGGCCGAGCACCACGCCGTCCGCAAAGCTGCGGGCCTGTTCGATCTCTCCCACATGGGCGAAGTCTGGGTCACCGGGCGGCAGGCTGCCGCCTTCCTCGACTTTGCCCTGGTGGGAAAGATCTCCGCCATGGCCGTGGGCAAGGCCAAGTACTCGCTGATCTGCAACGAGGACGGCGGCATCATCGACGACCTCATCACCTACCGCCGTCCCGCCGCTGAAGACGGCACCGACGTCTTCCTGGTGGTGCCCAACGCGGGTAACGCCGCAGTGGTGGCGGCAGCCCTTCAGGAACGCGCCGCAGGGTTTGACGTGCTGGTGGAGGACGCCTCGGCCCGTACATCGCTGATCGCGGTGCAGGGCCCCAAGGCCCAGGAACTCCTGTTGCGCCTGGTCCCGGCCGCACAACACTCCCTGGTGGTGGACCTGAAGTACTACGCCGCCGTGGAGGTTCCGTTCCTGGTGGGCGGGGCCGGCAAGGAACTCCTGCTCGCGCGCACCGGGTACACCGGTGAGGACGGGTTCGAGATCTTCGTGGCCAACGATGACGCCCCGGCACTGTGGCAGGCACTGGCCGCCATCGCCGACGACGGGGAACTGACCCCCGCCGGCCTGGCCTCCCGCGACTCCCTCCGCCTGGAAGCGGGGATGCCGCTGTACGGCAACGAACTGTCGCTGCAGGGTGACCCGTTCGCTGCCGGCCTGGGCCCCGTCGTCGCACTCTCCAAGGAGGGCGACTTCGTTGGCAAGGCCGCGCTGGCAGCAAAGAAGGAAGCCGGCGCCGGCAGCACCTCCGGCCGCCGCCTCGTGGGCCTCAAAGGCAAGGGCCGCCGCGCAGGCCGGGCCCACTACCCCGTACTCAAGGACGGGGACACAGTCGGTGAAGTCACCTCCGGCCAGCCATCGCCCACCCTCGGCTACCCGATCGCCATGGCCTACGTCCACGTCGATTACTCGGCACCCGGCACGGCCTTGGACATCGATCTCCGCGGCAAGGCAGAACCGTTCGAAGTGGTCGACCTCCCGTTCTATCGCCGCGCCAAGTAGCTTTTGGTGCCCCTCCGTGGTCACCTTCGCGACGGCGGACCGGACATTTTCACGCCTGCTGCTCCTTCGTCGCTTTGACGCAGGCTTTCGAAAAGTCCGGCTCCGCCGGCCCTTGTGCGCACCCCGCCTTGGTGACGTGCTTGCGGAGTGGGCGGGGCATCCGGCAGCGTGCGTCTAAGGGAGCGTCACGTCCGCTTAGCGGGCGTCTTCGCGACCGAGC
>NZ_JARDJH010000041.1:0-41804 GCF_039907755.1 Pseudarthrobacter sp. CC12 | reverse complement strand
CAAGCCCCACTCCACCCGGAGGTCTTCTTCATGTCACCAAACCACGCCGGGCGTCACTAACGTCTGTGGTCAATACACCTAGATGAGGGGGTACGCCATGCACGTTCCGTTCTGTTCAATCGTTCCGCCGTACATGTTGCGGCGGCTTGCGCAGCAGGATGCGCCGGAGTTCTCTTCCGCGGCCAGCGCCGCCAGGAAAGCACTGGTCCACGTCGAATCGTTCCAGGCGGCCCGTTCACAGGCTGTTCCGGCCCTTCCGCCCGGACTGCGGCAGGACAAGGCGGGGCCGGTCAAGCGGGCCATCTACGATGCCGGCGGCGAGGAAACCCTCCCAGGCAATCCTGTCCGCAAGGAAGGCGGAGCCGCCACGGGAGATGCCGCAACTGACGAAGCCTATGACGGGCTCGGATCCACTCACCGGCTCTATGCCGACGCCTTCGGGCGGGATTCGGTGGACGGCCGCGGACTGAAGCTGCACGCCACGGTGCACTTTGGCAAGCTGTACGACAATGCCTTCTGGAACGGCAGCCAGATGGTCTTTGGCGACGGCGACGGAGATGTCTTTGAACGGTTCACCAAGTCCCTGAGCGTCATAGGGCACGAACTGGCCCACGGCGTCACCCAGTACTCGGCCGGGCTTGCCTACCGGAACCAGGCCGGCGCCCTGAACGAATCCATGTCCGACGTCTTTGGCGCGCTCGTTGAGCAGCACGTGGAGAACCAAACGGCAGCGCAGGCCAGCTGGCTGATCGGGGAAGGGCTCTTCACGCCGAAGGTCCAGGGACAGGCGCTGCGGTCCATGAAAGCGCCGGGGACCGCATACGACGACGACGTCCTGGGCAAGGACCCGCAGCCTGACTCCATGGACTCCTACGTCCGGACCAGCGCAGACAACGGCGGCGTCCACATCAATTTAGGCATCCCCAACCGTGCCTTCTACCTGGTGGCGGACGCGCTGGGCGGCTACGCGTGGGAGGCCCCGGGCCGCATCTGGTACGAGACCCTGACCAACGGTTCCCTGCCACCGTCGGCAACCTTCAGCGTCTTCGCCCGTGCCACGGTGCGTGCCGCCACGGACCTGTTCGGTTCCGGGTCAACGGAGCATGACGCCGTAGGGGCGGCGTGGGAAACTGTAAAGGTCAAACTTTAACCGTTGCCCCGGCGCCCCCTCCATCGGCTCCGGGTCCGGATGGAAGCCCAGGGGCCAGGCCATGAAGATCAAGGTGGAACGCACGGGCGGAATCGCGGCGATCACGCGGGTATGGACGGTGGACGCCCGGACAGACAGCGACCTCAGCCAGTGGCAGCCCCTCGTCGAGGCTTGCCCGTGGGATGCGGTTCCCAGCACCCCACGGGCAGCAGCGGCGGCCTTCGCGCCGCCCCAGCCGGACCGCTTCATCTACTCCATCACCGCAGGGCAGCGCAGGGCTGCCCTCCCCGAACAAGCCCTCACCGGACCCTGGCGCATCCTTGTTGACACCGCGCGGGCCGCCGCGGAGGAAGCCGGCGAACCGCTTCCCGGTGCTGGCAGCGGCCCTGCCTGAGGGCGGCCGGCGGCCCGGAGCCGAAGGAGGCGGTTCCCCACGGCAGTAGACTGTCTGCAGCCATGACTTTTCATATCTCCTATCCCGCTGAGCTGCCGGTTTCCGAGCGCCGCGAGGACCTGATGGCCGCCATCGCCGCCAACCAGGTGACCATCATTGCCGGCGAAACCGGCTCCGGAAAGACCACCCAGATCCCCAAGATGTGCCTGGAGCTGGGGCTGGGCGAGCATGGCCTTATTGGCCACACCCAGCCGCGCCGGCTGGCAGCGCGGACGGTAGCGGAGCGCATCGCGGAGGAGCTCGGCGTCGAGATCGGCCAGGAAGTAGGCTTCCAGGTCCGTTTCACGGGCGAGGTCAGCAAGGCGACCAAGGTCAAACTCATGACCGACGGCATCCTGCTCGCCGAGATCCAGCGGGACAAGCTGCTGCGGAAGTACAGCACCATCATCATTGACGAGGCCCACGAACGCAGCCTCAACATCGACTTCATCCTGGGCTACCTCAAGCGGGTCCTCCCCCAGCGGCCCGACCTGAAGGTCATCATCACCTCGGCCACCATTGATCCCGAACGGTTCGCCCAACACTTCGGCACCCCGGAAGACCCGGCCCCCATTGTTGAGGTGTCCGGCCGGACCTACCCGGTGGAAATCCGCTACCGCCCCCTCTCGCAGCCGAAAGAGGATGAAGAAGACGCCTCGGACGATGAACTTGAAGAGGACCGGGATCCGCTGGACGCCGTCTGCGATGCCGTGGACGAGCTTGCCGCCGAAGCCCCGGGTGACATCCTGGTGTTCTTCTCGGGTGAGCGCGAAATCCGGGACGCCGCAGAAGCATTGCAGGCCCGCATCCAGTCCAACCGCAGGCTGGCAAACACCGAGATCCTTCCGCTCTTTGCGCGCTTGAGCCTGCAGGAGCAGCACAAGGTGTTCCATCCCGGCAGCAAGCGCCGGATCGTGCTGGCCACCAACGTGGCGGAGACGTCCCTGACGGTTCCCGGCATCAAGTACGTCATCGATACCGGCACCGCCCGCATTTCCCGGTATTCGCACCGCACCAAGGTCCAGCGCCTGCCCATCGAGCGCGTCTCGCAGGCATCGGCCAACCAGCGTTCGGGCCGCTGCGGCCGTGTTTCCGACGGCATCGCCATCCGCCTCTACTCCGAGGAAGACTTCGAATCACGGCCCCGGTTCACCGACCCTGAGATCCTGCGGACCAACCTCGCAGCCGTCATCCTCCAGATGACGGCCATGGGCGTGGCCAGGGGTCCCAAGGACGTCGAGGACTTTCCCTTCGTCGAACCGCCGGAAACCCGCGCCATCAACGACGGCGTCACCCTCCTTCGCGAGCTTGGCGCCCTGGCACCCCCTCGAGCCCACGGCACCGGCACCAAGCCTGAAGCAGCCGCCGGCCGGGGCGGAACCACGGGCGGCGGCCTGACCGCCGTCGGGCAGAAACTTGCCCAGCTCCCCGTGGATCCCCGCCTGGGCCGCATGATCGTGGAAGCGGGAAAGAGGGGCTGTGTCCGCGAAGTCATGGTGCTGGCGGCCGCGCTCACCATCCAGGACCCGCGCGAACGGCCAACCGACAAGCAACAACTGGCTGCGGAAAAGCACAACCGCTTCCGGGACGAAAACTCGGACTTCACCGGCTACCTCAATCTTTGGAACTACCTGCAGGAGAAGCAGCAGGAGCTGTCGTCATCGGCTTTCCGCAGGCTGTGCCGGACCGAGTTCATCAACTACCTGCGCGTGCGGGAATGGCAGGACCTCTTCACCCAGCTGCGGCAGCTGGCCCGTCCGCTGGGGATCACGCTGGACAACAAGCGCCTGGCGGATCCCGTGGGCAACCACGACGGCATCCATATCAGCCTGCTCTCCGGACTCCTGAGCCACATCGGCATCCTGGACGAGCGCAAGCGCGAATATGCCGGCGCCCGCGGCAGCCGCTTCGCGATCTTCCCCGGATCGGCGCTGTTCAGGAAGTCCCCCACGTTTGTCATGGCGGCCGAGCTGGTGGAGACCAGCCGGCTTTGGGCCAGGGTGGCCGCCAAATTCGATCCGGTATGGGCCGAACAGGTAGCCCCGGACCTGGTGAAGCGCAGCTACAGCGAACCACACTGGTCCACCAAACAGGGCGCAGTCATGGCCTATGAAAAGGTCACCCTCTATGGCGTTCCGATCATCGCCCAGCGGCGAATCAATTACGGCCGGGTGGATCCGGTGGTTGCCCGTGAATTGTTCATCAGGCACGCCCTGGTGGAAGGTGACTGGCGCACCCACCACAAGTTTTTCCACCGCAACCGGGCGCTCCTGCACGAGGTGGAGGAACTTGAGGCCCGCATGCGCCGGCGGGACCTGCTGGTGGATGATGAGACGCTGTTCGAGTTCTACGACGCCAGGATCGGCCCCGATGTTGTCTCCGAACGGCACTTCGACAAGTGGTGGAAGGACGCCCGGCGGGAGGACCCGGACCTCCTGTATTACGACAAGTCGCTGCTGCTCAGTGACGACGCCGAGGACCTGGACGAGTCCGCCTACCCCAAGACGTGGCTGCACAAGGGCTTCGAGCTTCCACTGACATACGAATTCCACCCGGTGGCACCTGGGTCCGCGCCCGACCCTTCCGACGGCGTGACGGCCGAGGTGCCCGTCCTATTCCTGAACCAGCTCGACGACGCCCCCTTCCGCTGGCTCATCCCGGGCCAGCGGGTGGAGCTGGTAACCGCCCTGATCAAGTCGCTGCCCAAGCAGGTCCGCAAGAACTTCGTCCCGGCGCCCGATGTTGCCCGGCAGGCCGTTGCCGTGCTCGAGTCCGATTTCGATCCCGCCACGGACGAACTGGAACCTTCGCTGGAACTGGCGTTACGGCGGATCCGCGGAGCGGTCATCCCACCCGGCTCATGGAACTGGGACGCCGTTCCCCCGCACCTGCGCGTCAGTTTCAAGGTGGTGGACAGCAAGGGCAAGGTCTTGGGCGAAGGCATGGACCTCGTCGGCCTCCAGGAGCAGCTGGCGCCCGCCACCCGCCGTGCCATCGCCGAGTCTCTTGGTGCCACCCCCGCCTCCACCGTGCGGGGCGGCGGCAGCACTGCGCAGCGCCGCAACGGCAAGGCGTCCGACGCCGGGTCACCGGCCGGTCAGCAGGGCACCGGAGTGCCGGGCAGCGCGGGTTTCGTCGAGCAGGACGGCCTGACCGAATGGACCGTCGGCACCATTGAGCGCCAGGTGAGCAGCATGGTCAAGGGCCACACGGTCACCGGATATCCGGCGCTGGTGGACCAGGGAACGTCGGTGTCCCTTCGCGTGTTCCAGACGGCCGGGGAACAGCTCGACGCCATGCGCGGCGGTGTGATCAGGTTGCTGGCCCTGCGCGTTCCGGCACCGGACCGCTATGTCCTGGAGCACCTGAGCAATACCGAGAAACTCACTTTCAGCCAGAACCCGCACGGCTCGGTGGCAGCCCTGATCGCCGACTGCGCACTGGCGGCCATCGACAAGCTCACCCCTGCTGAACTCCCCTGGGACCGCAAAACCTTCGATGCGTTGTATGAGGTGGTGCGCGCGGAACTGATCGACACGGTCTTCTCCGTCACCGCCGTCGTCGAGCGTATCCTGGCCAGCACACGGCGGATCGAAAAGCAGCTTAAGGGCACCACGAGCCTCGCCCTGATCAGCGCGCTCAACGACATCAGGAGCCAGCTGGAGCAGCTCGTCTATCCAGGTTTTGTGGCACGCACGGGCTACGCCCAGCTCAGCCAGCTGCCACGGTATCTTGCAGCGATCGAGAAGCGGCTGGAGCGCCTGCCCGGGAACGTCCAGCGCGATGCCCTGAACATGGCGGTGGTGCAGCGGCTCGAGGACGACTATGACGATGCCGTGTCCGCGTTGCTGCCCGGACGACGTGCCGGGCAGGAGTTAACCCAGGTGCGCTGGATGCTTGAGGAGCTCCGGGTCAGCCTCTTCGCCGTCGAGCTGGGAACTGCCTACTCCGTGTCCGAGAAGCGGATCCGGACCGTGCTCAACAAGGCCTTGGCCCCAGCCTGAGCGGCCCCCCGTGTGCCCTGCCCTGGGTGCCCGGCCTGCAAGGGCCGGGCACCGCGCAGCAAGCCGCCGTCAGGCCGCCGGAACGGATTCGCCGTAACCGGCCGCCCGGAGCCCTTCGCGCAGCTTCTCGGCGTTGGCGTCCAGCACGGCGGGATCCGGGTTCTGGTCCGCTGAGCCGAAGTCGAAGTCGGCCATGCTCTGCGACGGCCATACGTGTACATGCAGGTGGTTGACTTCGTAGCCCGCCACGATCAGACCGGCACGCCTGGCGCCGAAGGTATCCACCTGGACCGCACCGATCCGCCGCGCCACTTCCATGACCCGGGCCAGGGTCTCCGGCGACGCGTCGGTCCAGCGGTCCACTTCTTCGGTGGGGACCACCAGGGTGTGGCCGTCGGCAAGCGGGCCGGTGGTGAGGAACGCCGCAACGTCGTCCTCGCGCCAGACGAACCGGCCGGGAATTTCGCCCTTCAGGATCTTCGTGAACAGCGTGCTCATGCGTCTGCCTCCTCGGCTGCTGCCTGCAGCGTGCTGGTGTCCAGCACGAACCGGTACTTGACGTCCCCAGCGACCATCCGGTCGTAGGCTTCATTCAGCTGGCCGGCGGCCACCACCTCGATGTCGGCAACCACGCGGTGCTCCGCGCAGAAGTCGAGCATTTCCTGGGTTTCGGCGATCCCGCCAATCAGTGATCCCGCGTAGGCGATGCGGCGCCGGATCAGTGCACCCGGATTGACCGGCGGCATGGCGTCGGAGGGCAGCCCCAGCTGGAAGAGTGCTCCGTCCACGCGCAAGGTGCGGAAGAAGGGGTTCAGGTCGTGAGGTGCCGCGACGGTGTCGATAATGAGATCGATGGTGCGGTTCGCGGCGGCCATGGCTGCCTCGTCCCGGGACAGGACAACATCGTCCGCCCCAAGTTCCAGGGCGGCCGCAACCTTCGATTCGGAGGTGGTGAACACCACCACTTTTGCCCCCATGGCCTTTGCCAGCTTGACGGCCATGTGGCCGAGCCCACCCAGCCCCACGACGCCCACGACGTCGCCTTCTTCGACGTCGAAATGCCGCAGCGGCGAGAAAGTGGTGACACCGGCGCACAGCAGCGGCGCGACGGCGGCAGGGTCCAGCGAGTCCGGGACACGGAGGACGTAGCGGCGGTCCACGACGATGGACGACGAATAGCCGCCCTGGGTGATGGCGTCGCCGTTGCGCCGGTCCTTTGCGCCGTAGGTGCCGGTCATGCCGTTTTCGCAGTACTGCTCAAGGCCGTCCAGGCAGCTCTCACATTCCCGGCAGGAGTCCACCATGCACCCAACGCCGACGCGGTCGCCCACGGCGAAGTCGGTGACGTTCGAACCGGTCCTGCTGACCGTTCCCACGATTTCGTGGCCGGGGACCAACGGGTAAGTCTGGCCGCCCCACTCTCCACGGGTGGCGTGGACGTCCGAATGGCAGAGCCCGCAGAACTCGATGGCGATCTCCACGTCGTCCGGCTTGGGGGCGCGCCGGGCGACTGTCAGCGGCACCAACCCGCTGTCGCCGGACACGGCGCCGTAGGCGGCAGCGCGAATGCCGACTTCGGAGCCTGCGGGTGCGGGTGGGATGGGATTGGCTAGGGGCGGTGGTACCGGACGTCCTGGTGTCATAGTGCGACGCTACCCCCGGCTCCACCGGAGTTTCCACCCGGGCCCGGGCCGGTTCCCGGTTCCGGGCCCGTGGCCACCGGCAGCTCCGGGCGGTTTGACCACTCCGAGAAGGAGCCCGGGTAGAGGGCAGCGGAGAACCCGGCCAGTTCCAGCGCGGCCACCTCGTGCGCGGCCGTGACGCCGGAGCCGCAGTAGACAGCTGCCGGCCGGCTGTCCTGGACCCCCAGCGATTCGAACCTCCTCCGCAGCTCCGCCGCCGGCAGGAACCGCCCGGAACCATCCACGTTCGCAGCGGTCGGAGCGCTGACGGCTCCGGGGATGTGGCCGGCACGGGGGTCGACGGGTTCCACCTCGCCCCGGTACCGCTCCCCCGCCCTTGCGTCGAGCAACAGGCCGCCCTGCGGCCAGGTGGCGGCAGCACCGCCGTCGATTACGGGCATCTGCCCGCTGCCCAACTCCACGTCGCCGGGAACAGGATGGACCGGTCCCGCCTCAAGCGGCAAGCCTGCGGCACGCCAGGCGCCCAGGCCGCCGTCGAGCAGGTACACCTCCGCCAGCCCGGCGTCGCGCAGCATCCACCACACCCTTGCCGCCGCCATGTTGGCGCTGTCATCGTAGGCAACCACGACGTCACCATTCCGCAGGCCCCACCGGCGGGCCGACTCCTGGAAGCGCGCGCGGGACGGCAGCGGGTGGCGCCCCCGGTCCGGAACGGCCGGATCCGCAAGCTCCGTGGCCAGGTCAACGAACACGGCGCCCGGCAGGTGCCCGGCAAGATAGTGGTCGTGGCCATGCGGGTCGCCCAGCGCCCAGCGCACATCCAGCAGCACCGTCCGGCGCCCGGCGGCGAGCCTGGCTTCAAGGCCGGGGACGTCAATCAGCGGATTCATGGAGCTCCTTCTGCAGGATCCGGGCCGCCTGCCGGCGCAGGCAACGGTCCAACTCTAGACGGGCAAATCCGGCTGCGCGGGTAGGCTGGTGCGGTGAAGATCGAGGGCAGCACCGGCACGGGCAGCGGCGGAACGGACCGGGACTGGGCGGACCGGGCCATCCGCACCATCATGGCGGAGAACAACCGTTCCGCGGACACCCATCTCTACTCGGTGGCGCTGCCGGAACATTGGGGCATCCAGCTGTACCTCAAGGACGAGTCCACGCACCGGTCAGGCAGCCTCAAGCACCGGCTGGCCAGGTCGCTGTTCCTGTTCGGCCTGGTCAACGGCTGGATCAGGGCGGACACCACCATCGTGGAAGCCTCCAGCGGAAGCACCGCCGTTTCGGAGGCGTACTTCGCCCAGCTGCTGGGCCTCCCGTTCATCGCCGTCATGGCGCGCACCACCAGCCCGGAGAAGATCGCCCTGATCGAACAGTTCGGCGGCTCGTATTTGCTGGTGGAAAACGCCTCTGACGTGTACTCGGTGGCCGAAGACGTGGCAGCCACCTGCAACGGGCATTACATGGACCAGTTCACCTACGCCGAGCGGGCGACCGACTGGCGCGGCAACAACAATATCGCCGAATCGATTTTCGGCCAGCTGGACCTGGAGCCGCACCCGGTGCCTGAATGGATCGTGGTAGGCGCCGGCACCGGTGGAACGAGCGCCACAATCGGCAGGTACCTGCGCTACCACAGCCATCCCACCAGGCTGCTGGTGGTCGACCCGGAAAACTCCGCTTTCTACCCCGGCTGGCTGGGGGAATCAGCCGGAAAGCCCACTGGCCTGCCGTCCCGGATCGAAGGCATCGGCCGGGCGCGGATGGAGCCAAGTTTCATTCCCACCGTCATCGACAGGATGGTCCAGGTGCCGGACGCGGCGTCGGTGGCCGCGATGCGGCACCTGCGGTCCTATGCCGGACTGCACGCCGGGCCGTCTACCGGCACCAACCTCTGGGGTGTGTGGCAGACAATTTCCGGCATGCTCTCGGAGGGCCGCCGGGGAAGCATCGTGTCGTTGATGTGCGACGGCGGCGAACGCTACGCGGGCAACTACTGGAACCAGGACTGGCTGGCTTCCCAGGGGCTGGATCCGGCGCCGCATGAAGCAGTAATCAGCCGCTTCCTGGACACCGGGGACTGGACCGGCTAGACCTCCACGGACTCGCCTGGTGCAAGGTGCCGGTACTCCGTGCCGTACTTGGCCCCGATCCGCTTGACATGCCCCTCAACGATGCCCAAACCGGTGTCGTTGAGCAGCCCGTCATGGATCTGGAACGCCCGCGGCGCACGCACGCCGATCACAAAGTCCACTACCTCGGCGGCCTTGCTCCAGGGCGCGTGCAGCGGCACCAGGAGTGTCTGGACCTGGATTCCGTCCGGGATGACGAAGGAATCCCCTGGGTGGTAGAGATTCTGGTCCACCAGGAAACCGATATTGGCCACCATGGGAATTTGCGGGTGGATCAGGGCATGCTGGCCGCCGAAGCTGCGGATCTCGAAGCCCGCCGCCTGGAAGGACTGGCCGGGTTCCACGGTGTAAATGCGGTCCGCGGCGCCTGGAGCATCCTCGCGCAGTTGCTGTGCCACGCCCGCGGGAGCGTGGAGCTCGAGGTCCGGGTTGCCGTGCAGGGCTTCCACCACGGCCTTGGTGTCCAGATGGTCGGCGTGTTCGTGGGTTACCAGGACAGCCTGCGCTCCGGGCAGCGCCTCTGCGGTTTCGGAAAAGGTGCCTGGATCGAGGACCAGGACCCCGCCCTCCTTCTCGAGCCGGACACAGGCGTGGGTGTATTTGGTCAGCTTCATGGACGCCAGCCTAGGGTTCGTACCGGAACGCTGTCCATGAAGTTCAGGCTGGTAATCTTGATGTTTGCCCCCAAGGAAGCGAGTTCGTCCATGCCGATCGGCGTCAAGGCTGATTCCGCCGCCCCGTCCCCGGCGGGAGGCGGCAAGGAACAGCGGGTTACCAAGCAGCGCAAAGCCGTCAGTGCTGCCCTGGACCGCCTGGATGACTTTGTCAGCACGCAGGAGCTCTACCGGATCCTGCAGAACCAGGGCGTGTCGGTTTCACTCGCTACTGCGTACCGGATCCTGCAGTCCCTCGCTGATGAGGGCCTCGTTGACGTGCTGCGCAACGGCGACGGCGAGGCCGTGTACCGTCGCTGTGCGGTGACCGCACACCACCACCACCTGCTCTGCAGGAACTGTGGAAAAGCTGTTGAAGTCGAAGCCCCGGCCGTAGAGACCTGGGCTGTTCGCACAGCTGCCGAGCACGGATTCACCGAAGTGGACCACACCGTGGAAATTTTCGGGCTGTGCCCGGACTGCACCGTCCTTAAGGCTGCCGGGAAGCTGTAAGCACACGCCCGTTGAGGCCACGGGTCTCGCGCACGGACCCGATGGCACGGCACACCACATAAATCAGGAACGACAACGTGGTGACATAGGGGCTGATGGGAATCCGGCCGCCCAGGGCCAGCAGGATTCCACCCACCGTGGCGGACACTGCGAAGACCACGCTGAGGACCACCGCCACCGCCGGCGAGGAGGTGACCCGGAGCGCGGCGGCCGCGGGGGTGATGAGCAGGGCGAGCACCAGCAGGGCGCCAACCACCTGGATGGACAGGGCCACACTGACGCCCAGGATGATCATGAACACGATCGCCAGGCTGCGGACGGGCACTCCACGGGCCTCGGCGAGTTCGGGATCCACGCTGGCGAAGTTCAGCGGGCGCCAGATGGCCACCAGCACGAGCATGACGACGACGGCCGTCACGGCGAGTGCCTGCAGCTGGACGGTGTCCACGGAGACGATTTGGCCGGTCAGCAGGCCGAACTTGTTCGCGGCACGGCCCTGGTACAGGGACAGGAACAGGATTCCCAGGCCCAGCCCGAACGGCATGATGACCCCGATGATCGAGTTCTTGTCCCGTGCACGGACCCCCATCAGCCCCAGCAGGAGCGCCGCCGCCACCGACCCCACCAGCGAGCCAAAGACCACGTCCGCCCCGACCAGCAGGGCGAAGGCGGCTCCGGCGAAGGAGAGCTCGGAAATGCCGTGGACGGCGAAGGCAAGATCACGCTTCATGACGAAAGTGCCTACCAGTCCACCAAGGAGCCCCAGGATGGCCCCCGCCCAGATGGAGTTCTGGACCAGGACCAGCAGTTCGCCGTAGTTGTCGAAATTGAAGATGGCCCCCAGGATGCTGTCCGCGTCCATTACGCCACCTCCCCTGCCATCGTGTCCGCCTCCGCGTGGTGGTGATGGGTGGTGGCGTCGGGGAGGCCGACCACCACGATCCGGCCATTGGCGCGGATCACCTCCACATGGCTGCCGTAGAGATCCGACAGGACTTCGGTGGTCATGACCTCGTCTGGCGCCCCGACGCGGAACCGTCCCCCGGCCAAGTAGAGGACCCGGTCCACATATTCGATGATCGGATTGATTTCGTGGGTAACGAAAACGACGGCGCTGTTGTGTTCCCGGCTTTGCTTGCTGATCAGGGCGCTGACTGCCTGCTGGTGGTGCAGGTCAAGGGACAACAGCGGCTCGTCGCAAAGCAGGACCTGGGGATCGGTGGCCAGGGCCTGCGCCACTCGAAGCCGCTGCTGCTCGCCGCCGGAAAGCTGCCCAACCGGGACGTTGGCGTAGTCGGAGGCTCCCACAAGCTCAAGGAGCTGGTCCACCTGGCGGCTGGTCCTGGCCGACGAGAGCCGGATACCCCAGCGGTGGCCGTCCACTCCGAGTGCCACCAGGTCCCGGGCCCGCATGGGCGTGTCAGGTGCAAAGGATTTCTGCTGGGGAATGTAGCCGATCAGGCTGCTGCCGCGCTCCACGGGGTGCCCGCCCAGGGCCGCTTCGCCCGAGTGCAGCTTCTGCAGGCCCAGCAGGACCTTGAGGAAGCTGGTCTTGCCGCTGCCGTTGGGGCCGAGCACCGCGAAGAACTCACCTGGCCTGATGTCGAGGTCGAGGTCCTCCCAGAGCGTGCGCTGGCCGAACTTGAGGCACGCCCCTTTGAGGCTGACGACGGATTTCACCTGTTTGTCTCCAGAACCTTGCCGATGTTGTTCACATTGTCCGTCATCCACTGCAGGTAGGTCTTGCCTTCAGGCAGTGTCTCCGTGAAGTCCACGACGGGAACTCCGGCGTTCTCGGCTGCTTTCTTCAGCGCTTCAGTCTGGGGACCTTCCGTCTGGGCGTTGTAGGCGAGCAGGCGGACTCCTTTGGATCCCACCAGGTCCGTGGCTTCCTTCAGAACGGCGGGAGGAACGTCGGTGCCCTCCTCAATGGCCGCCGTGTACTGTCCGGGCGTCGCGTTGTCCAGCCCCGCGTCCGCCAGCATGTACAGCGGTACCGGCTCGGTGACTGCCACCGTGCCCCCGCCACGGGAGGCCTTCATGGCATCGAGCCGGCCGTGCAGGGCAGACAGAGAGGACTTGAAGGAGTCCGCGTTTGCGGTGAAGGTTGCGGCAGAGCCGGGATCCAGGGCTGCCAGCTTTCCGGCGATGCCGTCTGCGAGCCGCTCCATCGCAGGAAGGCTGTACCAGACGTGCTCGTTGAGGTCACCGTGGTCGTGGCCATCGTGCGAGCCGGCCGCGTCCGTGCCGGCCGGTTGCGGTGACGGGGCAGCGTCGCCGGGATGGGCAAGGCCGGAAACGTCGACGGCGGTCAGCACCGAGGCGCTGTCAAGCTTGCTGCCCTCCACCAGGGTGTGGATGAAGTCGTCGTATCCCCCGCCGTTCTCAATGACAAGCCTGGCTTTGGACACCGCCAGCCGGTCCTGGGCGGTTGCCTCGTAGGAGTGCGGATCCTGGCCTGCATTGTTAATGATGGCGGTCACCTTCACCTTGTCCCCGCCGATAGTCCGGGCGATGTCACCGTAGACGTTGGTGGACGCCACCACGGCGATCCCCTGGGCCGGGTCGACGGTTTGCGAGGGCTGGGGACTGCAAGCACTGAGCAGGAGGCCAACACCCGCGAGGGCGGCAAGGAAAGAGCTGGCAGCGGCTGGACGGCGCACGGAAAACCTCAGTTCACGCAGGATGGGGGGACAACACTGCCAGCCTATACCTAAATGCGAATGATTCCTATTTAGGTTCGGTTGCCCGGGACCGCGAGGGGGCACCCCTTGCCGGATGGCAGGGGGCACCCCCGGGCCTCAGTTGCCGTTCGGCTGTCCCAGGCGGCGGATGCCGGTGGCCTGCGTTGCATCGCGGATTTCGCCGACCAGTTGCTCGATCACGTCCTCCAGGAACAGGACCCCGCGCGTGGTGCCGTCCGGCCCAATCACGCGCGCAAGGTGGGAACCCGTGCGCTGCATGACGGACATGGCCTTCTCGATCTCGTCGCCCAGCGCCAGGTTTGCCAGTGACCGGACCCGGCTTTCCGCGATGGGCAGCTCGTAGGCGGACTCCGGGATGGACAGCACGTCCTTGACATGGAGGTAGCCGTACAGCATGTCCTCATCATCCAGCATGGGGAACCGGGAGAAACCCGTACGGCTCACGGCCTTCTCGAACTCCACGGGCGTGGTGGAGGCGCCCAGCATGACCAGGTTCCCGATCGGGACCATGATGTCCTCCGCGGTGTGCTCCGAGAACTCGAGCGCTCCGGTAATGAGCCCGGCGTCGTCGTCCACGAGCCCGTGGCGGGTGGATTCCTGGACGATCGACTGGACCTCCTCCAGGGTGAACGAGGACGTGACTTCGTCCTTGGGTTCGATCCGCATCAGTTTGAGGATGTGGTTGGCTGACCAGTTCAGGACCGAGATCACGGGATGCACCAGCCGTGAGACGAACAGCAGCGGCGGCGCGAGGAAGAGTGCTGCCTTGTCCGCCACGGACACCGAGATGTTCTTGGGAACCATCTCGCCAAAGGTGACGTGCAGGAAAGTCACCAGCATCAGGGCCACGGCGAAGGCTGCAACATCAGCCGCTTCCGCCGGCAGGCCCACCGTTTCGATGGGGACGGCCAGCAGGTGGTGGATGGCCGGCTCGGCCACCAGCAGGATCAGCAGCGAACAGACCGTGATGCCCAGCTGTGCACAGGCCAGCATCAGGGACACATTTTCCATGGCGCGCAGGGTGGTCTGGGCGCGCTTCGAGCCGGTATCGGCCAGGGGTTCGATCTGGCTGCGGCGCGCGGACATGATGGCGAACTCGGCCGCCACGAAGAAGGCGTTGCCCAGCAGGAGGACGCCCAGCCACAGTATTCCCGCCCAGTCACTCATGGCTTGCTCCCGTTGTCGGCATCCTGCGCAGCGGGTTCGCCGGCGGGATGGAAACAAATGCGGTCGATCCTGCGGCCGTCCATCCTGGTCACGCTGAGTGTGCCGCCGTTCACCGGGACAGTGTCGCCTACGGCCCCGATCCTGCCGAGTTTGCTCATGACGTAGCCGCCCACGGTTTCATAGGCAGCTTCGTCGGGAACGCTGAGGCCTGGAATCTGTTCGGACAATTCGTCGGGACGGAGAAGCCCCGGGAAGTACCAGTCGCCGGAGGCGCTTTGCAGGAGACCCGGGCGGACTTTGTCGTGTTCGTCCGCCACTTCGCCGACAATTTCCTCCACCAGGTCCTCCAGGGTGGCGATGCCGGCGGTTCCCCCGTACTCGTCCAGCACGACGGCAAGCTGCAGGTTTCCCTCCCGGAGCTCGGCCAGCAGCGCGTCCAGATGGATCGTTTCGGGCACACGGAGCACCTCTGTCATGATGGCGCCCGCTTCAAGGTTTTGCCGGCGGTCCCATGGAACGGCAACCGCCTTCTTGACGTGCACCAGGCCGCGGATGTCGTCGGCCGACTCACCGATGACGGGGAACCGCGAGTAGCCGGTCCTGCGCGCAGCATCCACGATGTCGGAGACGGGCTGGTCGGCGTCGATCGTCTCCAGCCGGATCCGGGGCGTCATGACGTCCGCAGCCGTCCGGGTGGAGAAGTTCAGCGTGCGGGCAATGAAGTTCGCCGTCCCGGCATCGAGCGTTCCCATGGCAGCGGACCTGCGGACCAGCGAGGCCAGCTCTGCCGGCGTCCGTGCCCCGGAAATCTCCTCTTTGGCTTCCAGGCCGAACACGTTCAGCACCTTGTTCGAGAATCCGTTGAGCACCAGGATCGCCGGCTTGAAGATGGTGGTGAAAACAAGCTGGGGGCCGGCCAGGGCACGGCCCACGGGAAACGCGAGGGCGATGGCCATGTTTTTCGGTACCAGCTCGCCCAGGAGCATGGACAGCAGGGTTGCCAGCACCATCGCCAGGATCAGGGACACGGATTCCACCGCGACGTCGGGAAGTCCGACGGCGACCAGCGGCCCACGGAGGAGCCGGCCAACCGAGGGTTCCATGACGTAGCCGGTGAGCAAAGTGGTCAGCGTGATGCCAAGCTGGCAGCTGGACAGCTGGGTTGACAGGGACTTGAGGCAGGTGAGCAAAGGCACCGCGCCCGTATCGCCGTCGTCAATGGCGCGCTGGACGGTGGCCTGGTCCAGGGCGATGAGGGAGAACTCGACGGCCACGAAGAATCCCGTACCGGCGATCAGCAGCAGGCCTGCTGCAAGAAGGAGCCACTCCATTCAGCATCCCGCCTGGGGCGGGGAGGTCGCCGGAAACGCGGCCGGCGACGGGGTGGAAAAGAGGGTGGAAAAACTGTTTCGTCCCGGCGGAGGATGATCGGCAGATACCGACGCTTGCTCCGTGCGGGTTGCGGCAAGCTGGGCCGTGGGCTGGTGATGGGCGCGTTGTCGGGGTTTGCCGGCTCTGGGGGCGGACTGCGCGGCGCTGCTCTTCAAGCTCCGCTGACAGCGCCCAGGCCGGCACCTAGATTTACTGTCCATAAGAATTTCAGTCTACAGGAGCAGCCCCCCGGCCGGACGCCCGGGAACGGGCCGGAGGCGCGCATTCCGCCCGCCTCGGAAACCCCTCTGCCGGCGGTCCTGCGCACCCCGCCGGCCGCCATATTTGGGCCCCGGTTCGTCACTTCATGACTTGAGTCACCCTTATTGGCAGTTAACACGGAATGCTCACTAGACTTGCAAAGGTCCGGGTTCAGCGGACAGAGACTGGTTCGAACGTAGTGCTGAAGCACCGGGGGGCCAAAGAGAAATCAAACTCATGGAAGAGGCGTATTTCAAGTGCCAGAGCAGCCAAGCCACCGTCTACCAGAGGAATTTGGCGGAAACGAGTGGCTCGTTGACGAACTGTACGAGCAGTACCAGCAGGACAAGAACGCCGTGGACGCCAAGTGGTGGCCGCTGTTTGAATCCTTCGACTCGGGCAACGGTTCTTCTTCCAATGGAAATTCCTCGCATGCCGCCAACCCTCCCACCCGGGAACTCCCCGTCGTAAAGCAGGCTCCCGCCGCACCGGCATCGTCGCCGGCCGCGGCACCCGCTGCGCCGGCCGCCGCCGCTGCCCCGGCGCCTGCCGCACCGGCAGCAGCCCCCGCCCCCGTCAAGAAGGCCCCCGCCACGGAAGCGCGCGACGGCGGCAAGAAGACCGAGGCCGGCACCGGCTCGCAGCCCATTCCGGCGCAGCTGCCCAAGAACGTCAAGGCGCCCACCGCGCCCGAGGAAGACGTCGTCTCCGTCCTTCGTGGACCGGCAAAGGCGATCGCCACCAACATGGTCACCAGCCTGCAGGTGCCCACCGCCACCAGCGTCCGCGCCATCCCCGCCAAGCTGCTCATCGACAACCGTGTGGTCATCAACTCCAACCTGGCCCGTGCCCGCGGCGGCAAGGTTTCCTTCACGCACCTGATCGGCTACGCCGTCATCCGCGCCCTGTCCCAGTTCCCCTCCATGAACGTGTACTACGACGAGGTGGACGGCAAGCCCGTCGCGGTCCAGCCCGCCCACGTCAACTTCGGCATCGCCATCGACATGCCCAAGCCCGACGGAACCCGGCTGCTGATGGTCCCGAACATCAAGAAGGCCGAGACCCTCAACTTCGCCGAGTTCTGGCACACCTACGAGGACCTGATCAAGCGGGCACGCAACGGCAAGCTCACCGCCGAGGACCACCAGGGCACCACGGTGTCCCTGACCAACCCGGGCGGCATCGGCACCGTCCACTCGGTACCGCGCCTTTCCAAGGGCCAGGCTGCGATTATCGGCGTCGGCGCCCTCGACTACCCCGCAGAATTCCAGGGCGCCAGCGAAAAGATCATCGCCCAGAACGCCATCAGCAAGGTCCTGACGCTCACGTCGACCTACGACCACCGCGTCATCCAGGGTGCCGGCAGCGGCGAGTTCCTCAAGCTGGTCCACCAGCTGTTGCTGGGCGCGCAGAACTTCTACGACGAGATCTTCGAAGCCCTCCGGATTCCCTACGAGCCCGTCCGCTGGAGCCCCGACCTGCAGGTGGATCCCGCCGACGAGATCAACAAGGTGGCCCGGATCCAGCAGCTGATCCACTCGTTCCGCGTGCGCGGCCACCTCATGGCGGACACCGATCCGCTGGAGTACGTCCAGCGCAAGCACCCGGACCTCGACGTCCTCACCTACGGTCTTACCCTCTGGGACCTGGACCGCGAATGGCCCACCGGCGGGTTCGGCGGCAAGCCGATGCTGAAGTTCCGCGACATCCTTGGTGTCCTGCGTGATGCCTACTGCCGCACCACTGGCATCGAGTACATGCACATCCAGGAGCCTGCCGAGCGCAAGTGGTTCCAGGACCAGCTGGAGCACGCCTACTCCAAGCCCAGCCGCGAGGAACAGCTGCGGATCGTCTCCAAGCTGAACGCAGCGGAGGCCTTTGAGACCTTCCTGCAGACCAAGTTCGTGGGCCAGAAGCGCTTCTCCCTCGAAGGCGGCGAGTCCCTGATTCCGCTGCTCGACGCCATCCTGTCCGACGCAGCCGACGACGGCCTGGACGAGGTCGCGATCGGCATGGCCCACCGCGGCCGCCTCAACGTCCTGACGAACATCGCCGGCAAGACCTACGCCCAGGTGTTCCGCGAATTCGAGGGCACCCAGGATCCGCGCTCCGTGCAGGGCTCGGGCGACGTCAAGTACCACCTGGGCACCGAAGGCACCTTCACCTCGGACAACGGCAAGGAAACCAAGGTCTACCTCGCCGCCAACCCGTCACACCTTGAAGCAGTGGACTCCGTCCTCGAAGGCATTGTCCGCGCCAAGCAGGACCGGCTGGACCAGGGCGAATCGTTCCCCGTCCTGCCCATCATGGTCCACGGCGACGCCGCCTTCGCCGGCCAGGGAGTTGTGGCTGAAACCCTCAACCTGTCCCAGCTCCGCGGCTACCGCACGGGTGGAACCATCCACATCGTGGTCAACAACCAGGTGGGCTTCACCACCGCCCCGTCGTCGTCGCGGTCCTCCACGTACTCCACGGACGTGGCCAAGATGATCCAGGCGCCGGTGTTCCACGTGAACGGCGATGACCCCGAGGCTGTTGTCCGCATCGGACAGCTGGCCTACGAATTCCGGCAGCGCTTCCACAAGGACGTTGTCATCGACATGGTGTGCTACCGCCGCCGCGGCCACAACGAGGGCGACGACCCCTCGATGACCCAGCCGCTGATGTACAACCTGATCGAAGCCAAGCGCTCCGTCCGCAAGCTGTACACCGAGTCCCTCATCGGCCGCGGCGACATCACCGAGGAAGAAGCCGAGCAGCTGCTCCGCGACTACCAGGAACGGCTGGAGCGTGTCTTTGCCGAGACGCACGCTGCGCAGACGTCTCCCATCCCGATTGTCACCGCAGACTCCGCCGCTGTGTCCGATATCGAACGGCCCAAGGCCCAGCAGTCCGATTCCAGCGTCAGCGCTCCGGCCTCGACGGCCATCAGCGCCGAGACCCTGGCCCGGATCGGCAAGGCACACGTCGAGATTCCCGACGGCTTCACGGTCCACCCGAAGCTGAAGCAGCTGCTGGATAAGCGCGAACAGATGTCCCGCGAAGGCGGCATCGACTGGGGCTTCGGCGAGATCGCGGCCTTTGGTTCGCTGATCATGGAAGGCGTCCCCGTGCGCCTCGCCGGCCAGGACTCACGGCGCGGCACCTTCGTGCAGCGCCACGCCGTCTTCCACGACCGCGCCAACGGCAAGGAATGGCTGCCCCTGGGCAACCTTTCGGACGACCAGGCCAAGCTGTGGATCTACGACTCGCTGCTGTCCGAATACGCCGCCATGGGCTTCGAATACGGCTACTCCGTGGAACGCCCCGACGCCCTGGTCCTCTGGGAGGCCCAGTTCGGTGACTTCGTCAACGGCGCCCAGACCATCATTGACGAATTCATTTCGTCCGCCGAACAGAAGTGGGGACAGCGTTCCTCGCTGGTCCTGATGCTCCCCCATGGCTATGAAGGCCAGGGCCCGGACCACTCCTCGGCAAGGATCGAGCGGTTCCTGCAGCTGTGTGCCGAGGACAACATGATCGTGGCCAACCCGACCACGGCGGCCTCGCACTTCCACCTGCTGCGCCGCCAGGCGTACAGCCGTCCGCGCAAGCCGCTGATCATCTTCACGCCCAAGCAGCTCCTCCGCCTGAAGGCAGCCGCTTCCTCCGTGGAGGACTTCACCACCGGCACGTTCCGGCCCGTCATCGGTGACCATGAGCAGCTGCCGGCCACCGCCGTCGAACGCGTGCTCCTGGTCTCCGGCCGCCTGTACTACGATCTGCTGTCCACCCGGCAGAAGACCGGTGACAAGACCACTGCGATCGTCCGCGTGGAGCAGCTTTACCCGCTGCCGCAGGCCGAGATCGAAGCGGAGCTTGCCAAGTACCCCAACGCCGAGGTGGTGTGGGCCCAGGATGAGCCGGCCAACCAGGGACCCTGGCCGTTCATGGGGCTGCACCTGCCCGAAGCCCTCGACCGGCGCGTGCGCCTGGTGTCGCGGCCGGCCTCGGCCTCCACGGCAGCCGGTTCCATGAAGCGGCACGCCGCAGAGCAGGATGTCCTGCTGAAGCAGGCATTTGCCCGGAAGTAGGCAGTAAGGCTGCCCGGCCGGAGTCGAAATACCAGACTCCGGCCGGGCAGTTCTGTTTAATGGACTGACAGCGCCTCCCCGAGCCTCCGCAAGGCGGCGGCAACGATGGCAGCGGCCGTATCGAAGTAACCCGTACCGAAGTAAAGAGGAACGCGTGGAAGACAGGAAGCTGCGGATCGCAGCTGTAGGAGACGAACTGCTGGCCGGACTGGGCGATCCCCGGGCCCTTGGCTGGCTGGGCCGCGTCCTGGCCCGCACTCCCCAGGACGGCATGCTCCTGGAAAGCTACGCCCTCCCCTGCCCGCAGGAAGGTACTGAAGGTTTGGCCGCACGGTGGCTGGACGAGGCCGGGAGGCGCTTCAGCCCGCAGGCGGAGAACCGGCTGGTGATCGGCCTCTCGGGGCGCGACATCGAGTTCGGCCTCTCCACCGCGAGGAGCCGCCTGAACCTGGCCAACATCCTGGACTCGGCTTCCCAGAACCGTATCGAGGTGTTCGTTGTGGGTCCTCCCCCAACGCTCGACCCCGCGCAGAACCGGCGGCTGGATGAACTGAACACGGCCTTCGCGGATGTGACCACGCGCCGCAAGCACCTCTACGTCGACACCTTCTCCCCGCTGCTTAACCACGAACAGTGGCGCCAGGACCTGGCGGCAAACGGAGGCACGCCCGGCCAGGCCGGGTATGGGCTCATGGCCTGGCTGGTGCTGCACCGCGGCTGGTTCCAGTGGCTGGGGATGGACGCCCCCCAGTAGCCTTTCAGGACCTGTTTTTGACCCTTCCGCCCGGCGGCGTTACGTTGGAGGATCAACGCGATATATCGCTTCTTTGGAGGGGACCATGCCCGGAGGGAACTGGACCGTCACAGGCCCGCAGAGCATTGACGTCGACGCCGTGACGTCGCTGAAGCTGGGCCTGGTCAGGGGCAGCTTCACCATCACCGAACACGATGACCCATCGGTCCGTCTCCAATTCTCGGAGGTCCATGGCGACCCCGTAGCGGTGTCCCTGAACGGCGGGCGGCTGGAAGTGCGGCATCAACTTCACGGCGCCCAGGGCTGGTTCAAGAACCTCATGGAGACTGTCAACCACAACAGCGACAATGCCGCGGCCGTCACTGTGGCAATTCCCCGTGGAGTGGAGGTGGAGGCCGGGACTGTGAGCGGCGAGGGCCTGGCGTCCGGCATTTCTGCCCACGTCCGGCTCAACACCGTGTCCGGCGCGGTCACGGCGGAGGACACCTCCGGAGAACTTCAGGTCAATACCGTCAGCGGCCAGGTGTCAGTCAGGAACCACCGGGGCGTCCTGACCGCCAAGAGCATCTCCGGCGAGGTCACCGCCTCCGGCCATTTCACGCACGTGCGCACCAATACCGTCAGCGGGCACCTTGACTTCAACCTGCTCGGTTACACCCAGGATTTTGGCTCCAATTCCGTGTCCGGAGACCTGACCATAACCCTGCCTGCCGACGTCGGGGTTGACATCGTGGCGAAGTCCGCAGGCGGAGCGGTCATCCTGGACGGCAGCCAATGCCTCCCCACCAACGGCAAAGTGGAGACCATTGCAGGCCCTGACATGCAACTGATGCTCGTCAGGACCAATTCGCTGTCCGGCAAAACCACCATCATCCACGCTCCCGGCCCCGTTGGCGCCGAGGGGGACGCGGAACGCTGAGGCTGCGCCGCGCGCCCCACCCTGCCCGGGCAGTCTCGATGAATACGGCCAAGCGGCCCGGCCGCAGGTCATCCGAAGTTTCCCGGTTCGCGGGCCGCCGGATCATGTGGGAGACTGGAGGGCAGCTCTTTTGAGTACAACATTAAGGAGGCCAGCTATGAGCAAGCGTGCACGCAAGCGTCGTGACCGTAAGCGTGGCGGCGCGAACCACGGGAAGCGCCCCAACACCTAGGCACATGCCAGGAACTACGGTTCAAGCGAAGGACCCCGCAAGCCAGTCGGCTTCCGGGGTCCTTTGCTGTTTGCGGCCCTGGCGGGCACGGGGCGCCGGTACTACGCCTCGACGGGACGGATGGCGTGTATCCGGTCCAGGATGGCGTTCTTCAGGTTGTCCGGAGCGGACTCCTTGCAGGAACGCTTGACCATGTTGCGGATGACGCATTCGAGGTCGTACTGCTCCGTGCATTCAGGGCAGTCATCGAGGTGGTTCTTGATTTCGGTAATATCTTCGCGGGTCAGTGCCCCGTCGAGGTACTCATAGATGCGTTGCATCCGGGTATCGTCGCAGTCGCCCAATCCCTGGCAGTCGCTCATTTCCTGTTCTCCTGTGCTTTGCTTCCTGCCGCATCCGACGCATCAGCGGCCGTTTTGAATCCCCGCTCGGCGGCGTATTCCGCGAGCATGTCCCGCAACATTCGGCGGCCGCGGTGGAGCCGGGACATCACGGTGCCGATGGGCGTATTCATGATGTCTGAGATTTCCTTGTAGGCGAAGCCCTCCACGTCAGCGAAGTAAACCGCCAGCCGGAACTCCTCCGGAATGTCCTGGAGCGCCCGCTTGACGTCCGAATCCGGAAGGTGGTCCAGTGCTTCTGCCTCAGCCGAACGTAGTCCGCTCGACGTGTGCGACTCCGCCCGGGCCAGCTGCCAGTCCTCTATGGTGTCCGAATTTGACTGCAGCGGCTCGCGCTGCCGCTTGCGGTACAGGTTGATGTACGTGTTGGTCAGGATCCGGTAGAGCCACGCCTTGAGGTTGGTGCCCGGCTTGTACTGGTGGAAGGCCGAGAAAGCCTTGGTGTAGGCCTCCTGGACCAGGTCCTCCGCGTCCGACGGGTTCCGCGCCATCCGCATCGCCGCAGAGTAGAGCTGGTCCACATACTGCATGGCGTCCCGCTCAAAGCGCAGGCGGCGCTGTTCCACGGTCTCCGCGGCAACGTCCAGCGTGCTGTCCTCGGCATCCGCTGCTGCGGCCGGTGGTTCGGTTGCTGCCTGCCCGGCAGGGAGCGGCGCTGCGCCTGCCCTGCCGTTCAATTCGCCGGGGGACGCCTCATACATGGCCGCGATGGCCGGATCCAGGGTACTCATTGCCTTCAAGTCTACTGTCAGGCGCCCCGCCGGGGGCATGCCGTACTCCGACGGCTCGGCGGCAAGCTTGTCCACTTCCACCGGTCCCGCCTGCCTGGTTCCGTCCAACACCTTCCGCAAGGCCAACTCCGCTCTGTATCGGGTGATTGATCGCCAGGGCCCACGTCGCGGACCCAGTCGACATAACCCCCTCCCGCGGGCAAATATTCCCCAAAAGTGCAAGACTAGGACCGACTCCGCCGCTTGCCGCGGCTCGTCCATCCAGGAGGAAATCCATGCCCTTTGTCCGCACCCTCGCCAGGCCCATGCTCGCCTCCAGTTTCATCCTTGCCGGACTGGACAAGCTCAAGAACTCCGACGACACCGCCCAGCAGCTCTCACCGCTGCTGCGCAAGGCTGCAGCCTCGCTTCCCTTCCAGACGAACGAGAAGACCCTGGCCCGCGTCATCGGCGGTACCCAGGTGGGCGCCGGCGTCCTGTTCGGCCTTGGCAAGTTTTCCCGGCTCTCGGCCGGCCTGCTCACCGTCGTTTCCCTCCTGAACACCTTCGTGGAATGGCGGAGCGCGGACATCAGCAGCAAGGAAGGGCGCGAGAACCGCAGGAACCAGCTGCTCAAGAACGTCTCCCTGAGCGGGGGTGCCCTGCTCGCCTCCGTGGACACGGCAGGCAAGCCCGGACTGGCCTGGCGCGCCGAGCACCTTGCCGCCGACGCGCGACGGAACGCCTCGCACCTGGCCGCCGACGCCCGCAGGACCACCACCAAGAAGCTGAACAAGGCGGACAAGGCTGTACGCCGCGCCGTCGAACACGCCGCGGGAGCCTAGGCACGAATGACCGCATCAGCTGCCACCCGGGAATCCGGAACACCTGTCCAGTACTGGGCCGCGCCTTTTGCGGCCCGGCCCGTCAATGCAACCGTGACGGTGCCCGGATCGAAGTCCCTGACCAACAGGTACCTGGTCCTGGCCGCCCTGGCGGACGGACCATCGCGCCTTCGGGCTCCCCTGCACTCCAGGGACTCCGCGCTGATGATCGATGCACTGAGGCAGCTCGGCGCCACCATCAGCGAAGTGCCCGGCGACGGCGCCTTTGGTCCTGACCTGGAAGTTGTTCCGATCCCGGCGTCAGCGGCGCCATCCACCACCAGGATCGACTGCGGGCTGGCCGGCACCGTCATGCGGTTCGTCCCACCACTTGCGGCGCTCCGCAGCGGAGCCAGCGTGTTCGACGGTGATCCGCACGCCCGGAAGCGTCCCATGGGAACCATCATCGAAGCCCTCAAAGCTTTGGGCGTCGCGGTTTCCGCCGAGGACGGGAGCACGCCGTCGTCCCTTCCCTTCGTGGTGGAAGGGACCGGCGCGGTCCGGGGCGGCCACCTGGTGATCGATGCCAGCGCGTCGTCGCAGTTCGTCTCCGCCCTCCTGCTGGTGGGAGCAAGGTTCGACGACGGCCTGCACCTTGAGCACGTCGGGAAACCGGTGCCAAGCCTGGACCACATCAACATGACGGTGGCTGTCCTCCGCGGCGCCGGCGTCTCCGTGGACGATTCGGTCCCCAACCACTGGGTGGTGGCCCCGGGACCCATACAAGCCTTCGACCAAAGAATCGAACAGGACCTCTCCAACGCGGGGCCGTTCCTGGCAGCGGCCCTGGCATCGCAGGGCACCGTCCGCATCCCCAACTGGCCCACGGAAACGCAGCAGGTGGGCGACCTCTGGCGCGGCATCCTCACCCGGATGGGAGCCACGGTCACCCTGGAGGACGGACTCCTGACCGTCACCGGCGGCCCCGAAATCAAGGGTGGCGACTTTGCCGACACCAGTGAACTGGCTCCTACGGTCGCGGCACTCTGTGCCCTTGCCACGGGGCCTTCCCGGCTCAGCGGAATCGCCCACCTTCGCGGGCACGAAACTGACCGGCTCGCCGCCCTGGTCACCGAGATCAACCGGCTCGGCGGCGACGCCGAGGAAACCAGCGACGGCCTGGTCATCCGGCCAGCCCCGCTGCACGCCGGCGTCGTCCACAGCTACGCCGACCACCGCATGGCCACTGCCGGGGCAATCCTGGGCCTCTCGGTAAGCGGCGTCCAGGTGGAGGACATCGCCACTACCGCCAAGACCATGCCCGACTTCCCGCAGCTGTGGGCCGGCATGCTGGCCCAGGCTGCTCCCGAGGTACCGCGGCCGGAAGAGCCTGGCAGTGGCGCGGAGCACTGACTCCTGGGACGAATCCGACGTCCGGATCCGCCCCAGCAAGAAAGGTTCCCGTCCCCGCACCAAAGACCGGCCCAGCCATGACGACGCCGTTACCGGGCGGATCATTACGGTTGACCGCGGCCGGTACACGGCAGTGGTGGGCGAGGACTCGGACAACGAGCGCATCGTCATCGCAGCGCGTGCCCGTGAACTCCGCCGGTCACCTGTCGTTGCGGGAGACTTCGTATCGCTCGTGGGGGACGTGTCAGGCGCGCCGGACACGCTGGCCCGCCTGGTGAAAATCCAGGACCGCCACACCCTCCTGCGCCGGAGCGCCGACGATACCGACCCCGTGGAGCGGGCGGTGGTGGCCAACGCGGACCAGCTGGTCATCGTGGTGGCGGCTGCCAACCCGGAACCCCGCACCGGGTTCATCGACCGTGCCCTGGTGGCTGCCTACGACGCCGGGATCGAGCCGATCCTGCTGGTCACCAAGGCCGACGTCAAGGACCCCGCCGAGCTCCTCTCCAATTACACGCACCTGGACTTCCCGGTGATCATCAGCAAGACCGCCGACGCTCAGGCTTCCGGGATCGACGCGCGCTCTGACGACGGCCTCTCCGCCCGGCTGGACAGCACTGCGGTGGCGGCCCTCCGCGCCCACCTCGACGGCAGGGTCACCGTGATGCTGGGGCACTCCGGCGTGGGCAAGTCAACCATGGTGAACGCGCTGACCGGTGCCGAGCGGGCCACCGGCGGCGTCAACGCCGTAACCGGACGTGGCCGCCACACGTCGTCGTCGGCCCTGGCCCTGCGCCTGGCTGACGCGCCGGCCGGAAGCTGGATCATTGACACCCCCGGTATCCGTTCCTTCGGACTGGCCCATGTGGACCCGGACCGGATCCTGCGCTCCTTCCCGGACCTCTCCCCTGGCATCGAAAACTGTGAACGCGGGTGCAAGCACACGGCAAACGCGGTGAACTGCGGCCTCGACGACTGGGTGGCAGGCGGGCACGCAGGTCCCACCGGCCCGGCACGCCTGGCGTCGCTCCGGCGCCTGCTCGGCACGGATCCGCGCATGGAAGCACAGGAAACCAAGGAGCTCGGCAGCGTCAACTGACGCGTTCTCCCGGCAGAAGCGTCCGCAGACGGTAGTTTGTAACCATGATCCAACCCGCTTCGAGCTACAACGATGACCTGCGCCTGGCCCATGTCCTGGCCGACTCCGTGGATGACCAGACCATGAGCCGCTTCAAGGCCCTGGACCTCCACGTTGAGACCAAGCCGGACCTGACGCCCGTCACCGACGCCGACAAGGCAGCAGAGGAAGCCATCCGCGGCCAGCTCTCCCGCTCCCGGCCCCGCGATGCCGTCCTGGGCGAGGAGTTCGGCAGCACCGGGCACGGTTCACGGCGCTGGATCATCGATCCCATTGACGGGACAAAGAACTTTGTCAGGGGCGTCCCGGTCTGGGCCACCCTGATCGCCCTGGTGGACGAAGGCGAACCCGTGGTGGGCGTGGTCAGCGCCCCGGCCCTCGGCAAGCGCTGGTGGGCGGCAAAGGGCATGGGCGCCTACATGGGCAGGTCCCTGGCAGCTGCCACCCGGCTGCGCGTCTCCAACGTGTCCAGCCTCTCCGACGCCTCCCTCTCCTACTCCAGCCTGAGCGGCTGGAAGGAACGCGGCAACCTCGACGATTTCCTCGGGCTGACCGAGGACGTCTGGCGGACCCGGGCATACGGCGATTTCTGGTCGTACTGCATGGTGGCAGAGGGCTCCGTGGACATCGCCTGCGAACCGGAACTCAACCTCTACGACATGGCTGCGCTGGTGCCGATCGTGGTCGAGGCGGGGGGCCGGTTCACCTCCCTCGAGGGCGAGGACGGACCGTTCGGCGGGAACGCGCTGGCCACCAACTCAATCCTGCACTCCGAGGTCCTGCACCGCCTCAACCCTTACCTGGACGATCTGCTGTAACTGCCACGGTTTGCCCGCTTGGACGAATATTGCGACGCCGGACACCTCCAGAAGGAGGTGTCCGGCGTCGTTTATTCGATATTGCGTAATAAAGCCCTTAACAATTGGCCCGGCTTCCAGCCTGGCCGCCCCATGTCCTACGCTTTTATTCAGGTCACGAGTGCCAGCGCAAAACCCCGGTTTGCTGGCCGGCAACCCTCCATTCGCGGCGGGGTGCCCCGGGTGACGACCAGGCCGGTCCGGAGTGGATGCGGCAAGCGCGGATTCCGTACGCCGGAGTCCTGTACACAAGTGAGGTCTCTGTGACAACTGCCACCGTCTCCCCCAAACCCGTCACCGAATCCGCCGTTGCTGCCGAACGCCGTGCCGCCGCCGGCCGCCCGCTCGCTGCAGTCACCGGGGCCGAAATCCAAGCACCACTGATAACCGGCGGCCACGTGCGGTACGCCAACCTTGATTACGGGGCATCGGCCCCTGCACTCTCCGTGGTGTCCGCTTACCTCAACGAGATCCTGCCCTACTACGCCAGCGTCCACCGCGGCGCCGGGTACGCCTCCCAGATCAGCACCTCCGTGTACGAGAACGCACGCAGCATCGTCCGGGACTTCGTGGGCGGCCGGCCGGACGATTCGGTCATCTTCACCCGGAACACCACCGATTCGCTGAACCTCCTGGCGGGCTGCCTGCCCCGGACGGACGGACGGCCCGCCGGTGACGTCCTCTACCTGGACATCGAACACCACGCCAACCTCCTGCCGTGGCAGGGCGTCCCGCACCGCAGCATCGTTGCCGCGGACACCATCGCCGGCACCCTTGACGCGGTCCGCGCCGAACTCGAACAGGGCGGCGTCAGCCTCCTGGCCGTCACCGGCGCCTCCAACGTCACCGGCGAGATCCTCCCCATCCGGGCCCTGGCCGCGCTGGCCCACCAGCACGGCGCCCGGATCGTGGTGGACGCGGCCCAGCTCGCGCCGCACCGCCGGGTGGACATCAGCGCGGACGACGTCGACTACCTCGCCTTTTCCGGCCACAAGCTGTACGCGCCGTTCGGCGCAGGCGTCCTGGTAGGCCAGCCTGACTGGCTGGATTCCGGCGTCCCGCACCTCGCCGGCGGCGGGGCGGTCAAGGAAGCACGGCTCGACGGCGTCAGCTGGGCCACCGGGCCGGCCCGCCACGAAGGAGGCTCGCCGAACGTCCTCGGCGCCGCCACCCTGGCACGCGCCACGCAGGTCATCGCCGAACTCGACCAGGACAGGTGGCATGCGCACGAGTCCGCGATCCGCTCCTTCCTGGTGGAGGGCCTCCAGGGCATCGACGGCGTCACCGTCCACCAGATCTTCAAGGACACCAATCCGGAAACGGACACCATCGGCGTGGTCAACTTCTCCGTCGAGGGCTACGACGCAGGGCTGGTGGCCGCCTACCTTTCCGCAGAGCACGGCGTGGGCCTGCGGGACGGACGCTTCTGCGCCCATCCCCTGCTGAAGCGCCTGGGCCTGCCGTCCGGCTCCCTCCGGGCGAGTTTCGGCGTGGGCTCGCGGCTGGAGGATGCTGAACGCCTCCTTGCCGGTATCCGGGCTTTGCGCAGCAACGGACTCGGGTGGGACTACGTGGTGGACGCAGGCCGCTGGGTGCCCGCCAACGACTTCCGCACCTACCCGCACTGGGCACCCAATACCCCCGGGACGGCCGGCGCGGCCCCCTGCCTCGACGACTAGCGGGGTAACGGCGGCTGCCTGCCGGCACCGGCCATGCGGTAAATTCGAAGGACATCCGCAGGCAGGACCGGAAGGAGGCCACGCGTGGTTCGGGGTGGCCCCAGGCTTGATCACGGCCGGCGCACGGAGCTCGGGCAGAGCTTCCAGGACGGCGGCCGCCACTACCAGCGCGTCCGCCCCGGCTATCCGGCGGAATCCGCACGGTGGCTGGTGCCTGCCGGGGCCCGTGACGCCCTGGACGTCGGGGCGGGTACCGGTAAATTCACCGCCTTGCTGCTGGCCATGGGACTGGATGTCACCGCCGTCGATCCTTCTGCGGACATGCTTGCCCAGCTGAAGACCCACTGCCCGGCCGCCACGGCTGCGGCGGGGACGGCCGAGGCCACAGGCCTTCGGGATGCGGCCTTCGACGTGGTCACCGTTGCCCAGGCGTGGCACTGGTGCGATCCCCTCGCTGCGAGCACCGAACTGGCTCGCGTCCTGCGCCCGCACGGAACCCTGGGCCTGGTCTGGAACCAGCTGGACACCTCTGTCCCCTGGGTGCACCGGCTCTCCCGGATCATGCACGCCGGCGACGTCTACCGGCCCGGCCACAAGCCCGTCGTCGGGCCCGAATTCCACGGGCTTGAGGGGCATGTGACGCACTGGCAGGACCGGGTGACCACCAGTGACCTGATGGAGCTCACCAAATCGCGCAGCTACTACCTGCGGGCCGGTGAGGCGACGCGGGCGAAGGTCCTTGCCAACCTCGACTGGTACCTGCACGAACACCTGGCCCATGCTCCGGGGCAGGAACTCGACCTCCCCTACCTGACGCTGGCCTGGCGCGCCGCCAAGGCCTGACCCGGGGCCGCCCCTGCCGGACCGGCCAAACCGGTAGGCTTGGACCTGTGAAGACCAGCGCGCCCTCCTCCTCGATCGAGGACTACGTCAAGGTCATCTATTCATTCACGGAATGGCAGGACAAGCCCATCACGTCCTCCCAGCTGGCACAGCGGCTGGGCGTGGCGAATTCCTCGGTGTCGGAGATGGTCCGCAAGCTGAAGGACCAGGGGCTGGTGGACCACAAGCCCTACAGCGCAGTCACCCTGACCGAGTCCGGCCTGCGCCTGGCCCTGTCAATGGTCCGGCGCCACCGGCTCATCGAGACCTACCTCGTCCAGCGTCTTGGCTACAGCTGGGACGAGGTCCACGATGAAGCCGAACAGCTGGAGCACGCGGTCTCGGATACGTTCATCGAACGCGTCGCAGCCAAACTCGGAAACCCGGAACGGGACCCGCACGGCGATCCCATTCCCACCGCGGACGGCCAGGTGCTGATGCCCAGCGCCCATCTCCTCGCCGGGCTGGACCAGGGGCACAGCGGAAAAATCACCCGTATCAGCGATGACAATCCTGAGCTCCTGCGGTATCTCGCCGCCCAGGACATCGATCTCGACGCCGAGGTTGAGGTACTGGGTCGGCGCCCGTTCGGCGGTGCACTGATGGTGCGCATCGCCGGCCCCGGCGGCACCCGCGACTTCGACCTTGCGGATGAGATCGCCTCGGCGTTGTGGGTCTCCACCGAAACGCCCCACCCCGGCTGCATCCTGGGAAGCTGAATCACCGGCGCACCGCCGATTTGGCCGCCTCCCGTATCGTGGAACGTGATGATCAGCAGACGCGACGCAGCAATAACCCTGGATGTTCCCCTTGAGATGGCGCAGCGCCATGGCCTGCCGAAGTGGATGTCTGAGGCCGAGCTCCGCAGCATCCTGGACAATCCCCCGCCCTGGCTGGTGCAGTCACGGGCCAACCGCACCGGCAAACGGCCCGTCTGGGTGCACCTTGAGTGCGCCGTGTGCGGGTACGAGGAGGCTGCCCGGCCCAAGAAGTGGTGGCCGGACTTCACCTACGTGGTGTGCGGGCACCACGCGCCGTCCGAGGTTCCCCCCGTGCGTCCCGGGTGCGTGCGCAGCGAGTACGACGGCGTGGGGACGCGTTTCGTAGGCATCGCTGACGTGGAAGCCCCCCAGGTCAGCCCCTAGCCTTTCGTATGTGCCTGCCCATGGTGCCGGCCCGCCGTCGGCCGTTATCCAGCTCCGTTGGCCGTCATTTCCTCCGGAACCGCCGTCAGGTGGCGTTCTGCGCCATCGCGCAGCACGGCAAGGTTGAGCGGCTGGCCGATGGCATCGGCGAACAGCAGGCGCTGCAGGCTTTCGGCGTTGCTGACCGGGCGGCCCCCGGCCGTGACGATGACGTCCCCTGCCGACAGGCCTGCCTTGTCTGCAGGCGACCCGGGCAGTACCTCTACGACGCGGAGCCCTTCACGCAGCCCGGTGCGGATCACGGCGCTGGATCCGAGCTGCATCGGGGTACTCACCAGGCCCAGGTACGCGCGGCGCACCCTTCCGTCTGACAACAGCGCGGAGATGATCCTGCGGGTGGTCGCGTTGATCGGAATTGCCAGTCCCAGGCCGGCTCCGGCCACTGCGGTGTTGATGCCCACGATCCTGGCGTGAGTATCCGCCAAGGCACCGCCGGAGTTGCCGGGGTTCAGTGCCGCATCGGTCTGGATGACGTCCTCGATGACCCGCCGGTTACCGCCCGACCAGACTGGAATGGCCCTGCCCAGCCCGCTGACCACCCCCGCGGTCACCGAACCGGCCAAGCCCAGCGGGTTGCCCACGGCCACCACCAGCTGCCCGACCCGGAGGGATTCCGCCGCGCCGAACACGGCGGGCCGGATTCGCGGCCGCGAACCGTGCACCACCGCAAGGTCGGACAAGGGGTCCGCGCCAACGAGTTCCAGCTCCATCCTGCTGCCGTCGCCGAAGACCGCGAAGCCGTGCCGGGTGCCGGCCACCACGTGGGAATTGGTGAGCAGGTAGCCGTCCTCGGTGAAGAGGACGGCCGAACCTGCGCCCACCCGGGCCCGGCCATTGCGGCGCTGCGCCGTCATCTCGATTGCTGCCACGTGGGGCGTCACGGCAGCTGCCACCCGCATCACTGTTTGCGAGTACGAGTCCAGGACATCGTCATTGTCCGCTGTTATTGGTACCTGCGCCTGGTCCATGGCGCACCTCCGGCTTTGAGTGCCGCTTCCGGCTGTTCCGTGCCCTCTGGGGCCCTTACGGGAATCAACGGTGAACGGCCTGGATCCAGTCCCGTCGCGGCTACGCCTTGGGTGAACGCCCCAGCAGTGCACACCCGCGCTCCAGGCCCTAGGATCGGTACCATGGCTGATTCCGCTGGTGGGTCTCGAACAGAAGTGCTGAATCCCGATGAATGCTGGCGGTACCTTCGGTCCTCATACATCGGCCGGCTGGCAGTCATCAATGGTGACGTTCCCGAGATTTTTCCGGTCAACTTTTCCGTTGCCGGGGAATCGCTGGTGTTCCGTACCGCGCCCGGCACCAAGCTGCGCGCCCTGCTCAGCGGCGCAGTCGCGGCACTCGAGGTGGATGGACTGAACCCTTACGCCACGGAAGTCTGGAGCGTGGTGGCTAAGGGCAAGCCGGAAGAATTCGATGGGACCCGGATGACGCTCCCCGACTCCGATGCCGACCGCGAGCCGTGGGAGCCCGGGATCAAGGACCACCTGGTAGCTTTGACCCCCACGGAGCTCACCGGACGGCGGTTCGCCGTCAGGTCCCGGACACGGTGGTGGCCGCCGGTGGACTTCTCCGCAGACTGGCTGTAGCGGTGTCCGGATTCACGCCGTGATGATCACTTTGAGGGCCTTGGTTTCGGCAGCCCGGGAAAAGGTGTCGTAGGCGTCAAGGAACTGACCGAAACCAAAATGGTGCGTGGCGAATTTCTCCGCCCTGATCTTTCCCTGGGCCACCAGCTTGAGCAGCATGGGCGTCGTGTTGGTATTCACCAGCCCCATGCTGATGCTGATGTTTTGGATCCACAGGTTTTCCAGGTGCAGCTCCACGGGTTTTCCATGCACCCCGACGTTCGCCACCGAACCACCGGGCCGTACGATGTCGGTGCACATGCCAAATGTTGCCGGCACGCCAACAGCTTCAATGGCCACATCGACTCCCTGTCCCCCTGTCAGGGCCAGGACCTGTTCCTTCCAGTCACGGCTGCCTGACAGGACCGTGTCCGTGGCGCCAAACTCCTTTGCCTTCTCCAGGCGGTTGGCGTCCAGGTCGATGGCCACCACCGTAGCGGCGCCGTACAGCCCTGCTGTGGTGATCGCCGCCAGTCCCACCGGCCCGGCACCGACCACGGCCACGGTGTCGCCGGGCTTTACCCGGCCGTACTGGACGCCGATTTCGAATCCCGTGGGGAGGATATCGGAGAGCATGACGGCCTGTTCGTCGCTGACGCCGGCAGGCAGCAGGTGCAGGGAATTTTCGGCATAGGGCACCCGGACGTACTCCGCCTGGGTACCGTCAATGAGGTGCCCGAAGATCCATCCCGTGCCTTCCTGGCCCTCGCCGCCCAGGCAGTGCGAGTAGAGTCCGGCCTTGCAGTTGGCACAGTGGCCGCAGGACTTGATGCACGAGATGATGACACGGTCGTTCACGTTTAGCCCCGTCACGGAAGGCCCGGTTTCCACGATGGTTCCCACCCCCTCGTGGCCCAGGATCCGGCCTTTTTCGACGGCGGGCACGTCACCTTTGAGGATGTGCAGGTCGGTACCGCAGATGGTGGTGGTATCGATTTTGACAATGACGTCGCCGGGTTGCTGGATCCGGGGGTCCGGAACATCCGTCCATGACTTGTTGCCGGGTCCGCCGTAGACGAGGGCTTTCATGCGTTTCTCTTTACTGTGGGGGACGGCTTTTCGAGGGTTTGCCGGCCGGAGCGCTCGGATTGCTGAGGGATGGGTTGGGAGCCGGCGGCAGCTGCTGCCAGTGGATTCACGGCCTTCAGTTTGGCCAGATGCAGGCTTCCAAGCACCAGGAAGAGCCCCGAGAGCCCAAGTGCGGGAAGGAAGGCGGCCAGGCTTGGTTCTGCACCGAAGAGGGGTTTGACCAGTTCACCCGCCGCCAGGGAGAAGATGAGGGTGAAGCCGAGGACGTACAGGGCCGGGAGAAGCAGCAGACCCGTACGGTGGTTCCGGTACGTGAGGAAGGCAAGGATCAGGAATCCGGGCATGATGAAACAAAGGTCCAGGATGAAGATCGAGTAGAGGGAATCGATTTGTTCGCCGCTCCGCATGAGGGGCAGGAGCATGCCAATCCACAGGGGGTAGAAGATGAGCGGCTGAAGGATGGCGCCGGCTGCTGAAGCAATCCTGGGTGCACGAGAAAGGGAGACGGATGGCGCGTCGCGGGCCACGGTGGCCCCGGCGGTGACCAAGGCCCAGAATGACAGGGCGAAGACTGCCATGTAGAGCAGGTACAGGCCGTTGTAGGTCCGCTCAATGACATAGATCCCGTAGGCGTAGAAGAGGTAGCCAAGGAGTCCCAGGGCCACGATCTGGAATTTGGCCCTCTGGGGCTTTGCCGCATACGACAGGTACAGCAATCCGAGCCCGGCCGCCACTGACAGCAGGTCCTGGGAGTAGGCGCCGGGGACCAGGTCGGGGGCCACCACGCCATTGTAGATTCCAGGGCGCCAGACCCCGGTTGCCGCAGCAGCCAGCGCCAGCAGTCCGGCGACGGCCCACAGCACGCGGTTGAGGAACAAGTGCGTCAGCATGGCCACCTCCCGCAGGAAGATCAGGGTTTCCCGGGTGTTCCCACAGCGTCCCATTGGGCCGCCCCGGGCCCAAGGGCCATTGGTCCTGCCCTTGACGCCGGGCCTTTGTGCCCTTTCCCGATGCCGAAGAGTTGCCTACGCTGTGCCCTATGACTGACAAATCAAACGTACCCGTGCCGGAAATCCTCGACCCTGAAGAGTGCTGGGACCTCCTGGGCCAAACCGGGGTGGGACGGCTCGCCGTCATCGCCGATGGCCACCCCGACGTGTTTCCCGTCAACTTCAAGGTTGATGGTGACACGCTGGTTTTCCGCACCGGGTCAGGAACCAAGCAGCAGGCCATCCAGTCGGATGCCACGGTGGCCCTGGAAGCAGACGCCGTCAGTTCGCAGTTCGGGCTTGCGTGGAGCGTCGTCGTTAAGGGCAAGGCTGCCGAGACAACACCCACTGGACCCGACCTGGATGACATCCGGCGCGCCTTGTTCCCCTGGCAGGGCGTGGGCCAGGAGTACTTCATCCGGATTACACCGGAGTCGGTGACGGGCAGGCGTTTCACGATGAACGCCCCGCTGCTGTGGCAGGCCCCGCTGGACGAGGCAACCCGCGCCGGTCTCGAGTAGGCGGCCCGGACCGGCAGGTGCGCAGGTTCCAGGCAGGAGATCCAGTGCGTGCATGGTGGGTAGGCGAGCCCGGTCCCATGTCCACCCGCCCGCTGGTCCAGGGGATCCGTGCAGTTCCCAGGCCTGCGGCCGACGAGATACTGGTGGACGTGACCGTCTGCGGTGTGTGCCGCACCGACCTCCATCTCGCCGAAGGTGACCTCTCCCCGCGGCGCCCCCACGTGGTGCCGGGGCATGAAGCTGTCGGAGTCGTCGTCGAAACCGGAGCGGATTGTTCCCGTTTCGCGGCAGGCGACAGGGTTGGCGTGGCGTGGCTGGGTGGCGTATGTGGCAGCTGTGCTTACTGCCGCCGCGGCGACGAGAATCTGTGCAGGTCACCGGTGTTCACGGGCTGGGACAGGGATGGGGGCTATGCCGAGCAACTGGTTGTCGCGGAGGATTTCGCCTACCCGGTGCCAGCTGGCTTCACTGACGAACAGGCCGCGCCGCTGCTGTGCTCGGGGATCATCGGATACCGGGCCCTGAAGCGTGCGGCCCTGCCCGTTGGCGGGCGCCTTGGCATCTACGGTTTTGGCAGCTCCGCGCACATCACCGCCCAGCTTGCCATCAAACAGGGTGCCTCCGTGTTTGTCATGACCCGGTCTGACAGTGCCCGGTCCCTCGCCAGGAAGTTGGGAGCCGACTATGCGGGGGACGCTTATGACGAGCCGCCGGTACCCCTCGATTCCGCGATTCTTTTCGCACCGGTGGGAGAACTTGTCCCGGCTGCGCTGCGCGCCCTGGACAGGGGTGGAACCCTCGCCATCGCCGGAATCCACCTGAGCGACATCCCGGCCCTCAATTACAGCACGGAACTCTTCTACGAACGTCAAGTGCGGAGCGTAACAGCCAATACCCGGGCTGACGGGCATGAGTTCCTGACTCTCGCAGCCAGGCTGTCCCTGGCCCTCACCACGACGACCTACCCGTTCGACGCAGCAGACAGGGCCCTCGACGACCTGGCCGCCGACAGGATAACCGGTTCAGCGGTCCTCCGGGTCCGGGCGGAACGGTAGGCTCTGCCCAACAGGTCCCCTGCCTCATCCTGCCTCATCCAAACAGGACAGCGGCCGCCTCGTACCGTGCTTCAGGGACCACCTTCAGTTCTCCCAGCGCTTCCCCCAGGTCAACATTGACTATGTCCGTACCACGCAGCGACACCATGGTGCCCCATCTGCCGGCGGCTGCCGATTCGACAGCGGCCAGCCCCAGCCTGGTGGCAAGGACCCGGTCGAAGGCCGTGGGTTCGCCGCCACGCTGAATGTGGCCCAAAACGGTGGCGCGCGTTTCGATGCCGGTCCGTGTCTGCAGTTCCCCTTCGAGCAGCAGGCCGATCCCTCCCAGTCGCGGCCGCCCAAAAGTATCCAGGCCACGGGGTGCGTAGGGTGCTTGGTGACCCTCGGGAGCGAAGGCCTCGGCCACCACCACAAGGGGAGCCCGGCCTCGGTCCCGGGCTGACAGTACCCACGAACATATTTGGTCCAGGGACACCGGATGTTCAGGTATCAGGATGGCGTGCGCGCCCGACGCCATGCCGGAATGCAGTGCTATCCAGCCGGCATTCCTGCCCATGACCTCTGCGACCATGCACCGGTGGTGCGATTCGCCAGTAGTCCGGAGGCGGTCGATGGCTTCGGTGGCAGTCTGGACCGCGGAATCAAAGCCGAAGGTGTAGTCCGTGGCACCGAGGTCATTATCGATGGTCTTTGGGACACCCACCACATTGATGCCCTGCCCGCACAATTCCCGGGCAGCTGCCAGTGTCCCCTCTCCCCCAATGGCAATCAGGCCGTCCAGTTCGTGGCGCCGGACGCAGGCGCGGACACCTTCGATCCCCTTCCCCACCAACGGATTGGTCCGGGACGTGCCCAGGATGGTTCCGCCCAGGCGGGAGATACCGCGGACACTCGTCCGGGGCAAAGGAAAAACGTCCTGCTCCAGGACACCCCGCCACCCGTCCCGGAACCCGATGAATTCGTAGCCATGCGCCACGTCTCCGCCCAGCACGGCTCCCCGGATGACCGCGTTGACGCCGGGGCAGTCACCGCCGCTGGTGAGGATGCCCAGCCGCTTCACGGCACCACCACCCCCGCAGCGCGGGCAGGGAGCGGGAAGTGCCGGGTCTGCCCGGCGGGAAGGAACACGTCATTGCCATGGACCCGTACCTTGATGGGGCCGGCGTCACCTGGAGCGGAGGCGATACTCATATCCCCGCCCTTGAGATGAATGCGGAGGCGGTGCCCCCGGTAGAGGACCTCAAAAGCAACGGCCCGCAGCCCGGTGGGGAGGTTGGGGGCAAACAAGATGGTGTCGCCGCTGAACCGCAGCCCCGCAAAACTGCGCTGCACTACGTCGATGGTTCCAGCCATCGCGCCCAAATGGATGCCCGCGCGCGTGGTGCCATGCTGGGTATCGTCGAGGTCGGCGTCGAGCGCTTCCCGGAAGCTGTCCCACGCCCGGTCCGCGTCCAGGCCGGCCAGGACCGATGCGTGCGCAACCCGGCTCAGCGTGGAGCCGTGGGCCGTCCGGGCAAGGTAATACTCGATCGTCCGGTTGAGCTGTTCGTGCGTGAACCCGTAGCCCAAGCGCTGCAGCACGGTGACCAGCCCATCGTGTCCCAGGAGGTACGGGAGCATCAGGACATCCGCCTGCTTCGCCAGTTTGTAATGGTTGGTGGCGTCGTCTTCTGCCTCGAGGATCAGGTCCAGCCGCTCAATGTCGCCATAGGTGTCCCGGTAATGGTCCCAGTCAAGTTCCTGCAGATCCCCGTAACCAGCAAACTGGCTGATGACGCCGTCGCTGTGAAAGGGCACGTACATGAAAGTCCCCAAACGCTCCCACCCGGCGGCTTCGGCATCCGTGACGCCAAGGCGGTCCATCAGCCCCGCGCGCTCGCTGCCGTGCAGGAATGAGAGGATGCCTGCTGCCTGGGAACAAACCCAGGCGGCCATGACGTTCGTGTACGCGTTGTCGTCCAGGCCCGGTTTGTCACGGTCCGGGTAGCCAGTATGGTATTCATCCGGTCCCACCACGCCCCGCACGTGGTACCTGCCGCCTGTCTCGTCGTACTCCGCCAGGGAGCAGAAGAAGCGGGCAACTTCAACCACCAGCTCAGCACCCTTCTGCAGGAGCCAGATCTTGTTCCCGGTGGCCTGGAAGTACTGCCATGCGTTGAAGGCGACGGCCAGGCCGGAGTGCACCTGCAGATGCGAATAGTCCCGGACCCATCTGCCGGACCTGTCGTTGTACAGCCATTTCGGGGTTTCCTCGCTCCCGTCGCTGCCGCTTTGCCAAGGAAACTTTGCTCCCTCCTGCCCGGCCAACGATGCTGCATGCCGGGCCGCGGGCAGCCTGCGCCACCGGTAGTCGAGTACCGACCGGGCAATATCCGGAGTTCGTGAAGTCAGCACCGGAAGGACAAACAGCTCATCCCAAAAGACGTGGCCGCGGTAGCCCTCCCCGTGGAGTCCGCGTGCCGTCACGCCGGCATCCAGTTCGGCCGTGTGGTGGGTCAAGGTCTGCAGCAGGTGGAAGATATGCAGGTTAAGGACCATGCGCACGGGCAGCGGGGCGTCAATCTCCACCAGGAAAGGTCGGAGCTCACGCCGCCAGGCCTCCTCGTGGGCGGCGAGCAGCACATCGAAATCCCCGGGCGCGCGCTCAAGCACTGAACGGGCACCCGTTTCGGGCGAGGAGATGGCACGGTCGCGGGAGGTCACCACCGCCACTGACTTGGTGATCCGCGCCGTGGTACCGGTTTCAAGGAGAACCGGCAGGGTCTGGAAATGGAAGGCTCCGATCGCGCCCCCGGTAACGTGTGCGGCGGCCGGCGAGACCTGCGTCCGGTAGGCCACGGCGATGCGGATGAGGCTTTGGGTGGTTTCAACCTCGACGACGGAGGTACCGTCAGGACGCACCTCCGGGTCCGGGCGCTGAGGGGCCGTCTTGTCGGCCAGGTGGACATCGGAGCCCTGGGCACGTTCGGGGAGGTTCGCGTTGCGGACTCCGGCGTCAATTCCGCTGCGGACCTCCACCATGCCGCTCCAGCCCAAGGCCGTGATCGCCGTCTGAAGGACCAGCAGGTGAGGCTCGGCCATGGATGCAAATCGTGTCTGCACCACCTCCAGGCGCCGCCCGTCGGCACCTTCCAGCAACAGCCTTCGCTCCAGCACCGCCTTTTTGAGGTCCAGGACCCTGCGCTCGCGGACGACGTACAGCCCGCCCGCAGACCACCATTCCTGCCCGGCCAGGCGCAGGTCAAGCGGAAGGCAGTTGGGCGCGTTGACCATGTGTTCTTCCAACAGCATCTCGTCGGCGGACTTCGCCCTGACCCGGTTGTAAATGCCGGCGAGGTACATGCCTGCGTAGCTGTACGGACCGCCCTCGGGGGCCGCTCCACGAACGCCCAGGTAGCCGTTGCCCAGGGTGGTCAGGGCCTCCCGGTGTCCTTCGTGCCCGGCGTCAAAACCTTCAAACACAAGGTGCCAGGCATTGCCGATCACCTGGCCCAAGTCCAGCTCGCCCACATCGTTGAGGACAGTGTCCGCCCCCGCGGCTTCAAGCTGCCGGCGGTTCCCGGCCCGGTCGATTCCCACCACCAGGCCAAAACCGCCGCGCCGCCCGGCCTCGACACCAGCGGCCGAATCCTCAATCACCACGGCATGTGACGGACTGACGCCAAGCCTTGCTGCGGCAGCCAGGAAGACGTCAGGGGCAGGCTTTCCCTGCAGCCCAAGCGCTGCCGCCGTCGTCCCGTCCATGACGACGGTGAAGAGATCCTGGACGCCCGCTGCTTCCAGGACCGATGCCGCGTTTCGGCTCGAGGTGACAACGGCCATGGGCACTGCAGCCTCGGTGAGCCGGCGCAGCAGCTGCAGGGTCCCGGGGTAGCTTTGGACCCCGTCCCGCCGGAGGTGTTCCAGGAACAGCTCGTTCTTCCACTGGCCCAGGCCGAATCCTGTCCAGGCACCGGCTTCATCTGTTTCGTGCCCCTTCTCAAGAAGCACTCCCCTGGCTGCCAGAAACCGCACCACTCCTTCCTCGCGCGGCATGCCGTCGATATAGGTGAGGTAGTCGGCCCTGCTGAGCGGGGCACGGTCGGTGCCCCGCGGAATCCTGGGGTCGTGCAGGATCCGGGCGAACGCGTCCTTCCACGCTGCCTGATGCACCAGTGCCGTGTTGGTGACCACCCCGTCCAGGTCGAAAATGACGGCGTCAAACGGTGGCTTGGCAGCGGCAGCGGCGGTGGGCGACGCAATCATAGGACATTGCTACCAGCAAGCAGGACTTCAGCAAAGGGCCGATGGGCCCTCCACCCGCTAAGCCGTGTCCCTGGCCGCCGTCTCCCCTACATGGTTCCACCATGTCAGCGGTGATGTGATGACGAAGCGCCGGCCTGTGACGGAGGTGGGGACGATGCGGACGAAGTGGTCCTTCTCTCCCGCCTGCCAGGGAAACAGCGTCAGGGCGGCTCCCGCCAGGAGTTCCTGGGTGGGCTCCAGGATGACGGCCTTGCCTTTGACCAGCACGCTCCAGGCTTTTGAGTCGTCGTGGCCGTCTGCTTCAAGCGCGACGGCGAGTGGTCCCCCGGCGGCCCGCAGCTTGGTTCCTTCCCCGGTGCGGAAGACAACTGACTGCTGGTCCACTTTGTAATTTACGGGGAAAACTTCCGGATATCCGTCCACCAGCACAGCCAGGTGGCCAACAGACACTCCATGCAGGAGGTCCCAGCACGTGGCGGCGTCCAGGACTTCAGTGGGCAGTTGCGCCGGGTCGTTGTGCATGCCTTGACGATAAGGGCGGGGCCGGCCGACCCGCTAGAGCCCTTAGGCCCTGCCGGCATTCCCGGTGCGGGCGCCCCGGTATCCGGGCAGCCGGGCAAAGAAAAACACCCCGGTCAGGAGACCGGGGTGTTTTTCGATGACTCGGCCCATCCGCAAAGGATGTCCCGATTCATCTCGGGGGTGGAGATGGGGGGAATTGAACCCCCGTCCGATGTCGTGTTGTCAGGGCTTCTCCGGGCGCAGTTTGCGTCGGATTTTCTCGGCCCCAGCCATGCTGCAAACAGCTGGCTGATCCGGGCCCAGTCACCTAAAAGTCCCGTTTACTCCGATGACGGGAGTAAACAGCAGTGGCTATCTAAATGACGCCAGGATCCGGGGCGATAGCAACCTCGGGCTGACGGACTGTCTTACTGCTTAGGCAGCAAGAGCGAAGTCAGTGCGCTTAGAATTGGCACTTATTGGTTTGCAGACAGCGTTTACGAGATAAATCTGCATCCTCGGCCCGCTTCACCTGTCGCGACTAACATCGTCGAAACCGATCATCCCCGTATTTTGTTACCAAACCGGCTGGCACGCCTGCCGGACTACCCATACTAACGCATACCCGCCCGAAATAATTCCTAGCTGTAATTCCCACGGACGTTGTGAACAGCGTGGCGTGATGTAAAGGGCGAGGGCCGCCGGTATCGATTTGGG
>NZ_JARDJH010000040.1:0-43197 GCF_039907755.1 Pseudarthrobacter sp. CC12 | reverse complement strand
CAACCAGGTGAGTCAGGGCCGGAGCTCTGCGACGGACCGGCAGCGCCCAACAGCCGGCCGCGCCAGCGGACGCCCATTCTGGTCTTGAAAACCAAAGAGCCGGCACCTAAGCGGTGCCGGCTCTTTGGTGTTCCTCGGACAAAGGAAACCCGGGGGCAGCGTCGTTGCTGCCTGGTGCTAGAAGTTGTGGTGTTCCTGGGCGTGGGCGGTGTCGATCGGGCCCGTTTTTTCGCCGGCTGTGAGCAGCTGCAGTTCGATGATGTCTTCGGCCAGGCTGGCGTCAGCAGCTGGCTGGTCGTCCTCAGTCAGGATGTATTCGGTTCCCACAGTTGCGCCCTCCCGCTGTAATGGTTGTGCCCACTGTAGCCCGGGATCCTGCATGTTCACTGGGGGCGGGGCTCCGCCCGCGTCAGCGTCATCGGCGGCCGGGGGAGCGCAGCGGAGGAGGCCGCCCCGCCACCGGAAAGGCCGGGCCGGATACCTCAAGGGCGATCCGTCCCGGCCTCCGGGGTGTTAGATCAGGCGGCGCTTGTAGGACTTGTCAGCGTCCAGGGCGACGTCGGCGACGTTTCCGCGGTTGATCAGTTCCCCCAGCAGCACCGCGAGGCGGAAATCGGAAACGTCCTCAGCGGCGAGCTTCAGGTAGCGGTCGGCCTGACTTCCGTGGCCCTTGAGCCATTCCAGCCAGCCCATCAGGGTCAGCATGGGGGCGCGTTGCCCTGCCGGGACAACTTTCATCAGCTCGAACGCGACAGCCTCAGCCCGGTCCACGCGGTCCCAGTCGGGACGGGCGGTGAACTTGCCGGTCAACACGTCCCCGAAACTGCCGTTGTGGGTGGTGATGGTGTCCCGGAACAGATAGTCACGGAGGTGCCGCTGCTGGAATGCCGCCGCCAGCGCGCGTGCGGTCTCGGTGTCAGGCATTCCATCTGCGTCTAGGACCGCCTCCCACGTCGCGCACGCCATTTCGAGATCCTCGAAGGTCCCCTCCGGTGCTTCCACCGGAAGCGCCCACCTGCCCAGCAACGCTGGGTTGTACACGTCGATGTCCGTCGCCGAACCGAAGTAGGTCAGCGTGACGTTGGCGTTGCTGTCCCTGATGGTGTCGAGCGGGTTTTTTTCTTCCGTACCGTAGGTTGCCCAGTGGGCGCTGGTGACCAGCAGGACCGTGCGGACGGGCATCCGTGCCATGGCCAGCTCACTGCTGAGTGCGAGCACGTGAGCAGCGTAGGGGAAGCCGTAGGCCGGTTTCTCGTCGGTGTAAACGATCACGAAGCTGCCCGTTGCCTTGTCGTCGTTAGCGGCGTAGGTCGCCATCATTTGGGCGTAGTCCAGTGGTGCGGACTCGGCCGGTGCGTCCATGCGGAGGGTTGCTCCAAGGGTGCCGAAGCGTGACGTCAGCACGACAAACGACTCCTTGGGCTGGGTGCCCAGCAGGTGCGGGACGGCGGCGATCAGGTCAGCGGAACCGGTGATGGTCAGTTTTTCAGTCATTGGTGGTGTTCCTTCTTGTCCGAGAAGTGGGGTGGGTGGGGCGGCTTAGGTGACCGGCCAGCTCCCCTGCTCCCCCCGCGTTGTTTTTTGGTTGCTGGCAAGCTTGCTTGCTCGGCGGCCGACGGAGGCTTGTCTACCCGCAGGGCAAGGCGTGGGAAATTCCCGCAGGAGATAAGCGACGAAGGAGCGCCTGCGGGAAATTCCTGCGCCGCAGGCCCCGGTGGAGCTTGCGGAACCGGGGCTAGACAGGCTGGAGCGGACGCCTAGAATCCGCAGGACAGCAACAAAAAACGCTTGTAAACAACCAGGTGAGTCAGGGCCGGAGCTCTGCGACGGACCGGCAGCGCCCAACAGCCGGCCGCGCCAGCGGACGCCCATCAACTGGTTGAAGCGCAGCGCAGACCAGTGCGAGCCCTGCGAGCATGCCTTTCCCCTGGCCACCGGATCTGCCCCGGCCGGCCACTCCCCCATGGCTTGCCGCCAGCACAGGTGATCCGTCCGGGGCTGTTGGCGGGAACGGCGGTCCGCTGCCGGCGACCACCAACCCGAGCCAGCCACCGGCGGCGGACCGCCCGCGCGCTTTGGCGACGGTTAGGCAGCAATGAGGGGGACTCGCTTACTCATTTGAGTATTTGAGTAAGTGAGTCCGCCGCGGGGTTTAGTGCATTGTGGGCCGGTGCTCCGGGGAGAACAGGACGGCGACGAGTTCGTTGTGCCAGTCCAGCGCGGCGTACTGCCGGGTCACGTCCAGCAGGCCAGGGTCAACGCGGGCGTCGTTGACCACTGCTTCTGCCATGCCGCGGACGTGCGCTGCGAGGTCTTTCGCGGCGGCCGCGCTGTAGGTGACGGGAGATTTTTCAACAAGGGCGGCGAGGGTTTCGAGGAACACAACGGTCTGGGCGGTGTTTTCGGTGATGCGGTTGTTTTCGGTCATGATTCTTTCCGTTGGTGAAGATGGCGGTGCAGGGCCCTTGCCGGGCGGGTTTCCGCCCGGCAAGGGTTTCAACGGTTAGGCGGCGTTGACGGCGTAGGGCATGCGGTACCGGCTGGGCAGTTCGGCGGCGGCTTCGGGCAGGTCGTCCGGGCCGTGGGCCTGTCCGTTCTTCCAGTGGAAGAACGCCTGTTCGCTGATCGCGTCCCAGAACTTGGCCTTGGTCCGGTAGTACGTGCAGGTCACGTCGCCTTCGCAGTACGTGGCCATGCCAAACAGGTTGCCGATGGCGTCGGCGGTGCGGATTCCGGCGACCATGACGTAGGGCCACTGGCCCAGGTCCCAGCCATCGTGCCCCCAGCTGGGGATCACGGCCCAGCCGTGTTCGCCGATGAGTTCCATCCAGTCGTAGCCACCGTTCATGTGGTAATCCCCGAGGACGGTCACGCCCTCGATGGTCTCGCCGGTGTCGGCTGTGGTCACGGTCTTGGTGCTGATTGCGTTCATTTGGTGGTGTTCCTTCTTGTCCGAGAAGTGGGGTGAGTGGGGCGGCTTAGGTGACCGGCCAGCTCCCCGGTTCCCCCGCGTTGTTTTTTGGTTGCTGGCAAGCTTGCTTGCTCGGCGGCCGACGGAGGCCTGTCTACCCGCAGGGCAAGGCGTGGGAAATTCCCGCAGGAGATAAGCGACGAAGGAGCGCCTGCGGGAAATTCCTGCGCCGCAGGCCCCGGTGGAGCTTGCGGAACCGGGGCTAGACAGGCTGGAGCGGACGCCTAGAATCCGCAGGACAGCAACAAAAAACGCTTGTAAACAACCAGGTGATGACGGGCAGGAGCTCTGCGACGGACCGGCAGCGCCCAACAGCCGGCCGCGCCAGCGGACGCCCACAACTGGTTGAAGCGCAGCGCAAACCAGGCTTCGCGGCCGTAAACTTGTACTGCCCCCGTCATCGGCCGTTCCCCCCAGTTGGCCGGTGACGGTAGGGCCTGAAACTCCCACGTAAGCCAGTCGATGTGGCATGCTCGAAGGCGTAAGCAGCAGGATGTTTACACAGCGGAGGGCCGGCATTCCTTGGAATGCCGGCCCTCCGTCTTGGTCAAAAGGTCTGGCCGGTGTTGATACGGTGGAAGGGTCCCGCCAGGGCAGGCCGTTCCCCCAATGCGGCCCACCTTGGCGGGACACTTATTCGTTAATGAAGGGGTAATCCGTGGGTTTGAGGAGTTTGTTCGGCAGACGCCAGACGGGTACCGATAAGGCTGCGACTCCGCTCGTAGTGAGCGAGCCGGCGGCGGAAGAGCCGCTAACCCCTGAGGAGCTGTCAGAGCTGCAGGAGGCATGGGCAGAATTCGCCGAAGCGGCTAAAGGCTCCGGCGTGAACAGCGTTCACGCCTGTACCCGTAACGGCAAGCCCTGGCAAAAAGACCCCGCGGCCGTGCGCAATATGGCGGCCTTGCTGCGCCGCGTACGGGATGAGGACACAACACCCGGCACCGAACCGGCCACGTAGGGCCGGGCCGGCCCTGCTAGGGGGCGGCCCAGCCTGCGCCGGGCCTAGGTTTCCTGGTCCTTCCGGACCTTGGAGATGGCGCGGTACGCGGTGATGGAAGCGCCCAGCGCTGCCAGCGAGAGCACGAAATTCACGATCGTCAGTGGTTCCATGAGGGTTTCCTTATCGTTGAGTAGAACCTAGGCTAAGAAGGAGCCGGTGGCCGCAACCATTCACGGTCACGACCACCGGTTTGAGTAGCTACACCTTCCTAGCTGTACGCTTACGCTTCCGAGTGACCGCTCGGGAGCGTTTGCCCTTTAAGAGCGCGTTCCGCGTGGAAAGCAGAGCGATGACCGCTGTCGCCAGGCTCACGACCGAAGTCGCGAGCTTGATCAGTTCGTCGATGCTCATGTAGCCACCTCCTTCCTGCCCCGCCGTGCGAGGCCCCACTGGTCCAGCCGGTCGAGGGTGGGCCGTCAACCCCGAAGAGCGGACGGGCAGGTCCGCGAAATAAGGGAGCGCAGCGACCGCGTGGACCTGAACGGGAGCGTGGGTTGACGGGTCGGGCCCCCGGACGGCTACGATCAGTGGCCTTGTACGGAGAACAACCCAGCCACATGTAAGGCAAAAACAACGCTTTTACAGGCCGGAGCAAAGCGGAGGACCGCTTTGGCTGTGACAGGTTTATATGGCCCCGGCAGGACGGTTATTTCCGGCCCCACTTCATGACTCGCCGGGCACCTGTGGCGGTTATTTGTGGCCCCACCTTCAACGTTGGATTCATCACTGGATGGATGCGGCGGAAGGCTGGTCTGGATGGAGTCGAGAGTGGAGTTGTTCGCGCGGATTCGAAGGGACGCCCGGGTTGAGGGCCTGTCGGTTCGTGCGTTGGCGGTCCGGTACGGGGTTCACAGGCGAACGGTAAGGCAGGCACTGGATTCAGCTGCCCCTCCGGAGCGTAAACAGAGACAAGGCGTGTCCTGGAGGCTGGAGCCCTTCAAGGGCGCGATCGATGCGATGCTGACCGAGGACACGACGGCGCCGCGGAAGCAGCGCCATACTGCACGCAGGATTTTGGCCCGGCTCATAGAAGAGCACGGAGCGCAGGAGCTGTCGTATTCGACGGTCCGTGATTACGTAAGGGTCCGTCCGGCCCAAATTGATGTGGAGGCCGGCCGCCGCGTTGAGGTGTTCGTTCCTCAGGAACACGCTCCGGGTGCTGAGGCTGAGGTGGACTTCGGCGAGGTCTATGTCGTGCTGAACGGGGTGAAGACGAAGTGCCACATGTTCATCTTCCGGCTATCGCATTCGGGCAGAGCCATCCACCGGATCTACCCGACCCAGGCCCAGGAAGCCTTTCTCGAGGGCCACGTCGAGGCCTTCAACGTTCTGGGCGGCATCCCGACCAAACACATCCGCTAGGACAATCTCAGCAGTGCTGTCACCGCTGTGGTGTTCGGGCAAGGCCGGCAGCGCCAGGAGAACGACAGATGGGTGTTGTTCCGTTCCCACTACGGCTTCGACCCCTTCTATTGCCAGCCCGGCATCGCCGGGGCCCACGAAAAGGGCGGCGTTGAAGGTGAGGTGGGCTGGTTCCGCCGCAACAGACTCTCGCCCACGCCAGTCACTGAATCCCTGGACGAGCTCAACGACCGCATCCGCGGATGGGAAGCCCAGGACGATCGCCGGCGAATCAATGACAGGATCCGCACCATCGGTCAGGACTTCGAGATCGAACGGCCGCTCCTGGCCCCGCTGCCAGCCGAGGAATTCGATCCGGTCTGGTGCTGAACCCGAGGGTCGATAGGTCCTCGATGATCACGGTCAGGATGGTGAAGTACTCCGTCCCGGCCCGCTTCATCGGCCGAAGGGTCAGGGTCTCATTGCGGGCGTCCGAGGTCGTGGTGTTCGACGGCCGCACCGTGGTCGCCAGGCATCAGCGGCTCGCCGCCCGGTCCGGTCAGTCAGTCCAGCTCGATCACTATCTCGAAGTCCTCAAAACCAAGCCCGGCGCCCTTCCAGGCTCCACCGCTTTGGCCCGGGCGCGGCAGTCCGGGACGTTCAGCAGCGCGCACGAGGCATTCTGGGCCGCCTCCCGCCGGGTCAACGGCGACGCCGACGGGACCCGTGAACTCATCGACGTCCTGCTCCTCCACCGGTCCATGGACGCCGAAGACATCCACGCAGGCATCACCGCGGCCCTCGTAGTGGGTGCGGTCAGCGCCGACGTCGTTGCGGTCGAAGCACGCAGACACGCTACGGCATCTTGCCGGGGTGGGGCCAGGTCCGGCCGTCATCCCGGTGCTCATGCTGAAGAGAAGGTGCAACGGGTTGTCAGTCTCACCCAGCGCCGCCTCATGGACCCCGTCGCCGTCATCGCCGGGCTGCCACCTGATAGCCGGCCCCTGCCATCGGTCCGCGCCTATGACGAGCTGCTGGCCAAACGCTCCCAACACCCCGCAGGAACCGCGTCAAAGGAGAACATCTCATGAGCCCCACCGCACCGGCGACCACCATCACCCCGACCCTGCGCCGGCGCCGCGGCCTGACCGAACAGGCAGCAGTTGCCGCCGTGGACCAGGCCTGCCGCCGGCTGCGCCTGCCCACCATCCGGGCAGTCCTCGATGAAGCCCTCGCCGTCGCGAGGAAGGAACAACTCTCCTACCAAGGCTTCCTGGCCGAACTGCAGCTGGCCGAGTGCGACGACAGGGACCGGCGCTCCTCGATCCGGCGCGTGAAAGCCGCGAACCTTCCCCGGGACAAGTGGCTCGGGGACTTCGACTTCGACGCGAACCCGAACATCAATTCCGCCACCATCCACACCCTGGCCACCGGAGAATGGATCCGCAAAGGACAACCCCTCTGCCTGATTGGGGACTCCGGAACCGGCAAATCCCACCTGCTCATCGGACTCGGCACCGCCGCCGCGGAGAAGGGCTACCGAGTCAAATACACCCTCGCCACCCGACTCGTGAACGAACTCATCGAAGCCGCAGACGAGAAGGTCCTGGCCAAGACCATAGCCCGCTACGGCCGCGTGGACCTGCTCTGCATCGACGAGCTTGGCTACATGGAACTTGACCGTCGAGGCGCCGAACTCCTCTTCCAGGTCCTCAGCGACCGTGAGGAGAAAAACTCCATCGCCATCGCCTCCAACGAGTCATTCTCCGGCTGGACCAAAACCTTCACCGACCCGCGCCTCTGCGCCGCCATCGTGGACCGGCTCACCTTCAACGGCACCATCATCGAAACCGGCACCGACTCCTATCGCCTGGCCCATGGCATCGCGCGTAGAAGTTCGGAACAGGTGAACAACCCCGCTGCAGGAACCCAAGGTCCCCACGGAGGTGAATCCGACCTCATGCCACGGGCGCCGGCAGGCACTCGGTGACTCCCCTCGAAACTTTCCCCAAAAGTAACCGATACGGCATCCGCGTGGGGTAGTTTGATCGCTATGTTGACCGGATTCAAGAATTTCATCATGAAGGGCAACGTCGTAGACCTTGCCGTCGCCGTCGTGATTGGTGCCGCCTTTGGCGCCGTAGTCACGGCCCTAGTCCAAAGCGTTCTCATGCCGTTCATCGCGGCCTTGGTCGGATCTCCGAACTTCGATAGCTTCGCCGTCGTGACCCTCAACGGAAACGACATCAAATTCGGTGTCCTGCTCACAGCAATTGTTAACTTCGTGCTCGTGGCGGCAGCCATTTACTTCGTCATCGTCGTGCCCATGAACCACATGATCGAGCGCCGCAACCGGCGCCTCGGCATCAACCCGGACGTCAAGGAAGAAGCGGCCGAAGACCCCCAGATTGCCCTGCTCACGGAAATCCGGGATTCCCTACGGCAAGACCGCAGGCCCTAATCAAGCCGGCGGACCCAAACCCACCAAAATCCGCTTTCAGGGCTAAACCGCCGCCCAATCGCTTCGGCACGCTCACGTTCCACAGACCGACGCTGCGATAGCGTGTCTCCCAGCGGCGCAGGGATAAATCCCGGCGTTCGTGCAGCCGCAGGCTGGCTGGGCTTGTTTTCCGTCATCGATGAAAGGACATGAAAATGGCTGTTTCGATTGAATTGGGCAAGGCATTGGACAACGCCTACGAGAACTCGACTCTGGACGAGGTCCTTTCGGCCCCGCCCTCGGCTCTTGCCGGACTGACCGAAAAGCACGACGAACTGCTTGCCGGTATGGGAATCAAAACCATCCGCGATCTGGGAAGCAACAAATACTTCGCTACGGCAGGGGTACTGGTCGCACTCTCCGGCAAGGTCGGGTAGTGGGTCTGGACTGTTAGCGCGTCTCACTGAAAAGGTCCGGCCCGGCGCACGCCAGGTCGGACCTTTTCCATTCCAGAATGGATTTCTCCCACTCAAGAGATCTGACATGCTAGCAACGACGGCGCCCCGACTCCATACCCCCGACCGGCATCTGCCGTTCCCCCGGGCGATACAGGAACCCTTAGCCAACCGGTGCGAAAACCGTCCCGCGAGCCCGAGACCCACAACAACGTTCCGTGAACCTGGGGCCACTTTCAATCGCCCCTCTGGGGCCAAAAATACTTGACACAATCACCGCTTCCTGGGGGGAGCGCAGCGGAGCACAGGGCGTTGGGGAACGGGTTGTGCCCACTGGGGTCAGGTGGAGCCCTCCGCACAGCTCAGGCAGGGCGGTTTCCAACGATCGTCGCAACAGGTTCAGCTTGAAGGTATCAGAGTCCCCCTTTTACCCGTCGCGATAATGACCAAATAGACAAGGGCCGGGACGCAACGCCACATTCGGAGCGGAGCGCGGGAGGTCCGCTGCCGGTAATCCCCGAACTCGGTGGCTGGGCAGCGGTCGACGACACGATTTCCCCCGTCCGAGCCCGTTCTTTGCGCTCGTGGGTGTCATTCCGTGGCGGTCGGGAGCAGAATGACGTTTAGGGGATTCCTGTTCGAACCTCTCGTCGTGACCGAGGACGGTATGCCATGAAAACTGGAAAGTTTGGGACTCCGCTGTTCTTGGTAGCTCTTCTGGCTGGGCTGGCTGGGTGCGGCTCTAGCGGTGGCTCGCCGGCCCCGACATCAGCGGCAACCAGCACTGCCTCCGCCTCCTCAAGCATGCCGATGGGGTCAGATTCCCCGGCGCCCTCCACAACCAAAGGAATGCCGGAGTCCGCGGTGACAGCCATCACCATCAAGGACTTCGCCTACGGGAATCCGGTCACAGTGTCCCCTGGCGCTACGGTGACAGTGACCAACCAGGACAGCGCGGCCCATACCGTAACCGCTGACCAAGGGCAGGCTTTCGACGCCAAGGTCAAAGGCGACGGAGGCACGGCCACCTTTACGGCCCCGACGCAGCCAGGCACCTATGCCTTCCACTGCACCTATCACCCGAATATGCACGGGACACTGACGGTCAAATAAGCCTCCGAGCCCATTAGGTTGTTGTCCCGGAGAAAGAGGCCGAGGTGCTGTGGGAGTGGCTCTGCACCGGACCGCTCCCTGTTGGCTGGACCCGCTATGGCATGGAGGCAAAAAGGCTCCGGCAGTCTTGTCGCGTCCGGGCACCCGGAGCCTCCGGTAGACCTGAGGCGCTGCGGGGCCCCTCGTATCAGGATCCGGTTTTCTTCGACGGATGACTACGACAGAGCGGGCCGGGTAGGCCTTCGTCTCGGCCGAGCAGTCTTCGGCCGGATCTTTTGGGCTACCGAAGGATGCCGTGAAGGGTCTCCGGATGTTGAAAATTCGGATTCCCTAAAAGCATGCAAACGCATATATCGGCGTTAAATGTGTGGAAGAATCGAGAAATCGAAGGGGAGTAGCTCCCACAGTCCGTGCTTTTCCCGGACGTTGCGGTACGTCGACATACTGGCGGTCATGGTGACTGCCCGGCGTGCCACCCCGATATCTCTCGGGGCGAGCGAGACCTTCGGCCCATCCTGTGGCCGGAGTCTCTTGCCTTCTCGATTCCGGTCGCCCTACGACCGAAGGACACCCATGCCCGCTCCGCTGCTGCGCAGGATCATCATCCTGCTCGCGATCGCCGCACCGGCCATCGTCTTCCGTATCACCGGGTTTGCGCCCAACCCCGTCCTTGACCTCGTGGTCTTCGGCGCAGCTGTGGTCGCTGCGTCGTTCATGCTTGCCTGGGCGGCCGAGTCCGCCCAGAAAGACATTTCGGGGGCACTCGCCATCGCCATCCTGGCGCTGATCGCCGTGCTTCCTGAGTACGCGGTCGACCTGTACTACGCCTTCCGATCCGGCTCCGATCCGGCCTATGAGCAGTTCGCGGCTGCGAACATGACCGGATCCAACCGGCTGCTGCTCGGGTTCGGTTGGCCGCTGATCGTTCTCGTTGCCCTCTACGTCGCCCGTCGTTTGGCGAAAGCACGCGGGGAAAAAGGTAAGCAGCTGCCGCGGATGCTGCAGCTGCCCGGAAGCAGCCGCCTGGACATTGGTGTGTTGGCCATCGTTGCCGTCCTCGCGTTCGTCATCCCGATCATGGGGCAGATCGCCATGTGGGTCGGCATCAGTCTGATCCTGATTTTCGTCGCGTACCTGTGGCGGGCCAGCTGGGTCCCGGACGAGGGCGAAGAGGAGTTCGTCGGCATGGCCGCTCACATCGCCGCGATGCCACAGACACGCCGCCGCATCACGTTTGTGGGTATGTTTGTCGTCTCCGCGGCGATCATCCTGACCGCTGCTGAGCCTTTCGCGACCTCCCTGGTCGATTCGGGCGGAGCGCTCGGTATTGATAGTTACTTCCTGGTGCAGTGGCTGGCCCCGCTGGCCTCCGAGGCCCCCGAGTTCATTATTGCCGTGCTCTTCGCCCTGCGCGGAATGGGCGCGGCCGCCATCGGAACGCTGATCGCGTCCAAGATCAACCAATGGACCTTACTCGTCGGGTCCCTGCCCGTCGCCCACTTCTTCGGCGGCGGCGGCACAGACCTTGCCCTGGATCCGCGGCAGGTTGAGGAGTTCGTGCTCACGGCCAGTCAGACACTGATGGGTGTGGCGATCATCATCGCCCTGCGCTTCCACCGATGGTCCGCCGTCGCCCTCGCCGGGTTATTCGCGGTGCAGTTCTTCGTCACGGACGCAACCGGCCGGTACGTACTCAGCGGCGTCCACATCGTCATCGCCGTCGCCCTGCTCGTCGTGCACCGCCGCGCCATCCTCCCGGCAATCTCCGCCCCGTTCCGGCCCAGCGTGCCCGAACCGGTCGAACGTGAGGAAGCACGCGTCTAGTTCGGTCGCACCGAACCAGGTTCGCGGTAGCCGTCGCGAGCCCCACAAAGTGGTCCGGCTTTCCGTCCTTGGGAAGCCGGACCACGGTCGTGCCCGAAAGAGCCAGCACAGGCGAACCTCGAACCTCAAATTCGGCAGCCCGAAAAGTATCCACCCAGACTGAAAATGCGGAAGACTGTCTCCACAGAGGGCGGAATTGTTCCCTTCGTCCGCCCGGGGACGACGTAGCGGCACGCTGACATGCGGTTCCACAGGGCCTGCCTGGTGCACCGCCTGGCCTTAGCCAGCGAGACGTCCGTTCAAACGCCCCTCTGGCCGGGCTCCCCGGACTGCTGGGTCCGGCCGAAGACCTGCCTTGAGGATGACTATGACCAACTTCAAGAACACAAATACGAGGGATGATTCCCACGGCGGTAGCCCCTCGGATCTTCGCCGCTGGCGCCAGTATCTGGCCGACGAACGGGCCGAAGCCGCTGTTTACCGCGACCTGGCGGGCCGCCGTTCCGGGGAGGAACGGGAAATACTTTTGGCTTTGGCCGAGGCCGAGACCCGGCACGAACAGCACTGGCTGAAGATGCTCGGCGACAACGTCGGCAAACCACGCCGCGGAGGCCTCAGGACCCGGTTCGTTGGCTTCCTCGCCCGCCACTTCGGATCCGTGTTCGTCCTGGCCCTGGCCCAACGTGCCGAAGCACGGTCGCCATACGCCCGCGATGTGCACGCCACAGCCGCCATGGCCGCAGACGAACAGATCCACGAGGAAATTGTCCGCGCACTCGCCACACGGGGACGAAACAGGCTCTCCGGGTCTTTCCGCGCCGCCGTCTTCGGTGCTAACGACGGACTCGTCAGTAACCTCTCCCTCGTCATGGGCATTAGCGCCAGCGGCGCGCCCAACTCGGTGGTCCTCCTCAGCGGCGTAGCCGGTCTCCTCGCTGGCGCCTTGTCCATGGGCGCCGGGGAGTACGTCTCCGTCCGCTCCCAGCGCGAACTCCTCGAAGCCTCCACCCCCAACGAGGACGCACAGGCACGACTCCCGCACCTGAACGCCGGCGCAAACGAACTTGCCCTCCTGTACCGGGCGCGGGGCATGAGCCCGGAAGAGGCGAACGCGAAGGCCGCCGAGAGCTTGCAGAACCCGCCCGAGACGCCAATCGCGGTACCCGCGGGACATGACAAACACGAAGCAGTAGGCACCGGACTCGGTGCGGCAACGTCGAGCTTCCTGTTCTTCGGCTCGGGAGCGATCCTGCCTGTACTCCCCTACCTCTTCGGGTTGCAGGGAATCACCGCCCTGATCATCGCCAGCATCATTGTTGGTCTGGCCTTGCTCACTACCGGCGCTATAGTCGCGCTACTCTCCGGAGGGGCCCCATTGAAGATGGCACTGCGCCAGCTCGCCATCGGCTACGGCGCAGCAGCCGTCACATACCTGCTCGGAATGCTGTTTGGAACCAGCGCCGCGTAATACCGCCCGGCAGCGCCGGCACAGCCGTCGGGCCCAGGCGGCCCTTGACCCGCTTCCCACTAACGAGCTCATGGGGAGATCACCGTCGGTGGCCTGCTCCGACCGGGAGCCTCGAAACAGGGCGTGCTGAGTGAAGCAACATGCAGGTCGGATCGTTTCCCAACCGGGGAATGACGCATTAGTCTAATAAGTGCACATGTAAGCACGTATTGATGTATCCGTGATAGTTCCGAGGAGTCGTTTTGATTGAAGTCCTGGCCGTTCCGGCCTACCGAAAGCTCTTTTCGGCCCAGGTTGTGGCCCTGCTGGGCACCGGGCTACTGACGGTGGCGCTGGGCCTGCTGGCCTTTGATCTGGCCGGCGGTCAGGCCGGTGCCGTTCTGGGTACGGCACTGACGATCAAGATGCTCGCGTATGTGTTCGTTGCCCCGCTGATGGCGGCGCTCGTGGAGCGGCTGCCGAAAAAGGCGGTGCTGGTTGGGGCGGACCTGATCCGTGCCGGTATTGCACTGATGCTGCCGATGGTGGACCAGGCGTGGCAGATCTATGTCCTGGTTTTCTTGCTGCAGAGCGCCTCGGCTACGTTCACCCCGGCGTTCCAGTCTCTGATCCCGGTGATCCTCCCTGATGAACGCCAGTACACCCGCGCCCTTTCCCTCTCGCGTCTGGCCTACGACCTGGAGTCGCTGGTCAGCCCCGCACTGGCCGCAGCGCTGCTGACCGTCTTGTCCTTCCATGATCTGTTCCTCGGGACCGTGGTCGGGTTCCTGTTCTCCGCGGCGCTCGTGGTCACGACCAGGCTTCCTGCGGCGCCGCAGGTGCGGCAGGAAGGGACGCTGTGGCACCGGACCACTCTGGGCACGCGGATCTTTGCCCGCAACCCTGAGCTGCGGGCCCTGATGGCCCTGAATCTTGCCGTCGCGGCCGCGACCGCCCTGGTGCTGGTGAACACCGTCGTCTACGCCCGGGACATGTTCGGAGGTTCCAACGCCGACGTCGCGGTCGCCCTGGCCTGTTTCGGTGCCGGGTCGATGCTCGTCGCGCTGACCGCACCCAAGATCCTGGACCGGGTGCCGGACCGGGTCTTCATGCGTGCCGGCGCCGTGTTGCTTTCCGCCGGCCTGGCCGGGGCTTTCGCCCTGCTGGCCGCGCCGGGAACCTGGCCGGTGCTGCTGGGCCTGTGGGTGGTCCTCGGCGCCGGGACCTCGATGATCAACACCCCCTCGGCGCGCCTCCTGCGCCGGGCGGCAACAGACAGCACCCGGTCCTACATCTTCACCGCCCAGTTCTCCCTCTCCCACGCCTGCTTCATCATCACCTACCCAGTCGCCGGCTGGATCGGCGCCGCCGCCGGCCAACCCGTGGCCGCCGCCGTGCTGGCCATCGTGGCTACCATCAGTACACTTGCGGCGTTCCGATTCTGGCCCGCAGGATCCAGGACCGGCCCCGTGCCGGAGACCATGAAAGGCTGAACCGGTGGAAAACGTACAGCCCACCCCGGCCGCCAGCCTCCACCACCCCGACGCACCGGATTCCCGCCGGCTGGACGCGGCTACCGCCACGTTCCGGATGCTCTCGGACCCCACCCGGCTGCACCTGCTCTGGCTCCTGGCCCAGGAACCCTCCGACGTCGGCACCCTGGTAGAGCAGACCGGAGCCTCACGCACCTCGGTCAGCCAACACCTGGCCAAGCTGCGCTTCAGCGGGCTGGTCACCACGCAGAAGCACAGTCGCCACGTCATCTACCGCCTTACGGACGGGCACCTGACCCGCCTCGTCATGGAAGGCCTGAACCACGCCGACCACACAGTCACCGGCGAACCCGCCCACGACTGACACACTTCTTCAGCAATGCAACCTTTCAGGCGGAGCGGTTTCCGGGCGGCTCGCCGCGCACCCACCTCTCGACGACGGAAACAACGGAACCATGAAACAAGCCAATAGCCACCCCCGCGACCGCGAAACGACGGCAGGGATTGCGGGCCCTAACGAAGCCACTGAGGACGCTGCCCGGGTAAGCATCCACAGCACTAGAACGGTCATGTCCGTTGCCTGCTGACCGCCGCAGACCCAGACCCGTCGATCACTCAAACCTTGCGCAAGCCGGGACGGCCGGCCAACCTACCGGCCTCCTCAGGGCCGACATACCCGGACACGGTCACTTCTTCCTCACCGCCGCGGCAGTGGAAATGGTGGCCGTCTTCGGAGGAACGTTGCATTGCTTTCAAGGCGACGGAGGATGCCGGAAACAGGGCCTGTATTTCTCGCGGACCCCACCGCGTAAACCGCTCTGGTGCGAACTCGGCCCCGCCCTCCCAAATACCTCGGGAAACGACCGCCGGGGAGCAGAGACAGCACTGGCGGTAAGTGTTAGCCACGACCTCGCGCCGAAGTTGAACGCCGCAGTTCTGGACTTCGGGACGTACATCAAGATGCAGCGTTTCGTGTGGCTGTCCCTACCCGCAGTTAAAGGACCTCAATGCAGCTGCCTCCGCTCAACCGGAGCCCCGGCCGGCAAACGCTCCCCCTGCCTCGATGACGAAGGCGTTGGCCTGACCGATCTCTAAAGACGGCAGGGTCCGTGGTAATACAAGATCCGCCCTGGGGAACCCTAAAACCAGAAGTGGTGTCAACGACTTCATGACGATTTGTTTGCACGGTCAGAAGGGCTCTCATCCGTGACCTGCTGGAGAGCTCTTCAATGACTCCAGCTATCCGCAGCGGGGGTCAATTTGGGTTATCCACGGCTGAAATTGGGAGCCCCTGGGTTAGCTCCCTTGCAGTCGTAGCGGTGGATAACCCGTGAGGATTGTCCCCGGTTGTGGGCAGCGGCGCCGCCGCCGCACCCTGAAGCGCCGCCGCGTGAAGCGCAGCAAACCGGTCATTTGCACTGTCCCAGTTGAGGACGGCTCGTGGCCGTCCGTTGATTTCATCAGCGGCGAACCGGACTTCAGCTTGTTCTACCGTGCTGAGGTCTGCACCCTTCCGGAAGTACTGGCGGAGCAGTCCGTTGGCATTCTCGTTCGATGCACGTTGCCAGGGGCTGGCCGGATCACAGAAGTACACGAGCGTCCCCAGCGCCGCGGTGACTTCGGCGTGCTTGGCCATCTCGGATCCGCGGTCCCACGTCAAGGTCCTCCGCAGCGTGGCCGGCAGGAGCCCCAGGGCTTCAATGAGTTGGTCACGCATGTTGTCGGATCTGGTCCCTGGGCGGAGCGCGAAGGCGACGAGGAGACGGGATGAGCGTTCTACCAGCGTCACTATCGCTGATTTGTTCCCTTTCCCCATGATGAGGTCGCCTTCCCAATGGCCGGCTTCTTCCCTGGTAGCGATGTGGGCTGGGCGGTCAGCGATCTTCAGAGCATCGGCCATGTACTGGCGTGGCTTTACCTTGGTCCTGATCCGCGGCCGCCTGCTGAACTTACCCGATCGCAGCAGCCGGGCAGACCCGGTTGGAACGGGGCGGATGCTCAAATGATAGAGCGCACGGTAGATCGTTTCATGCGCCAAATGCCGATGCTTTTCTCCTGGAAACCTTTGCTTCAAGGCCCGGCAGACCTGCTGAGGGCTCCACCGCTTCGATAGGCACTCCACAACGTAGTGCCGCAACTCGTCATCACCGGCAAGCTTGGCCAGTCTTGGCCTGGGTCGTCTCTTTTGTGCCATTTTCTGGGCGCGGAACGGATGGTAGCGACGGGAGTCGGGGCGATTCCGAGCCAACTCCCTGCTGATCGTGGCCGGCGACCGCCCAAGATCACGAGCAATGGATCGGAGACTCGCCCGAACCAGCAACCGGTCGGCAATGAAGATCCGTTCGTCCTCTGACAAATAGCGGTTGGATACAGCTGCCGCAGGAATGGCCTTTCGAGGTCGAGGGTCCAAGCCCTGCTGCACCAAGCCCTCAACCCCGTTGCGTCCATTCAACCAACGAAGGCCGGTGTTGGGGTTGATCCCGAGAATCCTGCATGCTGCCCGGTTGGAGTGCCCTTCTTTCATGAGCTGAACATACAAGGGCCTCTTCTCGACCAAGCCCGGAGGCCCCATTTTCCTCGATCGGCGCGTCGAACTGCGCATGAAACAACACCACTTTCAGTAGGTGTTGCGACGATCGTTGGAAACCGCCCTGTCCCCATTGGCGTGCAACCCGTTCTTTGTCGTACCCCTTGCCGCAATGAAACCTGCGGCTCGAGCCTGGAACACGAGTTCGGCGTCTGGCTCCACACCCAGCGCTACAAAGCCCTTCGGGGGTGAACTGGCCCCAGCCAAACTGGCTGCCCTGAATGCCCCCGTCCCGGGCTGACTGTCAGGGCGGACCCGGGACCGAACCCCTGAGCCCATCCGGGCTCGATCCAGCCCGGCGGGGCTGGATCGTCGTGAAGCGCGACTTCAGATACGGCAGGTACAGCTGGCGGCGACGGCGCTTTCACCGCTTGACCCCCATCTGAAGGTCCCGCCTCACAACTCCTCGAAGCCGGACTGGTCGAACTTGAGGGTGCGGGCGTTCTCTGAGACGGTGCGGACCTTACCCTCGTCGAAACCGGTCATGTCGGTGGCTTCGATCTCGATACGGACGACAAGGTTGGTGTCCTCATCACCGCGGAGGTGGGCGAGGACTTCTTCGGCGATGTTCTTGAAGTCCATCGCGGTCTTGTCAGCATTGAGCGTCTTGACGCCGTAGAAACGGGTCTTGGCCTTCGGGAAGGCGGCATCGACGCGGGGCTTCGGCGGAGCGGCGGGCTGGTCGACAGTAGGCTGGTTACTGGTGTCCGTAATTGCCTGGGCCTCAACATCCCTCTGTTCGGCAGCGACGTCGGGACGCACGAGCAGCAGCGAGTCCGTAGCAAGAGGGGCGGCCCCCTTGTCCTGCGGTGTCCACAAACCGACATAACGACCAGCGGTCTCGTCGTAGGCAGTTGCCAGAGCGAAGGCATCGGTCTGCCAAATCATTGGCATGTCAAAAATGCCTTCGTCGAGCACTCGGCGGTCACGTAAACGTGGCATGTAGGGGTACTGGCTGTAGAGGGCCCACAATGCGCCGAGTGAAACGTGTCCGTCCTTCCAGATCTGCGGCACCTTGCTGATAGCGAGTCGGATCGTGGACGCTGCCTGCCGGGTGGAAAGGTCACCGTCATTCCCGAGTCGGCGTGACACGCGGTCTGCGAGGGAGTCGGACTGCCCTTCAACCTTGGTCTCACGGAGCACGAACGGCGCCCCGGCGTTAGGCTGTGCCGGGACTAGTGCCCAAGTGAATGTCTGCAGCAATCGGGAAGTGACCGTCTGGTCAGCCTGTGCTTTCCGCTGAGCAGCTTGGTTCTTTTGGTTCTGCGTAAGGTCAAGGTCGGCTTCGTTAGCCAATACGTGACTCCAGCCGAGAAAGTCTCGGGTGGCACTATTAAGTTCCTCCAGCCGAGCCTCATCGGCGGCAAGGTAGACCAGCGTGTTGCGGTGATTCCTGTTGGCACTTCCGCGTTGCTCGGTGGCTTTCTGCGCGAAGTCCTTGGCAGCCGAGTCCACACCGCGCTTATGTGCAACCTTGGGGTGGAGGATGACCAATCGCGCCTCGTCCGTGTCGGGGATGTCACCGTTGGTCTCAGGGCAGACGTGAACTCCGGCGAAGTCGCCGCGGGTGCGAGCTTGCCCTTGGAGGCGTTTGATGATCTCCGCCCATACGTCTTCCTTGTGCAGCCGCTCGGCCTGGTCCTTCGCGGTCCGGGTGATGTTGGGCTGGAGATCATACCAATACTTGCCTGAGCCGGAGTAGAAGTACGTCGCCCGGTCGCCGAGCTGGGTGAGGGCGGCGTGGAAGTTGCCGGGCACGTCCCCAGGGACTGCGGTACCGAGGAAAACGCGCTGCGTGCCTGTCCCCTTGTGGACCGAACCCGGTGCGATAGTCGGCGCTGCGCTGAAGAAGACGGTGCGAGCGAGCCGCTTGGTCAGCGCCCGCTGCCCGAAGAGGGGTTTCTCAGAATCGATCCGTGCTGGTTCAGAGTTTGGTCCGTCAACGTCCGCGTCGATGATCGTCTTCCATGAGTCCTGGAGGTATTGCGTCAGCTCGGCATTCACGTTTGCGGTCGCCAGCGGGATCGAGCCAGGCATGATGAGCGGTGAGGCGTCCTCGCCGATCCACAGCGCATGAATGACGGTACTCATCAGCCGCAGCACTCCACGGGTGCGCTGAAAACGTTCGAGAGACGACCACTCTTCATAGAGGGTGTCGAACATCTCGGGATGGATAGGGTACGTTCGCTTGATCCGGTCCTCGTAGTTCACGTCGCGGACTTCGCGTGGGAATTCGTCGGTGTACTTCCGGTACATCTCGACATAGGCCTTCGCCGTCGCGCCGATCGAAGCTAGTCCGGCGGCGTCGGCCTCCTTGAACAAGCGCTGCTTGACGATGTTGTACGCCTCATCCGAAGAGGCCGGACGCCATTGGTCGGCCACACGGCGTACGACGTTCTGGAGTCGCTTGAGCGCTTCTAAGCCGTTGGCGCCGCCCACCTCCTCGGCGTTTCCGATGGCGATCATGTCGCCGCTGGCTCCGCTCTCTGATGCGGGGATGGAAACCGCCAGTAGGATGCCGGGAGTTCCCTTGCTTGCCTCGGTTAATGACTGTGCAAAGGTGAACTGGTCGTCGAAGGTACCCCCTGCCAGGTCGTCGCGGCCTACGAGCGAGCGAGCGTAGGCGACCCATTCGTCTATCAGGATGACAGCAGGCGCGTATTCCGTCAGTAGCGCGTGCAGAGCTTCGCCGGGGTGGGTTCTGTCCGCGTCGGCCTTGGCAACCAGGGCGAACGCTTGCTGTCCGCCGAGCTGCCATGCCAGCTCGCCCCAAATCGTGTTGACCTGCGTGCCGTCATCCTTGGTGACGCCGGACGGGCTGAAGTGGTTTCCCACGATTGCTACGCGATTTACCCTGGTACCGGTGTAGCCGTTGGCGGTCAGCAGCTCCTGGGTTTCCTGGGGGAACTCCCCGATCGGGATCCCGGCTGCGACATGCCACAGCGAGAGCATCGAATGTGTCTTGCCACCACCAAAGTTGGTCTGGAGGTTAATAACGGGTGAGGTATTCTCATCCCCTGAAAAGCGCCGGACAGCCCGACCTATCAGGTCGCGAAGTCCCTCGGTGAGATAGGTGCGTTTGAAGAACTCCACTGGATCGGCGTAGTCCGAGTCAACTTCGCCGCCGGTCGCGACCTTGTAGAGGTCGGCTGCAAACTCCGAGGCGTGGAAGTTTCCGGTCGCAACGTCGTCGTGCGGTTGGAGTACTTCGCGCCAAGGCTTCAATCCAGATGCCTCCGGATTGTTCACCGCGGCCCTGAGGAACTTCTTGTCGTCCTTGTCGGCAGTCACCCTGCGCAGGTTCAGCCGGATACTTCGAACCTCTTCCGCCTCTGCTGCCGCACCAACTAGCATGAGGAGCCGCTCGCCAGTGTCGAGCGAACGGTAGGCGTCATCGTCGCTGAAGGTGCCGTTGTGTGCCCAGTTGTTGCGGACTTCTCGCAATTCGATCGCGAAAGACTCTCCCGCTTTGCCCAACGCTTGGTTGAACGGATACCAGCCTTGTTGGTAGCCGCCCGTGATGTTACCTTCGGTGAGCATACGGAACTGGACTTGGGGGTCAAGTGGATCGTAGACCCTCCCAGAGGGCACGTTGTTCTTCAGATCCTTGCCCTGGACGAGCTTGGTCCACTCCGCTCCCATAGCCTGATCGGCCTGACCAATCACGACCGAGATGAAGCTGTCCAGCGCCGGAGCCATCACTTGGAACATCCGATCAATACGGTCCCTGTTACTCAGTGCCATATCAGTTCAGCTCCCACTCATCAACGAGCTTCTTAGTCAGCTCGGCATGCCGTTTCCCCACCACGGCTGGTGTCCACTCCTGGTAGTTAAGCACCTGGGTCGTCAGGGCGAAGATCGCCGCGCCCTTGCTGCTGGTGAAGTACTTTGACTTCTTGACAGCGAATTCGTAGTTCTGGGCTTCGCTGTTCTTCGTGCGGTTAAGCAGGAGGAGGTTACCAAGCCGGTGGGTCCAGTAGGCACGTTCATCCTCCGTGAAGTCGTTTACCCACTGACTCTCGTCTTTGGGTTTCTGCGGGAGGACGTGCTCGACCGTGATGATCTTATGCGCATAGGAGGCGCCAGGGTTTGCAGCGATAATCGAGTCGAGTCGCAGCAGAACGTACTTGCGGACGGGGTTTACGAGGTAGATCTCGCCAGCAATGCGCTCTCGGGTGTCCATCTTCTCTTCGTCAGTCAGCTCAAACGCGGCGGCATTCACGCCGTCTCCGTCGTCAAGCTGCTTTAGAAGCTCGAGATAGCGGCCAACTCGGGGGGTGGTGTAGACGCGGCGTACCAGGAAGCTAGCGGCAAGGCGCTCTAACCTCCCGAGGAAGGTGTCGAGGAAGACAGGGTCGTCCTTGTGGTTCTTCAACGCCCAGAGCGCTGCCGGACGCCAGTCGTCATTATCGAGCTGAACAAGGCGCTTGAGCCACGCATTGACGTTGTCCCACTGGCCGCCCGCATCGAAGTCTTGATTGATCAGGCGCTGATCGGCAAGCGCATACGGCTCTAAAAGATTATCAATGAAGCCCCTGCCGTTCGTGGGCAAATAGCTTTTCAGCACCTGCTCAGGGAACTCAACTAACATGCCCCGTACAGCCCGTGTCTTGGACACAATCATCCGAAGGTAGAGGAAGAGGTCTCCGAACTCTGCTCGACCGAGTTCCTCCTCCAAGTCTTCCCACAGGTCCGCATAGCCGGCTCGGTCACCCTCGGCAAGCGCGCCGATGACCTGCGACTTGAAGATGTCAGGTGGCGTGAGCGGGAGGCCACGCGAGTTCATGACGCTGAAGATGCGATAGGCGCTGTTGAGGTCGGGCGTGCTCACGACGACCAGGAAAGTTCTCGACGCCATCATCTTGAAGAGTCCGGTGCGGTCGTCCGTTGACAAGACAGAGAGGGCTTCGTGCAACGCCATGGTGTTATCACGTATCGATTTCTGCGCGTCGGTCTTCACCTGGTTGTCGCTCAGCCCGATCAAGTTGGAGATAGCCCCGTCCGTCTGGATGTGCTCACGGAAGAACTTCGCATCCCGCTCACGAAGCCGGAGCCGAGGCTTCGCCGGTCGCTCGTCCCACAGAACCTCGGGCTCTTGGACGAACTTCTGAATGTCTCCCCTGAGCGCAGCATTCGTAGCAAGATCGCGAAGAACTGCAAACAACATGGTTAGGGTGGTCAGGCGCTGCTGGCCGTCGATGACCTCCGCAGCCGGGACGCCCTTCTCTTTGACCAGTACAACGGAGCCCAGGAAGTACGGTTCGTCGGTGTCGCGGTCCAGCGATGCCCTGAGGTCATCTAGGAGCTGGAGCGCCTCGTCCTTCCCCCACGCATACGGACGCTGATAATCCGGGATCGTGAAGTCATACTCGGCAGTGAACAGCTTCCCCAGCTGCATCTCTCCGGCGTCAATCGGCTTGAGCTTCTGCTGGGTCATTCGTCGTCCTCAAAGGCAAAAGCACCTTGGGCGGCCAAAAGCTTCTTCGGCGCGCGGGCGACGTCTAGGATCTCGGGCCAACTAGTCACAAGACTATTGAAAGACAGGGCATCCTTGATCCAGCCATTGCCCTCCGCGACCCGGAACAGCAGGTGGGCCAGCTCCTTGACCAAGTCCGCATCAACCGCCGCGTCCGGCCTTCGCGAGGCCGCCTGGAGGAATTCGCCTGCCGGTGCGATGCCATCGCCCTCCAAAACCTTGATCAGATGGTGGAGCGCCTCCCAATTGCTGGTGTGGGAATCCTTGAGTATGTCGTAGTCCCGCCGAAGATTCTCTGGCTTGATTAACTGCACTTTCCCCCCTCTGCTCGTGAGGATCTCGTCGCGGTCCATCACGTCAACGCTTGTGTTTCGAGCTCGGGCAAGGCTGTCGGCGTCACCGAACTTCCCAACGCCGTAGCCATTCTGGCGATACCAAGCGATCGCCCAACGGCTCGTCGAGTCAAGATCGTTCTCCTGCTCATTCAGCACCTGGTCCAGAATCTCGTTGATTCGTCTGAGTGCCGACCTGACGGTCATTTTCTTCCCATCAGGCTCAAGGACGGCGCTGTAGCGACTGAACACTGCCATCCCCGGACCGATCGCTGCTTGCGGTAAATCCACGGGCGCGATCTGGCCCTGTTCCAATTTCCTGAGCGCGCTAGGCAACTCTGCCTCCAAGGCAGCAATGAATCCGCGACGATCGGTAGTCCCGAAGTCCTCGCTTCGCCGTCTACAGACGACCACGACCGAGGACGCGAGAGCGTTTCGTCCAAGCGCACGCAACCCGCCAGCCTGCTCAGTTCGCATCGGCCACGTTCCGTCGATCAACCAACCTGTGCGGATGAGGGCCTCCAGGACTGTTTCCCAACCAGTCGACGCAGTGCCATCGGCAGTCGCATCAGACTGTCGGAACGCATAGTAGACGGTCATTGGAACGTCTGGGTCGTGAGCATCACCAAGTCTGGAGAACACTTCCTCGAAGCCCTTCTCGAAGAATTCCTTTGCGGCCACCTTCCCACCCCAGCGAACGTGGTCTGCAACCAACTCCTCTGTCTTGGGCGAGAGGACCGTCGGAAATATGGGGAGTACATCACGCAACATCCGGCGATGCCACACCAGGAAGTAGTCCGAAAGGTCGGCATACGGGACGTTGTCATAGTAAGGAGGGTCAGTGCTTACGACTACCTGCGTGGTGAGCGAGAGGTTCTGCGCAGGCCCTTGGGTCACCGCTCCGCGACCCCGCGGGATGGCTGCAAGGGCCTTGACAAGGAAATCGATCTGTCCCGAGAAGCTACCCGATGCTCCAGCGAAGGGATTGGCTTCTGCATAGAACCAAGTCATGGAGTATGCCTGTCGGGAAAACACCTGCTGCACGTTGTCGCGAGTTGCATCCCAGATGCACAACGTGGACTGGCGGTTAGTGAGACGCCCAATCCCTAGGGCTAAGAGAATACGCATTGCCTCGGCGTAGGCTCGCGGTCCTTGGCCACCTTCGGAATACCGACGGTCATCGTCTGGAAGCCCTGCTGTGCGCGCCTCGCTTAGGATTAGTGCCTCTATGCCGTCGAGCTCCTCGACGAACGCGACGAGCATCGCCAACTGCCGGGGGGAGAAAAGATCCCTGAATCTGGTTAAGCCATATCGGGGAGGGGCCATGTATTGGCTGTGTGTGGACAAGTCTGCATCGAGGAACCCAACATCGACGGTGGGCACATCTGTCGCTGCTCGACGCTGAGCACCATCTGCAGCCACGAAGGAGCGCGCTCTCCCGTGCCTCACCTGGAGGGCGAGTAGGCGGGATGACATACGACCGGCCACACCTTCTTCTTTGACATAGTCCAAAGGGATAGCTGCGTCGCAGGCCGGGCACGTCGCTCCAGCTCGCTTCATCGTGCCGGCTGGTTCCCCTGTTTTCCCGTGGACAACTCGCACGTCGAACCCGTTGTCGTCCCCGTTGGAAATCGGGACAAAGTAGGTTTCCGACCCCTTCCTCCCACTAGCAGTCCAGGAGCCAACGAGTGGAACCTCCACGCCACACGCAGGATTCGGGCAGGTCACCGAACGTGCCCAGAAGTACACCAAGGGCTCACCACCGGAATTGTGTGTTGGGTAGAGGTGCCCGACCCGAGCACGAACGGCTTCCTCAAGCAGGCCAGCATAGTGGCGTAGGTCCTCCGATAGCACCTCGGAAGGCGAGCGTGGAACCACTCCAGAGAGCGGCACTGAGATGTCGAATCGATCAACAAGTTCAAGCATGACGGAGTTAATAAGGACGGGCAGTGGATTCAGGTCGTTCGCAAGCGCGTTCAGACCAAGCCGCTTCGCCTCAAGCGGAATGGTCCCACCGCCAGCGAAGGGGTCAAGAACTGTTGGTGCAACCCCGCCCGACGATCGCAGAATCTCCTTGCGCGCCTCAGCCAGCAATCGCTCATCAGCTGTGTTTTCCCACACGGTCAACCGCTCGATCAACTTGTGGAGCCGTTCGCGTTCTGCCCGCTGCGCAGCCTCCGTGGGAAACTCCTCAGGGTGTGACGAGGGGTCATCAACGAGTTGGGCGAACAGAACTGCACGAGCTGCGGCCAACGGTCGTCGCGCCCACCAGAGGTGCAGCGTCGACGGATGCCCATGGCGGATCGACTTCTCCCTCGCCGACTCCCGGTTAATCGCCTCTAGCGGCAGAGCCACCTCGATTAACTTCCGCTTCTGCACTAATCCTCAACCCTCTGAGTCCGCACGGACTCGATTAAAACGACACTTTGCATCACGACTTATCTGTCTAAACCTACCGGGGCGTTCCTACAAGATCCGCATGCACCGGTACGAAGCTGCTGCGCAAGGCGTCAGTAAAAGGAACCCCGGGATGTGCCCTGTAGGTCCAGCGCTGCCACCGCGAGGGATGACGTGGTCCGTCACCGACATGCCATGAAGGCAGTTGCCGTGCAGCGATGAGTCCGTGCAACCACTCAACCTGGTGTCCAAAGTGTAGACGCGCGGCCCCGGTGGGGGCGGTGGCCCCGTAGGCGAGAAGGATGCCGTGGGCGGTCTGGAGACTCGGTTCGAGCAACTCACGCGCGGTCAGCCATCCGTCTTCCTCCGCACCGAGCACGGCGATTTCTCCTGTGGCGTGCGATGGAAGAGCGAACAGGTTGGCAACCCTGACTTTGGTGAAGCCGAGCAATTCGGCCGCCATTTCAACCCTTCGCAGTGTGCGAGCCCCTTTGGTGAGCGAGGGGTTCGCTAGGATCGCGAGCAACTCATCGCGCTTCTCGATGCTCGTCAGAACGGCCCCGTCCCCTTGGCCCAGACCTTGGCCCAGTCGCCACGGATGCCGGTGGCATCGAAGTCGCCTAGGTCGGTCGTAGCAAAAGGATTGTCGAGGTAGCGGACCTCGTCGTGCTGTGCTCCGCGCTGATCTACACGAACGAGGGCGAGGCGGTAACGCGGGACGGCGTTCTTGCCGGTCATCACTTCGTTATGAGTGACGAAGAAGTCTTCGGCCCCCTCGATGCGCGCCTTGACTTCGATCCGGTAAGTGTCGCCATTCGCCGCTGTGGAGAGGACGTCAAAACCGGGGTTGTTGAACGCCTGTTCGACGGGCTTACGGCCAAGTTCGCGTTCGCGGGCCACCACGAGGTCGACCCCCCGGCGTTCGACCTCCTTAGTCTCCTTGGCATGCATGGGCGCGTTGGGTGGGAGGTCGTCCTCGAGCATGTCAACGGGGAGCACGAGTGCCGCTGTGACGATGTGCGGCGGCTTTGTGGACATCACGGCCTGCTGGTCGAGTAGTTCCAGGCGCTTGAGGAGGCGGATGTCGAGGTCGACAGCCTTGCGGTTGAGACTCTCAGAGGTTTCCTTGGCCTTTTCGCCTGCCCGCTCCTTCTCCCCTGCGACGGCGGCGTCGAGGAGGAGACGGTCGCGTTCACTTTCGAGTCGGTTGGTGACGAGCGTGCGGGTCTTGCCGAGTTCTGATGATCGACGCGGCTGGACCTCGGCGAGGTATTCGGGGAGCTGGTTGGCGATGATCCAGCTTTTGGCCTTGTCCTCGGCGTCCGGCAGCCACGTGAGTTGCCGGGCGGCCGCGGCCGCTGGTGTGTCGGGGGCCCCTACACAGTCGAGGTAAGGTGCGGGCCCGGCGGGGGTAACGGTGCCGAAGCTGTCGACGTAGGCGTAGCCGAACCGTCTTGCGACGCTTGCGCCGGTGGCATCGGCGACTTCCTCGATCACCCCAACCAGTAGGTGTGGCTCTTCGAGCGTTGAGGAGACCAGGACCGTGCCGCGGTTGAGGGTGCCGCCGAACTTCTTGATCGCCTCGTCCATCACTGCATCGTGCAGCGGATGGCCTGGGGCGATAAGGTCTGCGCGAGCGAGTCCGTCGGGTTGTACGTGGGGCAGGTCGAAGGTGACCCTGTCGTACTTGGTCGCGATCGGGCCGTGTTTGTTGGAACGGACGTGAGCGGCTACATTGGCGATCTCATAGCGACCCCGCTCCCGCTTTACGATGCGGCCACCGAGCCGGGTAAAGGCCGCTTTGAACGCCAACTCGATGTAATGCGGCTGGAGCCGACGGGCGCGTGCCTCGTCCATCGCGGCCCGCAGCGCCGCCAATTCGGCCTCTGCGAGGTGCTCGGAGGCGAGGGCTCGCTCGTCGAGGATCTCCTTGAGACCGTCGCCGATGGTGGCGTCGATAATCTCGTGCATCTTGGCCTTCACGTCCGGCCGCTCCCCGTATTGGATGGCCTCCAGGAGCAGGTTGCGCAGCGGGATCTCGTTGAATGCTTCTCCGAGGACGTCGAAGACTTTGCCGCCGTACGCCTTGCGCTGCTCCTCAATCTTCTCCAGCAGCCGGGAGAAGACCTCGCCCTCGCGGGTGTTGGAGGCTACGAGGTTCCAGAGGCGACAGACCTCTTCCTGGCCAATGCGGTGAACACGACCGAAGCGTTGCTCAATGCGGTTGGGGTTCCATGGCAGGTCGTAGTTGACCATTAGGTGCGCCGCTTGGAGGTTGAGGCCCTCGCCGGCCGCGTCGGTGGCCAGCAGGATCTGGCAGTCGCGGTTCTTGGTGAACTCCTCGGTGATCTGGCGCCGCTCGCCGCGCCGTACACCGCCATGGATCGCCCGGACTGCGTCCGGCCTGCCGAGCAGCGAGCTGATGCGGGTCTGGAGGTAGCCGAGGGTGTCGCGGTGCTCGGTGAAGATGATGAACTTGCGCGGCCAGCCGTTCTTGTCGGTAGTCAGCGCGTTGTCCTGGAGGATTGTCGATAACTCGGTCCATTTGCGGTCGGTGCCCAGGTCACGGACTTGCTTGGCGGCCTTGGCGAGTCCGGCCAGTTCGATCAGCTCGGAGTTGAGTTCCTCGACCGTCTGGGCCGCGGTTGCGGCGTCGAGCAGCTCCTCTTCGAGTTCCTCGATCTCTTCGGCGTTGAAGTCGTCGGAATCCAAGCCTTCCAGGTCGACGCTACGCTCGGACTCGGAGTAGGTGCCGTTAAGGATCTCCTGCTTCTTCCGCTCCAACCGCTCGGTGCGACGCACCAGGCTTTTATAGATCGCTTCGGGGCTGGATGCGAGACGGCGCTGGAGGACCGTGAGGGCGAAGCCGATAGTATTCTTCCGCTTCCCGCCTATCCTGTCGGCGCGGTTCATGCCTTCGCGGACGTAGTCGGTAACCTGCTCGTACAGGTCATACTCCAACGCCGTCAGCTGATACGGGACGGTCTCAGCAATTCGCTCCGGGAAGAGCTTCTTGCCTTCAAAAGTGAGTAGGTCTTCCTTGACCATGCGGCGCATGATCCCGCTGGTGTCGGCGGTGACTTTGTTCTTGCCCTCGAACCGATCCCGGTCGAGCAGGGTCAGGAAGAGTTGGAAGTCCTCTTCCTTGCCCGAATGTGGGGTGGCGGTCATCAACAGAAGGTGGCGGGTGATATCTCCGAGCACCTCACCGAGTTGGAACCGCTTGGTCTTCTCCAGCTTGCCGCCGAAGTAGTGCGCCCCCATCCGGTGCGCCTCATCGACGATGATCAGATCCCACTCAGTCTCCTTGAGTTGCTTCTGCAACTCCTCGTTGCGGGAGAGCTGGTCCATCCGCGCGATCAGCAAAGGGTTGGACTCGAAGACGTTGAGGTTAACGTTGGCGTCGATCAACTGATTACTCAGCAGATCGAATCGAAGTCCGAACTTGAAGAACAACTCGTCCTGCCACTGCTCCACCAATCCACCTGGAGCGACGATCAGGCACTGCTTCACATCGTCCCGCAGGATCAGCTCCTTGATGTAAAGGCCGGCCATGATTGTTTTGCCCGCCCCTGGGTCATCGGCCAGCAGGAAGCGAAGCGGAGTGCGTGGCAGCAACTCGCCGTACACCGCACGGATTTGGTGCGGCAGGGGTCGCACGTCGCTGGTCGCAACTGCCAACATCGGGTCGAACAGGCCCGCCAGGGTGATCCGCTGGGCCTCGGCAACGAGCTTGAAATCGTTGGCAGAGGCGTCAAACGAACGACTGCCGGTCTGAGCGACCGTCAACGCGTCCTCGTCCTTGCGGAACACCACCTGCTGCCCAAGGCCGCCAGCTGTCGTCTTGTAGGTCAACTCCAATGCGTCCCCACCGTGCCACTGCACGGCGATTACAGTGACCACCTCGGCGGGAATGAGCCCGTGAAGGCGTAGACCCGTCTTGAGTTCCTCAAGCAGCACGTTTGACCTCCTGATATACAGCCCACCAACACGCTAGTCGACAGGCCCGACAAATCAGGCTTCTTGCCCCAGTGCCGGCCCAAACATCGTTCCCCACTATCAGTCCCAGTGGTCGCTCCGAAACGATGGCATCCGGGAAACCTTTACCGCTCGCGTTCCGACAGCCAGATGGCATGGTCCATGTGCGTGACCGTCTTTCCAAGTTTCGTGCGTCTGTGGACCTCCGTCACCACAGTCCTGGCCAGCTTGGACTTGACCACGACGCCCAAGCTCTCGGCGTCGGTTACCCGTTGAACTGCTCGAATAATCCATGTATCCGGCTTCGTGTCCGGGTAGCCGAGCAGCATGCCGAAATAGTTGTGCGTGACCGGACCTAGCCCGTGAACATCGAGGTAGGCACCTCGATGGCTCCCGTTCTGGTGGTCGTACTGCTCGTGCGTGTATACCTCAAGTTCAACGAGGCCTGAGGCGGCTTCCAACACGGCGGAAGCTTTAGTCCTACCGTTGGTCACCCCATTGCCGAGGACGTGTCGCAACTCCGACTCCGCCAGCCTGATCAGCTCACGCAAGTCAATGCCAGCCTGCGGGTGTTTTCCCTGAAACGCTAGCAACCGGGGCAGGAGTCCCCTGCCCCGCTTGGTCTTGTAAAGCGTTTGTTTCGAGTAGACGGCGTCGACCAGGGCCATCCCGATCTGCCCCTCCCAACCCTTCTGGTAGACCTTGAACTGGTCCCTCGGGATCGTCCTGACATCACGCTCGAACGCGTCTATGAGTGCGTCCATACTCATCCCCCATACGGCCGGCGATTCAGTCGCGCCTTGTCCTCAACTGTATCCGCGCGGCTCACAATTGGCATAGATACCCACCTGTCTCGTCCGGGATCTTTGCTAACTATTGGTCTATTCGTACTCGGCTTCCCCGCTGTCCTCTGTTTGAGTGCTGTGGTTACTGCCTGCGACGCGCTAAACCGTCTAGAGGTAGCCCCGAATCGACCGCTAGTGTGGGGCCGTGCTGAACCTCTTTGTAGATACGTCGACGTGGCTTGATCTCGCGGCCCGGCGTGACGGTCAAAAATGGATCGTCACCTTACGTCAGTTCATCAGGCAGGGCGATCTGCGTCTTCTTGTACCCGCAGTCGTCATAGAGGAATTTGAGCGCAACCGTCCTCGTGCTGAGCAAGCAATGACAACTCGAGTGGCAGATCGTTTTCGACTCCTGCGGACAGATATCGGAACAATCTACGACAACCATGACTTGGAACAGGCCTTGAACGCCCTCGACGGCCTGGCACACCATGTTCCCCTCATCGGAGCCATGACTACACGGAATTTCGATGACATCTTTGAGCTGCTTCAAGCAGGGATTCGGATGGAACCGGGCAGCGGCGTAAACGGCCGGGTCGTCCAAAGAGGCCTGGAAAAGAAGGCCCCTTTTCATCGTTCGCGGAACAGCGTCGCCGACGCACTTCTTATCGAGCTGTACCTTTCCGCGACTGCGAAAGCCGATCTTGCAGAGAACCCTCATGCCTTCGTGACGAGCAACTCCAACGATTTCTCCTTGGACAACGGCGACAAGCGGCAACCCCATAAGGATCTTGAGCATGCGTTCGCGCACAAGGGCTCTATATACGCTCTCGGCTTCGATGGACTCGACTCAACATTGCAGGATCACTTTGGCGATGAGTTGACCGGGATCTTGGACGAGTCGGACTTTGTGGAAGATCCCCGCCTGCTCGTTGAAATCCAGAAATGGGAGCAGGAGCTATTCGACCGGATTTGGTATCAGCGGAAGCTGAACCGTATCCATGAGCTTGAGGATGCCGAGGACTCGGCAGGCCTGGCTAAGTACCTCAAGATAGCTGGAGACCCTATGAAGCGTGTCGAAGCCCAATATGGGGAGGCCCTGGGCCCGTATTCGGATTTTGAGTGGGGAATGCTCCACGGAAAGCTCTCTGCGCTGAGGTGGGTTCTTGGCGCCGAATGGGACTTCCTCGACACCTGAACCCCGAGGGCTGTGGACAGTCCCAGTTCTTCCCGCAGCTCCCTCTGTCGCAGCCGGAGGGCGTGAGCTCTCTTCCAGAAGCACCATTGACCGTTCCCCATCGACAGCCAACTCTCCTTACCAGACCGGCCGACAGAACCGCGGGTTCGTCGGTGCTCGGCACTAATCTTTACAGCAAAGCCGATCGATAAAGGGGTGCCGTGGAACGGGACGAACGCCAGCGACTCCGTGCGACCTCTGACGAGGTCGCCGACTGGGTCGCTCAAGCTCGCTCGGTTCTGGAACGCCGTTCAATGGTCGAAAAGGCCGGGGACGAGGCCGTCGCTTCCCTGCGCCGCCGAGTTGTGGAAGTACGGCGGGAGGGGCGAGTCGCCTGGCGAGTCGTGCCACTGCGTCCAGCTGACACTGCGTACCTTAATTACGCTGCACGACAAGCCCTCCTTCCGGAACTCGGGCCAGAGCAACGGAAGGCGCTCTACAGTCTGACAACCGATGCTGCTACTGCAATCAACGATGCGAAAACTATCATCGGCATGCGCCGATTCTTCCTAGACAATAAGAAGCGGGAATCCGGTGCCGGTGCCGCCACCTTCCTGCACCAGTACCGCGAGTGGGCCCTTACGGCTGGTGTCCCCCCGCTGCTCGATCGCCTCGACCGTCATGACGATGGCCCCACCCAGATCCCTCTTACCGCTGCGTTGGCCGACTGGGTGGGGCTGAGTGAGCGGCTCGCCGATCTCGGCAGCAGCCAGGGCATGCTCCCCATCGAGGCAGTCGCACACTTGCCACATGCTGTCGAGGCCATCGATGCCGCGTTGCGGCGAGAGGAGCACTTCCGCACCAATGCCGTTGCCGCGGGCGAAGCCGTGCGAGAGCACGAAGTGCGGCGGCTCTTGGCCGACATGCCCGTGGAGCGACTCAAAGAAGCGACCCGGGACCGCCTGCGCATCGGACCGCTCACCGAGGCCGGGTTGAACACTGTTCAGGTCGTCCTGGACCGTGGGACCCTGCTATCGCACCTACCCGGGATTGGGGCAACGACCGCCACTCGAATACGCGGTGCCGCCCAAACGCTCTGGCAGACAACGTACGACGAGACGCCCGTCCGGATTGACATCAAGAGCCGCACCCCAGAGGCCACCGAGCTGCTTCGACGGCTCGCCGCATGGGACGCCATACGGCAGACCAGGGGTGCCACCACTGACCTGGCCCTAAAGGAATCTCTGACTCCCCTGGCGCGCACCCTCGATCATCAGGTCAGCCACATTGTCGTACTCGCCAGTGATGGAACAGTGGCGGAATTCACTGGGGCAGTAGAGGCCGTCAGCGGCCGCGCAGAGCAGATCGGCGCAACTACGGCTGCTTTTGTAGCGGCAGACCCCTGGGACGACTTCTTCCGTCGGCCGGCGGACTACTTTTCGTTGCTCGCCGAGCTTGGCTTCATCACTGAGGACGAGCAGAAGGCTCACGGCGACCTTCCCGACGATATCGTCGAGGCCGTACGCAGACTCGAACTCAACACTCAGCATCTTTCCGCGTCGCTGCGCGGCTACCAGAGCTTCGGGGCCCGGTTTGCCCTTGTCCAGCGCAAGGTGATCATCGGCGACGAGATGGGTCTCGGGAAGACCATCGAAGCACTCGCTGTGCTCGCCCATCTTCGCTCCCAGGGGGCCCACCACTCAGTGGTAATCTGCCCGGCAGCGGTCGTGACCAACTGGGTCCGCGAGGTCCAAGCCAAGTCCAGGCTCCAGCCGCACCGCGTTCATGGGCCAGGGCGAGCGACTGCAGCTCGCCACTGGCTCCGCAACGGCGGCATCGCTGTGACCACCTTCGAAACCCTGCCATGGTTTGAACCCCATCTTCATGGCCTCGCGTCCTTGGGATGTGTCGTGGTCGACGAAGCTCACTACATCAAGAACCCCACCACCCAGCGCTCCCAGCGGGCTGCAAAAATCATTAGCCTTACGGAACGCGCCATCCTACTGACTGGAACACCTCTGGAGAACCGCATCGACGAGTTCCGAAATCTGGTTGGCTACATCCGCCCCGATCTCGTAGTCGATGGCAACGACCTGGTTCCGCATCGTTTCCGGCGGCAGGTTGCGCCGGCCTACCTCCGCCGCAACCAAGAAGATGTCCTCACCGAGCTCCCCGAGCTAGTCGAGGTAGACGAATGGCTCCCTCTCTCGATCGAGGATGCCGCCGCCTACGTCGACGCCGTCGCAGCTGGGAACTTCATGGCCATGCGTCGGGCGGCAATGACGTGCGGCGGCAAGTCCGTGAAAATGCAGCGCCTCGTGGAGATCGTCCAGGAAGCCGAAGACAACGGCCGACGCCTGATCGTGTTCTCCCATTTCCGCGACGTACTGGACCAAGTGGCCCACACCTTGCCGGGCAAGGTCTTCGGTCCGCTCACAGGCTCAGTGCCCGCCGCCGCTCGACAGGTCATGGTCGACCAGTTCTCAGCCGCAGGACACGGCGCTGTGCTCGTCTCCCAGATCGTTGCCGGAGGGGTCGGCCTCAACATTCAGGCCGCGTCGGTCGTCGTGATCTGCGAACCCCAACTCAAGCCAACTACCGAGTGGCAGGCCATCGCTCGGGCTCGACGCATGGGCCAACTCAAGTCAGTCCAGGTCCACCGCTTGCTCTCCGAAGAGGGCGTCGACCGGAGGATCACCGAGATTCTAGCCCGCAAGCAGCAACTCTTCGACGATTTCGCACGCGTCAGCGAAACCGCCGACAGCGCACCCGAAGCCTTCGACATCTCCGAAGCAGAGCTGGCGCGCGACATTATCGCAACGGAACGGGAACGTCTCTTCACTCAGAACGCAACAGGCTCTAACGACACACCATAGCTCGCATGAACCTGAAGTGGAGGCTGAGCGCAGTGCAGGCGACTTTGGACATTCCGTGCAGCCGACTTCGGAAAATGACATGTAACCCAATTGCCTCACAAAGAAATTCTGACTCGAAAAGCCCCTGATGGACCCGCGGCGGGACGATTTACTGCGAGACGCCTTTACGAGACGCCGGGTACCCGGCTATTCCGCCCGCTTGCGCGGCCGCCGCTGGCCCTCCCGAGACTCGGGGTCAGTGTCTTGAAAAGCTGTTGTTTTATAAGACACGGAGGCGGGAGAAGAAGGAGCGGTATCAGCGTCGGCTGGTCGCACCTAATCCCACTTCCCCACCGTCTTTTAGACATAGGGACATCCTCCCAGCAGCCCATCCACTACCGATCTAACGAGCGCGACAGTGCATCCAACAAGAGGGAAGGGCCGGGCAACCACCCCCAGTCCCAATGAATGGCCGGAGCCGACGTTCATTCCACTGTGGCAAAAACCCAGACACCAGCCTTGCCGGAATGGCGGATAGCGTCAGACATACCCGACGAACCGAGGGTCAGATATCGGCTTTCGCGACTTTGATCAAGTTTCGCTCAAGGTTCCATCAATTTCCTGAAATATTTCCAATCAAGGGAGAAATAATCTATCCCTTTATTGCTTCCGCTCTCTAAAGTAACCAAAAAAAGGGGGTGAAATTGATGACCGAAAAGAATAATTCTGAGAAGGCCACGCCGACGTTCCTGCAGAGCGTGGTCAAGGCGACTGACGTGCGTGCAACCATGAGCGGCACTGGAAAGATGTGCAGCTACAGCTCGTACGGCAAGTAGATCCACTGTGCCTGGGGGATTACTCGGGTTTGTGATGTGGTCCCCCAGGTCTCAGGAGATCAATGAAAGTAAAAGTCACCTCCCGGACAGCGGGTGGAGCGTGGGTCGGCCGGGTAGAATCCCTCTTTCCTGACACATGTGCAGAAAAGCGTAAAGCCATGTTTCTGGATGCGTGCGATAAGGGAGGATTATCACGGGAAAACCGGGTTGTCCGCGTTCTTATGGAGGATCTCCAATTCATTCGTCCGGAGGATGTTTGGTTCCGAGTGCTGTCCGGCGAACAGGAGAACGGTTTTTATAATGGTGCCGAGCAGCGGCTCGACGCGGCCCTCGCAGCTCTACGGATTGTTAGCGCATACGCAGATCGTCGTACCGCCGCCCCTGAACTCGTCGAAAAGCTCGTAGACGTTCCAGCCACCATCGTTTGCCGACCTGGCGGAGCAATAGACGAGTGGAGACATTTCCAACTGGAACGTCTTGCGGACTGGAACTCGTGCTCGGACGAGGCTATCACTAATGGCCATTCTTCCCGCTTCACTCCTCTTGCTGTATCCACAGTGGTCTGCGCGATCGAATATCACACAGCCGAACCCGTGGTCCGCGCAACTCAACAATTCGCGGCCCTGGAATCGATCTCCCGGGAACTTTTCGCTTGGGCGCGCGGCGACGTGCGACGACGTGGTTTCGCAACTCGCTGGCTAAAGCATCCGCCTACGGATAGCGAATTTTACAGTGCAATCAGTATTGCGAACGAAAGCGCTGAGGAATTGCTAAGGCAGTGGCACGAGGCAAAGCCATATGTCGGTACGGCGTGGGCGGCGCTTCTGGAGGATCAGGTATGGGACGCGATACGGTTTGCAGCCATCGCCTCCTCAGCGGCGGAAATGAAAGCAAGATGACCGATCCCGTTCCACTGCTCATTGTCGACCATGATGACCCTGACCTCTGCGCCATCAAGGCGATTGCAAGCGTAGACGTGATTGAGCTGGGCTGGCCAAACTCAGACTATGAATTCTCGTGGGAACTCGGCCATGACTGGCTGCTACGAACGCCCACCGGCGACCTCACCCCCGCGAGTCTGGCCAAGGCAGCCACTGTCTTTTACCGGCGATGGAGGTCATCCCCACCTGCTCCTGTAGTCCAGGCAGATAAAGGAGCGCCCCTTGCGGAAGCCCTCTTTGTCGAGCGCCAGTGGGAAGATACCCTGGCCCCAATTCTCGCACGTGAGCATGACAAGGCGAGCGAACGATGGTCCCTCTCACCGCTGCATCGAGATCTGAAGATCGAGACGCTTATGCTTCTCGGAGACATGGGCCTCGCACCGCGGACGAAAATCGGTCTCAGCGCACCGGCTTATGGGGATTGGATATGGAAGCCAATCCATGTCGATCAATCAGTCGGAGAACAGCGCGCCGCGGCCATCCTGGTACCTGCAGCGGACCGCGGTATCCGCCAGCCCTGCCCTGGGTTTTATCAGGAAAAGATCGATGTCGCACTAGAGCTGCGAGTTGGGTATTCGTTCGGCATTGTCGGGCTCACCTCACAGATACCGCTCGTCGATACAGACCTCGTGGACAAGCGATACGTCGATACGTCCAGGAAACCCGTCCAAAACTTGATCATTGAGAATCAGTGCCGCGACGTTGCTCGCGCACTTGACCTCAACGTCTTCACAGCCGATGTTCTTTGTGACCAAGAGGGCCGTTGGTGGTGGTGCGATATCAACCCGGACGGGCTGTTCTCGGCGGCAGATAGCAAGGACGGTCACTTGGTTGAACGACTCGTCAGTGGACTCACCCAACATGCCGATTCAAACCAATAGAAAGCAAAGTCTCATGCGCCTCAGCACCTACACACGGATCGTTGACATTCCAGGCGACCGATCCGTCGTTATGAATCTTCCCAAGCGGAATGCCGATATTGTTCCGCGATCCGCCGCAAACGAGCTGCGCAACGTAGCAGAGCGGGAAGTATCCCCTGAATGGCGCGACTACGCGTTCGACGTGGGCTACCTGACCAGCCTAAACCGGGACGAGGAGGTCGCTTGGTTTCGTGGACTCGTTGCGGAAATGCGCGCGGGCACGGAACCTGCGAACGTCATGGTCGTCACGACCAACAGCTGCAACCTCGCGTGCTCTTACTGCTTCCAGGCCGACAGCGGAATGCGTAATTTGCTCGAACGACATCTGACCATGGTCGAGGCAGAAGGAATTATTCGGCACGTGGATCGTCTTATCGCCGAGCGTGGAGTGGCTGTCGCCGAGCTGATCGGAGGAGAGCCTCTGCTCCCACGCCTCCAGGACGTTATTGAGAAGCTCGTGGTCCACTTCGAAGAGAAAGGGCTGCCGACCCGCGTCACCACAAACGGGGTCTTCCTAGACCGCTTCGCGCACCTCCTTGGTCCAACACGAATAGCCGAACTCCAGATTAGTCTTGATGGTACTGCCGCTACACACGATCAACGGCGCATCCCACTCTCCGGGAAGCCCACGTTTGGGCAAATCCTCGCCAATATCGAGTTGGCCCTCGAGCGAGGGTCAAGTGTCATGATCCGCCCAAACATTGATCGACGTAATATTCACGACCTGCCAGGGCTGATTGAACTCCTGCAGACGCGCGGACTGCTCGCTCACCCATTAGTCAGCCTCCATTACGTCAACGTTCATCCTGATCCGTTTTCGGCTGATGCTGGGGCAGGAGAGCACTACATGACACTCAGCGAAATTGATGAGTATCTCCGTGAGAGGGATCTCCCATCGGTCGGCGGCGACACTATCTCCGGCGCAAACCCGCTCGGCGAATACCTAAGGTGGGTTATGGAGAACCCGATGGTTGATGCTTGTGGCGCTCCTTCCCGCAACATTTACTTCTCACCGGGTGGTCAGCTCTACAACTGCCACGAACTCATCGGCCGGCCCTCCGAGGCCGTTGGTTCCTTCACATCGGAGAAGACAAAAGAGCTTCCGGTTTGGGACAAATGGAGGTCGCGCACGATCGATCAGCTCGCCAACTGCAGTGAGTGCCCCGTTGCATTTGCCCATGGAGGCGGGTGTGGTGCCCGTCTCAAGCAAGACGCGCTGACCCAGTGGGGCGTCTGCGATGGCTTTCCGGAGGAGTTCGACAAAAGAATCACCGCCCTCGCCTCGGCCGTTCCTGAAACAGGCGAAGTACTGCGGGGCGGCTATGGAACTGCTTGTTCTGCGTGAGGGGGTTCGACTTGGAACTGAAGACAATCCCGTTGTCACAGTTCCGGAGGCTCCTGCTCCACTGATTGTCGACGCAGGGACACTCAATTTCCTGCTCGAGCTGCAGCGCGGTGCTCAACCAAACATCAGCGACGACCCGGTGTCACAGGAGTCCATCAGACTGCTCGCAAAGATGGGGATCATAGAGTCCACCGGCCGATCCATAGAGACAACTGAGGCGGCTAGCAGGTACGGCACGACGATCACCGATCTCGTCATCAAGCGCCCATCGCCCTGGATTGGCGCTGTTGTACGCTCCATCGCTGTCGTCACAAGGCCGTTAACGTCATGGGCCGGAGTCCTTACGGGGCTGCTACTTCTCATGATCACGAGTGTCTACTCCACTCTCATCATGCCCGTACAACCGACCGTGGACTTCGTCTCTGACAACGCATTGGGTTTCATACTCACCGCGATTGTCTGGCAAATGCTGCGAGGAGCAGCTCATGAGTCCGGGCACTATGCCGTGGCCCGCGCGACCGGCCAAGATCCTCCAGTAGGAATGGGCCTCTACCTCTACGGTCCAGTTCTTTATGTAGATCTCACATGTCTTGACACGCAGACAAGATCAATACGAATACGGGCGGATCTCGCCGGTGCCGCGATAGATGGCTGGGTCACTGCGGGTCTCACCGGACTCTATCTAGCCACCAGCGACAGCACTACAGCTGCTCTCCTCCTTACTTCGTGCGCGGTGGCCCTAAGCAATCTCAGACCCACCGATAAATACGATGGCTTCTGGGCATTACGAGATCTATTGGAAGCCCGCCCCATGAGCGCTACCTGGGCTGCTCCGCGCAAGTTACTGAAAGCCGTCCATAGCCAACGCGCAGCTGACCGCCGCTTCGCTCGCACCCTCATAGCACTCTATGCGGTCGCAATAATCTGGTTCGCCATATCAGCGCCACGTTGGCTTGCCGGAACAGTCAGTGCAGCGGTTGCCGAGCCGGGGAGAATCACCAACTTTGCTGTAATCGCACTCGTTTACTCCCTCGTCGCCACCGCAGCAGTCATCACAGCCCGACGTCCGACCACAAAAGGATAGATCACGGCACTTCCCTGGTGTTCCTGGCCTGGAACGCTAACGTACTCAGGTCCGGTTCTGAGGACAGAACCCTCCTCATTATTGAGTAACCTGGCCGGAGCGATAGGTGGGCACCAAGTGGACCTACACATCGACGCCCCAGTACAAAGTTCCAGTAACCAGCTGCACCTGGTCCAGCGCCTCAAACCCCATCACGGTCTGCTGACCGGCCACGCCCTTATATCTTCCTTTTCCTTGGCTCACCGTCGGCACAGCGTCTATGCGCCCATAGCCGCAAAAGCACAAAGACTTCCGGCAGCTGTAAGGAAGCGGTTAGGTCCCTGCGGGGCGGCAGTTAGCTCCGGACCCGTAGTGCAACCAGTCCGGCAGGGCGCCGGGTGAACGCGCCGCGGATGGTTGGGGTGTGTTAGTGACGGTCCGGTCGGATGCGGCCGTTAATTTCGACCTCGTTCTTGTCCCATTCGAACCAGTTGATCATCTCCAGTTTGGGGAACTGGCATGGGTCTGGGCGCTGAACACCTGCTCCCACCATGTGCGCTAAAAGTCCGCCTCAGATGCCCCGCCCACGCCCAGGTTGTACAGGGCAGCGGTTTCCGGGATGTTCCAGCCGCGCCCATGAATTCCCCGGCACGTTAAACCGCGCGTTCGTGTGCTCCTATCGGGTAGGGACCACCTCTGGAACGTGGGATGGAGCCGGCTCGGCAGTGGCGTAAAGGGTGTTGAGTTGGCGGTAGAGGGTTCGAGCGATGTAGCGCTTGAGAGACCTGCGGATTTCGCGGTAGCTGCGGCCTTCTTGGGTGCGTTTGGCGACGTACTCCCGTGTTCCGGGGTCGTGGACCATCCGGGTCATGGTGATCGTGTGCAGGGCTCGGTTGAGGCGCCGATCGCCGCCCCGGTTGAGCCTGTGCCGGACGGTATTGCCGCTTGAGGCTGGCAAGGGATTCACCCCTGCCAGTGAGGCGAAGGCAGCTTCGCTGCGAACCCTGCCGGGGTGCGACCATGCTGTCAGAACGGTGGCGACTGTGACAGCCCCGGCACCCACCATTTCCAACAGCGGCGCAGCGGGGCTTTGCTGGATCAGCTCTGTCATGCGCTTCTGGTTCGCAGACAGTTGGGTGGTGACTTCGAGGACGCGGCGCGCCAACCGGACGGCTTCTTCGCGGGCGATTGATAGTTCGACCGGCTCCTGTCGTTCCCGCCACCGGGTGATCGTGGCGATCTGGGCGGGAACCAGCGGCTTACGGGCGTCGATTCCCAGATTATGTGCCCGAAGCAAGGCAAGGAGTGCGTTGACATTCAATGTTCGGTCGCGGGTCAACTGATCGCGGGCTGCGCTGAGGATCCTGAGTCCGGCACGGGTTCCTTCATCCCGTCTGGGAGCTCGGAGCTGGGACTCCTCCAGGCCCAGGACAGCGGTTCCAATGGCTGCCGCGTCCAGCGGATCGGATTTGCCGATCCCCCGGCGACCCCGGGCGTCCATCCGTGGGGCTTCGGCGACGTCATAGCCGGCGTCGGTTACTGCCCTGGCCAGACGTGCCCCATAAGTGCCGACACCCTCAATTGCCCATAAACATGCCATATCTCCGTCTGTCCTTCGGCCTACCCAGGCAAGTGCGCGGGAAATCCCTGCCGGGGTGGTCGGGAACTGCTCACTCGCGACTTGTCGCCTGGTGGTGGCCTCAATGACGGCGTAAGTGTGGGTGCGGGCGTGGCAGTCCACGCCGATGACGAACGGGCGGGTCTGAGCAACGATAGCCAACGCTGCAACCCTCCTTCCTTTCGAACGGACAAGACAGGCCGCATGACGGCCGGCATTGAACCTGGGAAGAGTCACCCCGAGGCAAAACTGTGATGAGCCACAACCTGCAAAGGCTGGGCAAGCTTCTAATCAAGCCACCGACGTGGGACAGGCCAACACCGGCCGCTCCACCCAGCGCGGACAAGTCGGGGGAAACGCACCCTCAAGGGGCAAATTGTTTTTCGAGTCACGCACCAGGCAGAACGACCGGCATCAACACTGCCAGCTAGTCCCAGACCAACCACTGCAAGACTCACAGGTTGTTTTTGCCTGCTGGCGGAGCAGCGCGTAGCTGTGCCCGACGGAACCGGGGCAACCCGAAGGGCAAGCAGCTGATGGCTTGTGGGAGGAAATAAGCGAAGCGCCGACACAAGGCATCAGCTGCGCAGCCGTCCGCAGGACGGTTGAACCGGTGGAGCGGGCACGTACGATCCGCAGGACAGCAGCAAAAAACGGAAAGACGCCTTTACAGCCCGAGCGAAGTGAGGTCCGAGCAGTAGACCCTGGCGCTGGCTAAGGAGGCCGAAAGCCGGAACCTTCAGCGCGTGGACCCCGGTCTAGGTCGTGGTGCTCTCGCGTGCAGCATGGGCTTGCTGGTGGCGGTAGAGCGTTGCGCGGCTCCAGCCAACGAGACAGGCGGCGTCCTCGGCGGTGCGGCCCTTGGCGCGGGCGTCCTGGGAATGGCGGTCTTTTTGCAGCGCTAAGTGGAACTCTTTGCAGGCGCCGCAACCGGTCTTGATGTGCCTTTGGAGCTCGCGGCTGGGGGCCCGCTGGCACCGTTCCTCGCCTTGGTTCCCGGTTTGCGGGACACCTTCCCCGAGCGTCCTGCCCGTAGATATCTGCCCCGGAATATAGAATTTACCCATTCGTAGCGACTTGGGAGCATCATGAAGCCGGTCATCCTGCTGGATGTCGACGGGGTACTCAACCCGGCCGTATGCCCCGGCAGCGGCGGGGACCGACCGCTGGTTCGTCTCGCCAACGATAAGCGCGCCCTGGTCCGCCGGTTGGCCCGCAGCGGACGCATCGCCTGGGTGTCGACCTGGCCCGCCGACATGATCGCCGCACTGGAAACTCAGCTGGAGCTCGACACGGAGCCGCTGCGGGTCACCATGGTGTTCCGGCAGGCTGACGCTGACGTACCAACGCCGAAATTGACCTCGGTAAAGCGGTGGCTGTACAGGATGGGCGCAGCGGAGGATGCCGGATGGGACTCCGTCGTGTGGGTCGATGACGTCCTCGGGCCGGACGCCCGGGCTTGGGCGCAAGGGCACGACCAGCCGGTGCACCTGGAGCAGCCGGACCCCGACCAGGGCCTGACAGAAGACCAGGTAGCCCGCGTGGAGTGGTTCGTCCGCAGCTCTGCCTAACCCAGCCCGCTGGCCGATTCTGCTGTTCGCCGGCCTGAGGCTCGGCTGTGACGCCTGGCTCCTGCTTGGCGGCGATGGCCAAGTGGTGCCGGACCACGGATTGTGCAACACCGGCTCCCGCACAGTCTTCGGGGCAGTGATGCCCTCCGGCGCATCAGCACCCACTCAGCGCAGGGCGCCTTGCGTTTACTCCGGGTCATGAACGGACAACCGGCATCAGCGCATGGGTTGTCCCCGGGCGGTGTCGGGCGGCCGGGAAGCGGGCATGAAAAAGGTGCGCCCCGTTCGCTGAGCACACCCTTCTCAATTCCCCGTTCGCAGCCGTTTCCGATCGACTGCATCCATACTAAGCATGCTGCTAATATGACGTGCAAGGCATGAGAGGCGCTGTAGCGAAAGCGTTACCAAAGACCGCGCTAATGTCGGTCCATCACCCGTTCGCGGTATCGGCATGACGGTGGGCCACCTTCCATTCGCCGCCTTCGCGGCGGTAGATCTATGTCGCCCGGAGGACGTAGGTGCGCGGTTCCCCGTCTACGGAGGCTGAGATGTGTTCCAGTCCGGCCGTTTAGGCCGTGTCGCCCAAGACTCCATACGCCTGCAGTTCAAATCTGTATGAAGTGCAATGGGAGAACTGCCGGCCCATGCTCCTGAACAGATCGCCGAGTTCCTGCTGCCCGAAGGCGCTGCGCCAGGCACCAAGGACGCTCACCGGCTCCTTACGGGACCAAATCGCCCAGCGTGGACCGGTGTCACCGTTGTGGAGCGCCAGCTCCGCCTCGTAGAGAGAAGACTTCACCCGGGGCCAAAAAACCTTCATCATCAGCCATGAGGTCAGTATGGACCGGCGTCCGGATAAAGGCGAGGGCCGATGACCGCGCAGGGCGTCCCAGAAACCAGGTAATAACACCAGCGCCCCAATCCCCGGTTTCGTGTACTTGGCGTCGGGTACTTCAAAGGTTGTAGGGGCCCGCGACTGGTGGCGTCGTTAAGCTGTTGTCTTCGCTGTTGAGGACCGGCTCTTCCCGTTGAGGAAAAACTTGGACCCGGCGGTCCTGCTAGAAGTCTATGACGACGTCGAAAAAAGCGGCCGGCTGCCCGGATATGGCAGCGGCCGCGGAGCGGACCACGTCAGGGATTTCCTCCAGCGTCCGCGTTTGTTAGCGGCCATGAAAAACTGCCCATAGGCGGCCACGAAAGTGCCCACTGACGGCCAGTAAAACTGCCCGATG